>CAILVI010000148.1 GCA_903837595.1 uncultured Thiodictyon sp.
ATGGCCGTTAGCCGGTGGCGCTTTCCGAACGATTCAAGAGACATCAATGCCGTCTGCGCGCCGGACCGGCTAAAGCATCGACCTCCAATGGCTGGAGCGACGATCAAGGCCCGCTGTGGCCTTGATCATCACTCCGGCCGCCGATATCGGGGCGCCGAGCGCCCAACACATGCGTGACACCGCTGAAACGGTATTACGAGAGGGTAGGGTGGCCGGACTTATGATCAGTGCTATTAAGCGTCGGCCAGGTCCCTCAGCACCTCGGGATACCGCTCGGCCACCTTGAACAGGGTCTTGGCAGCGCCGCTCGGCTGGCGCCGTCCTTGCTCCCACTCTTGCAGCGTGCGCACCGACACGCCCAAGAGTGCGGCGAACTGCGCCTGCGACAGGCCGGAGCGCCGGCGGGCGGCGATGATCGGGGAGGACACCACGGTCCCGAGGCCGGCGTTCATCTGGCGGATGGATTCCAGTAGCTTCTCGCCGAGCTCTTCACCGGTCATGCTGTCATTTGTTGCCATGTTGGATCGACTCTCCGGCGCGCGGGTTTGTCGCCAGCCAGGCACAGAAGTCACCGCGCTCGTCTTCCGCCCAAGTATCCTTGGCGTCTGCGGTGAATATCGGTGTTTCGACGACGGTGTACATGGGGTGAATAATACGTCTTTGACGGATATTCGCAAGTGAACGGGAACGGCCGTTATGATGACCCCGGTCACTGCGTCGGCTAGCATCCTGTCCGGTGTCGGGTTTGTCCCCGTCCCCTTCGGTCGCTTCCCCGCTGGGGCCAAACCCCGCCCGTGTGTTACAATCGCCGGCCTTATCCGTACCCCCCTAGCCGTCGCTCGGGGAAAATCCCGCAGCGGCCCCTGCGCAGCCTGGAAGCCCTTCTTAGCCCATGTCCGATTTCGCCCGCGAAGTTGTCCTGATCAATCTGGAAGACGAGATGCGCCAGTCCTATCTGGATTACGCCATGAGCGTGATCGTAGGACGGGCGCTGCCCGACGTGCGCGACGGGCTCAAACCCGTGCATCGGCGGGTGCTCTTCTCGATGAACGAGCAGGGGAATGTCTGGAACCGCGCCCACCGCAAGTCGGCCCGCGTGGTCGGTGACGTGATGGGTAAATATCACCCGCACGGCGACTCGGCGATTTACGATACCATGGTGCGCATGGCGCAGGCATTTTCGCTGCGTTACCTGCTGGTGGACGGTCAGGGCAACTTCGGCTCGGTGGACGGGGACCCGCCGGCGGCCATGCGCTACACCGAGGTGCGCCTCACGCGGATGGCCGACTCGCTGCTGGACGACCTTGACAAGGACACGGTCGATTTCATCCCGAACTACGACAACACCGAGCAGGAGCCCACCGTCCTGCCGGCGCGCTTCCCGAACCTGCTGGTCAACGGTTCCTCCGGCATCGCGGTCGGCATGGCGACCAACATCCCGCCCCACAACCTGCGGGAGGTCATCGACGCCTGTCTGGCCCTGATCAACAATCCAGAGGCCACCATCGAGGACCTGATGGTCCTGGTGCCGGGCCCGGACTTCCCCACAGCGGGCATCATCAACGGCGTGCGTGGCATCCGCGAGGCGTACCGGACCGGGCGCGGGCGCTGCGTCATGCGCGCCCGCACGGAGTTCGAGACCCAGAAGCGCAACGGGCGCGAGTCGATCATCGTCACCGAGCTTCCCTACCAGGTCAACAAGGCCAGGCTCCTGGAGCGCATTGCCGAGCTGGTCAAGGAGAAAAAGATCGATGGCATCGCCCACGACGGGCTGCGCGACGAGTCCGACAAAGACGGTATGCGCATCGTCATCGAGCTGAAAAAGGACGCCTACGCCGAGGTGTTGCTGAACAACCTGTATCAGCACACAGCCATGCAAAGTGTGTTCGGCATCAACATGGTCGCCCTGGTGGACGCCCAGCCGCGCACGCTCAACCTCAAGCAGATGATCGAGTATTTCCTGCGCCATCGCCGCGATGTGGTGACGCGCCGGACCCTGTTCCAACTGCGCAAGGCCCGCGAGCGCGCCCATATTTTGGAAGGCTATGCCATCGCGCTGGCCAACCTGGACGAGGTGATTGCGCTGATCCGCGCCGCCGGGAGTCCCGCCGAGGCGCGTGAGGGCCTGATGGCCCGCACGTGGCCGCCCGGGGCCGTGACCGGGATGTTGGCGCGTGCCGGGGCCGATGAGACCCGCCCGGACGAGCTGGACGCGGCCTTCGGGCTGACCGCGCAGGGATATCGCCTGAGCGAGCGCCAGGCCAAGGCGATCCTGGACCTGCAGCTGCAACGGCTCACCGGTCTTGAGCAGGAAAAGATCCTGGAGGAGTTCGGCGAGATCCTGGAGCAGATCGCCGCTCTGCTCTATATTCTCTCGGACCCCGATCACCTGATGGATGTGATCCGCGGGGAACTCACGGCCATCCGCGACCAGTTCGGCGACGCCCGGCGTACCGAGATCATAGTCGACCACACCGATCTGACGCTCGAGGACCTGATTGCCCCCGAGGATGTCGTGGTGACCATGTCGCACCTGGGCTATGTCAAGGCCCAGCCGATCAGCGACTACCAGGCCCAGCGGCGCGGCGGCAAGGGTAAGAGCGCGACCTCCTTCAAAGAGGAGGATTTCATCGACCGTATCTTCGTGGCCAACTCACACGACACGGTCCTGTGCTTCTCCAGCCGCGGTCGGGTCTACTGGCTCAAGGTCTACGAGCTGCCCCAGGCCGGGCGCGGCGCCCGTGGCCGCCCCATGGTCAATCTGCTGCCGCTGGAGCAGGGGGAGCGCATCAACGCGGTGCTGCCGGTTCGGGCCTACGAGGAGGGTCTGTTTGTCTTCATGGTCACGAGCGCCGGGACCGTGAAGAAGACCCCGCTCACCGAGTTCTCCCGGCCGCTGTCGCGTGGCATCATCGCCATCGACCTGCGTGATGATGAGATCCTGGTCGGGGTGGCGATTACCGACGGCGCGCGTGACCTGATGCTCTTCACCTCCGCCGGCAAGGCCGTGCGCTTCAGTGAGGACCACGTGCGGGCCATGGGCCGCGGTGCCCACGGGGTACGCGGGGTCATGCTGGACGAGGGCCAGCGGGTTATCGCCCTGGTGGTGCCGGAGCCCGGGACCATCCTGTGCGTGACCGAAAACGGCTATGGCAAGCGCACTACGGTGGAAGAGTTCCCGACCAAGGGGCGCGGCACTAAGGGTGTCATCGCCATCGCCGGCAGCGAGCGCAACGGTGCCCAGGTGGGTGCGGTGCTGGTCCTCCCGGGCGATGAGATCATGCTGATCACGGAGGGCGGCACCCTGATCCGCACCTCGGTCGACCAGATCCCGGTGGTGGGACGGCCCGCCCAGGGCGTGAAGCTGATCAGCCTGGGGTCGGGGGAGAAGTTGCGTTATGTCGAGCGCGTCGTGGCCCTGGAGGGTGATAATGCGGCCGCGGCGCCCGAGGATGTGGAGGCGTCGGGCGAGGCGCCGGATGGTGAACTGAACAATGAAGACGCACCGGACGGCGAGCCGGGCGATGACGGGGACGACGAGGCGGGCGACAGGCCCGCGGATTAAGCCCAGTCCCCGGGCATCCGGGGCCGACCATCAGATAGTTGAGCGGAGATTGAGCATGTCACGCGTGTATAACTTCAGTGCCGGTCCGGCCATGCTGCCCGAGTCCGTGCTCCGAAAGGCCCAGGACGAGATGCTGGACTGGCAGGGCAGCGGCATGTGTGTGGCGGAGATGAGCCACCGCGGCAAGGAATACATGGCCATCGCCGCCCAGGCCGAGGCCGATCTGCGCGAAATCCTTGGTGTGCCTGCCAATTACAAGGTGCTGTTCCTTCAGGGCGGGGCCTCCAGCCAGTTCGCCATGGTGCCGATGAACCTGCTGCGTGGGGCCGAGGGGGCGGACTATATCAACACCGGCTCCTGGTCCAAGAAGGCGATCTCCGAGGCGCGCCGCTACGGTCGCGTGAACGTGGTCGCGACCACCGAGGACACGAAATTCACCCGTGCCCCGACCCAGGCTGAGCTCAAGCTCAGCTCGGATGCGGCTTATCTGCATTTCACCCCGAACGAGACCATTGAGGGCGTGGAGTTTCCCTATCTGCCGGACTGCGGTAACACGCCACTGGTGGCGGACATGTCCTCCACGCTGTTGTCGCGGCCGATCGACGTGTCGCGCTATGGCCTGATCTACGCCGGGGCGCAGAAGAACATCGGCCCGGCTGGGCTCACCATCGTCATCGTGCGCGAGGACCTGATTGGCCAACCCCTGGCCGGTACGCCGACGATGTTCGATTACAAGATCCACGCCGATAACGATTCCATGTACAACACCCCGCCCACCTATGCCTGGTATCTGGCCGGGCTGGTGTTCCAGTGGGTAAAGGACCTGGGCGGCCTGGACGCGGTGGCGGTGATCAATCAACGCAAGGCCAACCTGCTCTATAGCACCATCGATGCGTCCGGCTTCTACAAGAACCCGGTGAGCCCGGAGTCGCGGTCCTGGATGAATGTCCCCTTCACGCTGCCTGACGCGGCGCTGGACGACCCCTTCCTCAAAGGCGCTAAGGCCGCGGGTCTGACCACACTCAAGGGACATCGCTCGGTCGGCGGCATGCGTGCCAGCATCTACAATGCCATGCCGGAGGCGGGGGTGCAGGCCCTGGTTGCCTATATGCAGGAATTCGAGCGCACGCACGGGTAGTCGCATCATGTTCAAGATCCAGACGCTCAATAATATCTCCGTGGCCGGGCTCGACCGGTTGCCGCGTGATCGCTACGAGGTGGCCTCCGAGATTACCCATCCGGATGCAATCCTGGTGCGTTCGGCCAAGATGCATGACCTAGTGATTCCCGACACGGTGCAGGCCATCGGGCGCGCCGGTGCCGGTACTAACAATATCCCGGTACCGGCCATGACGGCCCGCGGCATTGTGGTCTTCAATGCCCCGGGGGCCAACGCCAATGCGGTCAAGGAACTGGTCATTGCCGGTATGTTGATTGCCGCCCGCAATATCGGTCAGGCCTGGCACTTTGCCCGTGGGCTCGCGGGTGACGACGCGGCGATCGGCAAGGCCGTGGAATCGGGCAAGAAGAATTTCGTCGGTTTTGAGTTGCCGGGCCGCACCCTGGGCGTCATCGGTCTGGGTGCCATCGGCGTCAAGGTGGCCAATGCGGCCCGCGCCCTTGGTATGAAGGTCGTGGGTTATGATCCGACCATTACCATCGCGCGTGCCTGGCAGTTGTCGAGCGACGTGCAGCCGGCGCTCAGCATTGATGACCTGCTGTCGCGCTCCGATTTCGTGACCTTCCATGTGCCGCTCACCAATGAGACCAAGCACATGATCAACGCCGAGCGTTTGAAGATCCTGAAACAGGGTTCGGTGCTGCTCAATTTCTCCCGGGAAGGCATTTTGGACGATGAGGCGGTGGTGGCCGCGCTCGATGAGGGTCACCTCTACGCCTATTGCTGCGACTTCCCGAACAACCTGCTGAAGGACCACCCGCGGGTAGTGACGCTGCCCCACCTGGGGGCCTCGACCGCGGAGGCGGAGGACAACTGCGCGGTGATGGTCGCGGATCAGGTCCGGGACTATCTGGAGGACGGTAACGTCGCCAATTCGGTCAATTTTCCGGAGATCAACCTGCCGCGCAACGGCGGTTACCGGATGGCGATCGTCAACAGCAACGTCCCCAATATGGTGGGACAGATCTCCACCGATCTGGCTGCCGCCAAGCTCAACATCCTGGATATGTTGAACCGCTCCCGCGGTGACGTGGCGGTGACCCTGATCGATATTGACAAGCCGTGCCCGCAGGACACTGTCGCCCAGCTGCGCGGCATCGCCGGGGTCCTCTCCGTGCGCTGTCTCGGTCACTGAGGGGGAGACTGCATGGAACAGCCCGGCCGCCCCGAGGATCAACTGCGCGAGGTGCGCAGCCGCATCGACTCCATCGATATGGAGATCATGCGCCTGATCAGCGAGCGTGCCGGCTGTGCGCAGGAGGTGGGTCGCATCAAGAACGCCTGTGTGGGACGGCCCGCGCCGACCACGGAGGAGGGGCCGGTGCAGTATTACCGTCCCGAGCGCGAGGCCGCCATCCTGCGGCGGATCAAGGAGCGCAACCCGGGTCCGCTGGACGGCGAGGAGGTGGCCCGGCTCTTCCGTGAGATCATGTCCGCCTGCCTGGCCCTGGAGCAGCCCATGAAGGCGGCCTATCTGGGGCCCGCGGGCACTTTTACCCAGGCGGCGGCGCTCAAGCAGTTCGGGCACTCGGTGCGTACCATCGCCATGGCCACCATCGGTGAAATCTTCCGGGAGGTGGAGGCGGGCTCCTGTGACTATGGGGTGGTGCCGGTGGAGAACTCCACCGAAGGCGTGATCAGTCACACCCTGGATATGTTTCTGGCCTCCCCGCTCTTGATCACCGGTGAGGTGAGCCTGCGCATTCATCACCATCTGATGAGCCGGGAGTTGGCGGCAGAGGCCATTAGGACCCTGTATTCACACCAACAGTCACTGGCCCAGTGTCGGGGCTGGTTGGATCGGCACCTGCCGCACGCCGAGCGCGTGGCGGTGGGGAGCAATGCGGAGGCGGCACGTCTGGCGAGCAGTGAGGCGGGCAGCGCCGCAGTGGCCGGGCTCCCGGCCGCTGAAATCTATGGCCTCAAGGTGCTGGCCGAGCGCATTGAGGACGAGCCCGGCAATACCACCCGCTTCCTGGTGATCGGCCCCAAGGACGCCCCACCCAGCGGTCAGGACAAGACCAGTCTGTTGATCTCCTGTCGCAACGCCTCCGGCGGTCTGCACACGCTCCTGTCGCCGCTGGCGGAGCACGGAATCGACATGACCCGGATCGAGTCCCGACCCTCGCGCCGCGGGATCTGGGACTATGTCTTCTTCATCGACATCATCGGCCACCGGGCCGACCCCCAGGTGGCGCAGGCGCTGGAGCACCTCAAGCGTGCCTCACTGCTCTTCAAGGTGTTGGGGTCCTATCCGGTGGCGGTGCTCTAATCGGGATTGCAGTAGCAACCCCGGTATGGTTTAAATCAATTATTCGTGGTGATCTTCATGACGGAGGCCGCCTTCAAGAATTCGGATCGTATCGAAAGTCGAGCCTGTTTTTCGGTGTGAATCCCTCTGCCTGTCCGGACCCTGTGCATGACCAATCAAGAAAACCCCTTTCTCGCGCTGGCCGCCCCCGGTATCGCCGGCCTCACCCCCTATGTCCCCGGTAAGCCGGTCGCGGAACTGGAGCGTGAGTTGGGTATCACCGGCAGCATCAAGCTCGCCTCCAATGAGAATCCGTTAGGCCCCGGCCAACGGGCGCGGGCCGCCATCGCCGCGGGTTTGGACGAACTGGGCTACTATCCGGATGGTGCCGGCTTCGCACTGCGTCGGGCCATCGCTGACCATCACGGCGTCTCACCGATGGCGGTGACCATCGGCAACGGCTCCAACGACGTATTGGACCTCGTGGCGCGGGTGTTCCTGCAGCCCGGGACCGAATCGGTGTTCTCGGCGCACGCATTCGCCGTCTATCCCATCGCCACCCAGGCGGTCGGCGCGACCGCCCGCATCGCCCCCGCGCGTGACTATGGTCATGACCTGGCAGCCATGGCGGCCTTGGTCAACGAACGTACCCGGGTGGTCTGGATCGCCAACCCCAACAACCCGACCGGCACCTGGCTGGCGGCCGATGCCTTGCGTACCTTCATCGAGGCGCTGCCCAAGACCTGTGTGGTGGTGGTCGACGAGGCCTACACCGAATATGTCAGCGAGCCGGACTTCCCGGATGCGACCCGCTGGGTCGAGAGCCACCCGAACCTGATCGTCACCCGCACCTTCTCCAAGGCCCACGGATTGGCGGCCTTGCGGGTGGGTTATGCGCTGAGCGATCCGCGTGTGGCGGATCTGCTCAATCGGGTACGCCAACCATTCAATGTCAACAGCCTGGCCCAGGCCGCGGCGGCCGCTGCCATTGGCGATAGCGAGCATGTGCGCTCCTCGGTGGAGCTCAATCGTGCCGGGATGCGCCAAATCACCGACGCGTTCAAGCGGCTGGGGCTCGATTATATCCCCTCGGTCGGCAACTTCATCACCGTGGATGTCGGTCGCCCGGCCGCCCCGGTCAATGAGGCCCTGCTGCGGCTGGGCGTCATCGTGCGACCGGTGGCCAATTATGGGCTGCCCAACCACCTGCGCATCACCATCGGTCTGGAAGCGGAGAATGCCCGCTGCATCGCCGCCCTCGAGGACGTACTGAAGGCATAATGATTGAACGACTGGCCATCATCGGCGTCGGCCTGATCGGCGGCTCGCTCGCCCGCGCCCTGCGGGAGGCGGGGGCGGTCAATGAGGTGGTCGGTTGCGGGCGCGCCCTGCCTAACCTGGAGCGGGCGGTGGAGATCGGGGTCATCGACCGCTACGATCAGGACCCTGCCGGCGCGGTCGCGGGAGCGGACATGGTGTTTGTTGCCGTCCCCTTGGGGGGCATGCGGGGGGTCTTCACGGCAATCAAAGACTGGCTGCGCCCGGATGCCATCGTCACCGACGGCGGCAGCGTCAAGGGCAGCGTGGTGGCGGACGCACTGGCCGCCTTTGGGCGGGCGCCGCCGCGCCTGGTACCTGGTCACCCCATTGCCGGCACCGAGTGCAGCGGGGTGGACGCCTCATTCGCCACCCTGTATCAGCATCGCCGGGTGATTCTTACCCCCTTGCCGGAGACCGACCCTGCCGCGGTGACGCGGGTGGAGTGGATGTGGCGCACCTGCGGGGCGGAGGTCAGCCAGATGTCAGTCGCCCATCACGATGAGGTCCTGGCCGCCACCAGCCATTTGCCCCACATGCTGGCCTATGGTCTGGTGGACGCCTTGGCGCGCATGGATGAGACCGATGAGATCTTCCGCTATGCCGCCGGTGGCTTCCGGGACTTCACCCGTATTGCCTCCTCCTCGCCGGTCATGTGGCGGGATATCTGCATCGCCAATCGCGAGGCACTCTCCGCCATGCTCGGGCGCTTCAGCGTCGAGCTGACCGACCTCGCCCAGGCGATCCGCTTAGGCGACGGCAATTATCTACTCGAGGTCTTTGAACGCGCCAAGGCGGCGCGGGACCGCAACATAGAGCAGTAGGAGCGGCCCCCCGGGCGCGACGAGGCCGCACCGACAGCCCCGTGATACCGTGGTTCCTCAGCAACCGGAGGTCGAGGCTTTAGCCGGTGTATCTTCTCGTAGGCAGCGGGAATCGTTGTGACCGCGCATCGGACCGGCTGAAGCCTCGACCTCCAGTCATCAATACTGCACCAACTCCACTCGCCGATTCTGCGCCCGTCCCTCCTCGCTCTGATTCGACGCCAGCGGGGCGGCGAATGACACGCCTACCGGCAACAGCCGCGCCTTGTCCACCTTATAGTCCTTCACCAGGGTTGCAACCACCGCCTCTGCCCGCCGTTGGGAGAGGGTGCGGTTGTAATCGAAGTTGCCGGCATTGTCGGTATGCCCGACCACCAGTAGCTTCAGTGCTGGGTTGCCCTTCAGCAGGGCGGCGATTTCGGTCAGGGCCGGTGCCGATTCGGGTTTGACCGCCGTCTTATCGAAGTCAAACAGGATGCCATATAAGGCGATGCGCCCGGTGGTAGCGATGGTGCGCGCCATCTCTGCCGCGTCCACCTTCACCATCTTCTGCTCGCGCCCCTTCGCCTCGATGAAATCCACCACCGCGACGGTGCGCCCGTCCAGTGCCTTGCAATAGCTGTCTGCTTTGAGGGTATAGGCGAGCACCGACACATGGGCCTGTTGGTCCGGCAACTCGGCGGCCAGGTAGCGCTGGTCCTTAATCCGCTCAGTCATCGCGCAGTTACCGCTGGAAAAAGCCGGGTCAGTGATGCGCTCTTCGGGGTACAGCACCATGGCGAGGCTCATCTCCCCGCCGCCCCCATTACTGGACCGGTCGGCGGCGCCGCCGCACTCCTCACGCTTACAGGTGAACAGCACCTTGCCGCCCAACGCCTCGACCTCGTCCTGATAATTGCGTACCACCTCCAATGGCGAGCGGCCTTCCGGCACGACATAGACCAGACGCGTCGTGCGGCCTTCCAGATTCAGACTCTGCTCCGGCGCAAAGGCGATGTTGTTGTGCTGATCACGCCGCTGCGCATCTGCCTTGAGTGGTGCGGTCGGCAACACAAATTCATCGAACGCCTTGCCGTCGTGGGCGACGATGAATGACCCCTCATAGCGCTTGAGCAGCGGGTGATCGCGGCTCCCGTCCTGGTCCTTGGTGGGGATGGTTGCGTCCGCGCCGGCGCCGACGGTATACAGGCACAAGGTCAGGAGGGTCAGGAGGGTGCGCAGCATGGTCAAAGTCTCTGAGGCGGGTGAGCTATTGAGGAGTTCCGGCTGCGGCTGCACCGCAGCACTTCTTGTATTTCTTGCCGCTCCCGCAGGGGCAGGGGCCATTGCGATCGATCTTGCACGACTTGGCCGGCAAGGCCGGAGTGAGCATCCGCTCCATGTCCGAGATGTCCTCCGGCTTATCCGGTTCGATCCCCATGACATACTGCCAGCCGTGTTCCTGGCAGCTCGCCGCAACGAAATAGGCCCGATCTTGCGATTGAACGCGAAGCACGAGCGGCCGTGCCGTACTACCCAATTTTGCCATTGCGAAACCCTTCCAATTGTCGATTTTCCAAGGTCGAACGATTTGTCTATTCTAAACCATCCGGTTGACCGTGAAGCCGTTGGCCTGTTCCCCGGGCTGCCCCGGCAAGGATGCTGGCGCACATCGCAATTTTTGTCTATCTTAAGTCCAACGCCCGGCGCGCCTGATCGCTTCCAACCACTGTCGTTAAGCGGCAATGCCCCAGCCATCCGATCGCCGCGGCGGCTTTGATCATCCTTCTAACCACTGGAGGTCGAGGCTTACCGTGAAAATCGCGCCGGGAGCGCGCTCCAATTCTCCCTCCCCTATTGGGGGAGGGGGGGTGGGGGAACGGCCCAGGCGCCCGCCACTTTCATCTTGCGGGGTGGCGCGGGC
>CAILVI010000149.1 GCA_903837595.1 uncultured Thiodictyon sp.
GCATCGTCTCCTCGTGGGCGGCCTCGTAACCGGCAAACTCGTTCATGGTGGCGTCTGGCGTCCAAATAACCGGCACTCATGGTCGCAGGAAGACCGCGGTTTTTCAACTGAATAGCCGCCGCTATGCATAGATCGCCTGAGCTAACATGAGTAACTTGTTAATGAACCGTTCCTTAGTTTCCTATATGGGGCCGGATCGTCGTCCAGTCCGCCGCGTGCGCGGCAAGGTTAGTCAGGCTATTGGCGCACGTACGGCACCTCACAGGCCTCGCAGCCCCAGATCAGCTTGTGCATGTAGCACCCGACGCAAAACCCCAGTACCGCCTCGAGCCACGTCAGCACAAAACAGATGGCAACCACTGCCGCCATCGCCTCCGGCGAGGCCCCGGCCAGGCGCATGCCCAGACAGGTTGCCGCCAGGGCGGCACCCAACAACCAGGCAAAGCGCTTGGGCGCGGTGGGCTTCCATACCGGCCGCATGTCCATCGTGAGTGCTGTACCAGCGAGTCCCGTCGGGCTCAAAGGCGTCAGGCCGGTGAACGCCGCTACGAGCATATCGAACAGGACCAGCGGACCGACATAGATCACCGGATCGGTCTCGGGATGGGTGAGCAGCAACGCGATGGTGACCGCGGAAATTAGGTTCAACAACCCCGCGCGGGCACGCGTCGCGGTCTCGTTGATCCGCGGGGACGAATAGTCACGCGTGAGTTGCCCCATCGCCCACCAGGGGCGGGTGAGGAACGAATGCTCAAGCGGGGACTGGGGGTTGGAACTCATGAGAAATCTCCAGATCACGGAAGGGGCCTTGATCGTAACTCCCGCCGACGGCCTCGGGGCGCACAGCGCCCAACACATGCGTGACACCGCCGCAGCGGTGTCACGAGAGGCTGGGTAGCCGGAGTTATGATCGACGCCCAGAAGGGCCTGACGGTCGAGATCAAGCGGCGTGCGCTAAGCACTGAAGCCGCGGATTATAAATGAACGCTCCCGACGCGGGCGCGGTATTGGGTTCTGGCGCATCAGCCACGCCTGCCCACTAATGCGCCTGGTCCCAATCCGCCCCGCTGCCGATGTCCACCACCAGCGGGACGGCCAGCTGCGCCGCGCACTGCATGTCGGCCCGGATGCGCGCGGTGGCGCTGTCCAGCGCCTCCTCGGCGACCTCGAAGACCAACTCGTCGTGGACCTGCATAATCATCCGCACGGGTGGGCGCTCGTCCTCGATCCAGCGGTCCACGGTGATCATGGCTCGCTTGATGATGTCCGCCGCCGTGCCCTGCATGGGTGCATTGATGGCGGTGCGCTCGGCGGCGGCGCGGCGCGCCTGGTTGCTGTGGCCGATGTCGGTCAGATACAGACGCCGGCCGAACAGGGTCTCCACACACCGATCCTCCCGCGCCTGGACCCGGATGCGGTCCATGAAGGCACGCACCCCGGGGTAGCGGCTGAAATAGAGGTCAACGTATTGCTGGGCGGCGCTGCGCTCGATGCCCAGTTGGCGGGCCAGGCCGAAGGCCGACATGCCGTAGATCAGCCCGAAGTTGATGGCCTTGGCGGAGCGGCGTTGCTCGGTGGTGACGGCCTGCGGGGCCAGCCCCCAGACCTCCGCCGCGGTGGCCCGGTGGACGTCCTGGCCGCTCGCAAAGGCCGCCAGCAGGCGCTCGTCACCGGAGAGGTGGGCCATGATGCGCAGCTCAATCTGCGAATAGTCGGCGGCCAGGATGCGGTGCCCGGGGGCCGCGACGAATGCCTGGCGGATGCGCCGGCCATCCTCGGTGCGGATGGGGATGTTCTGCAGGTTGGGATCGCTGGAGGAGAGCCGGCCGGTCGCGGCCACCGCCTGGTGATAGGATGTGTGGACCCGCCCGGTGACCGGGTTGATCATCTGGCGGAGCTTGTCGGTGTAAGTGGAGCGCAGCTTGGACAGTCCCCGATGCTCCAGGATCAGACTCGGCAGGGCATGACCCTGTTCGGCGAGTTGCTCCAGGACCTCCTCCGAGGTCGAGGGGGCGCCGGTCGGGGTTTTGGCCACCACCGGCAGGCCCAGCTCGGTGAAAAAGATCTCACCGATCTGCTTGGGCGAGCCCATGTTGAAGCGATGCCCGGCGCTGGCATAGGCGCGCTCCTCCAGGTCCAGGATGCGGCGCGCCAGCTCCTGACTCTGCGCCGCCAGCAGGTGCGGGTCGATCCGCACCCCGGTGCGCTCCATGCGCGAGAGCACCGGTATCAGCGGCACCTCGATCGCCTGGTAGAGTTCCGCCAGCCGGCCGGTCGCCTGAAGGCGCGGCCAGAGGGTCTGGTGCAGGCGCAGCGTGATATCGGCGTCCTCGGCCGCGTAGGGCCCGGCATTCTCCAGCGGCACCTGATCGAAGGTGATCTGCTTGGCGCCCTTGCCGGCGACATCCTCGAAATGGACGGTGTCATAGTGCAGATACTTCTTGGCCAGCGAGTCCATGTCGTGGCGGGTGGCGGTGCTGTCGAGCACATAGCTCTCCAGCATGGTGTCGTGGGCGATGCCCCGCAGGGTCACGCCGTGGCGGGCGAGCACGCTCATGTCGAACTTGAGGTTCTGGCCGACCTTGAGTCGCTGGGGGTCCTCGAGCGACGGTTTCAGCCGCGCCAAAACATGCTCACGGGAGAGCTGGTCGGGCGCGCCGGGGTAGCAGTGGGCGACCGGCACATAGGCGACGCGGCCCGCCTCGACCGCGAAGGACACCCCGACCAGGTCCGCGCTCATGTAGTCGAGCCCGGTGGTCTCGGTGTCGAAGGCAAAGAGGTCGGCCGCCTCCAGACGCACCACCCAGTCCTCGAAGGCCGCCGCGGTCAGCACTAGGTCGTAGTCGGCCGCCGGCGGGGCGGCCGCGGCCCCCGCAGTGTCGGGCGCGGCGGCCGCCGGCTCCAGGGTGGCGAGCAGACGCCGCGCCTCCAGGCGCTCGTACCAGTGGCGCAAGGTGGCGGTATCGGGTGCGGATGGCTTGAGATCCGTCGGGCTGAGATCCAGTGCCACATCCCGCTTGATGCTGGTCAACGCCCGGGCCAGCGGGAGCTGGTCGAGGGCCGCGCGCAGATTCTCCCCGACCTTGCCGGTGATCCGCGCGGCGTTGGCGACGACCCCGTCCAGGTCGCCGTAATCCTGGAGCCACTTGGCGGCGGTCTTGGGACCGCACTTGGCGACCCCGGGGACGTTGTCCACCGCATCTCCCATGAGGCTCAGGTAGTCGATGATGCGCTCCGGCGGGACGCCGAATTTGGCGATCACGCCGTCGCGATCGAGCAAGGTATCGGTCATGGTATTGACCAGGGTCACATGGTCATCGACCAGTTGGGCCAGGTCCTTGTCCGCGGTCGAGACCAGGGTGCGCAGACCCTGCGCGGCAGCGCGTGTGGCCAGGGTACCAATCACGTCGTCCGCCTCCACCTCCGGGATGACCAGCAGTGGTAGGCCCATGGCGCGGATCACCGCCTGCAGGGGTGCAATCTGCGCGCGCAGTTCCTCCGGCATGGGCGGGCGATTGGCCTTGTAGGCGGGGTAGAGTGCATCGCGGAACGTCGGGCCAGAGGCGTCGAAGACCACCCCGATATACTCGGGGCGATGCTGCTCGATTAACTTGCGCAGCATGGCGAGCACCCCCACCAGGGCGCCGGTTGGCTCGCCCGCGGCATTGCTCAGCTTGGGGAGTGCGTGCCAGGCGCGGAACAGATAGCCTGAAGCGTCGACGAGAATCAGGGGATACTTGGCAGCCATGGGCGGTCTCTGAGGCGTTGAGGGGTGTAACGGTACCACGGTGCAACCGCTGCGGCCTTGGTCGGCCAACGCTTGATCCCCGGCTGCAGGGGAGCCAACTCCCGGCACAGGATCGGCAGCGGCGCCCGCGCCCTCAGGGTCAATAGGCGGATCATGCGCCCGGCGGTCACGGTCCCCTCTTGGGGTTGGCTGTTCTCACGAGGGTATGACCGGAGACGGACACAATGTCCACCGCAAAAAAATGCCGCCGGGGTGGGCGCTGGGCGCGCCGAAACGGGCGGCCAGGACCGCGATTACCGGCTAACACGAGAAACAGGTGACACTCTCACCGAGAGTGGCGCTCAAGAATTGTTACAATTGCTTAATTCCCGATCAAAGACTGACCCCCAGATGCGAGCGTCATTCCTGTTACTGATTCTGGTGACCGTGATGGCGCTTTCGGCCGCCATCGCCGCCCCCCCAACCGACACCGCCCAGGGTGCCGCCGGCACTGCTGTGTCCGGGGATGCGTTGTTGTCGGATGAGCCGTCGCTCAGGATCACCGGTGCCACCGTGGAGCCGGACACGCAGCGCCTGATTATTACCGGTCAGAAATTCGGCAATCACCGTCTGCCCACGGTGAAGCTGGATGCGGTCGTCCTGGGCCTCACGAGTGCCAGTGACGATCGGCTGGTCAGCGACCCGCTGCCGTCGGACCTGACCAGCATCGGTCGCCATACCCTGCGGGTGGCCGACGGAAATGACCGCACCCGCTTCGCGATCTACCAATTGGTCATCGACGCGCCGCCCGGCCCCGGCCCCGGCGCCGGGCCGGCCCCGGGCGCCAGCGTGCCTCCGGCTGGCCTGAAAACCAATCAGATCAGTGTTATAGACCGCAACGGCGACGTGGGTTGGGGGACCTCCATCGCGCTGGGTGCCAACGGCAACCCCCTCATTCTCTATCTCGATTACACCAATCGAGATCTGAAACTCGCGCGCTGCCGGGACGGCGCTTGCACCGGTGCCGACCTCGTGGCGCTCGACGCCGATGGCGACGTGGGATGGTTCAGCGCGCTGGTCGTCGGGACCGACGGCCTGCCGCGGATGAGCTATTTCGACAAGACTCAAAAGGTTCTGAAATTCGGTCGGTGTGCGGACCCCGAGTGCCGGGACTTCACGACCCGGGTGATCGATACCGCGGGCGCGCTCGGGCAGTACACCTCAATCATGCTGGGGCGCGACGGCTTGCCCGTCATCAGTTACCACGACAAGACCCACGGCAGTCTCAAAGTTGCCCATTGCCAGGACCCGGACTGCGCGACGTTGGAACGTGCGACGGTAGACAATCTCGGCAATGTTGGTTGGTACAACAGCATCGCGTTGGGCGCCGATGGTCATCCGGTCATCAGCTATTTTGACGCAGCCCGGCGCGACCTCAAATTCGCCCAGTGCGCCAATCCGTACTGTTCGTCCGCCCGGGTGACGACCGTGGATATTGGCGGCGTGGGTCTGGGCACGGCGATCGTGGTTGGCGCCGACGGTTTGCCGGTTATTGCTTACTGGGATTTTTTCAACGACAACCTCAAACTCGCCCGCTGCACCAGTGCCGACTGCGCCCGGGCGTCGCTCTCGGTCATCGACAGCAAGGGCGCGGTCGGCACCAGTGCGGCCATGATCTTGGGGGCCGACGGTCATCCGATCATCAGCTATCGCGACCACACCAACAGGGCGCTGAAGATCGCCCATTGCGTCGACCCCGCCTGCGCCGACGTGCGCATCAGCGTACCGGATAACCAGGGCTCCGTGGGTTCGCACAGCAGCATCGCGATTGGTGCGGACGGACTGCCTATCGTCAGTTATTACGATGAAACCAATGGGGATTTAAAGGTCCTGCATTGCGGTGACGCCTCCTGCAGTGCCGCGGCGCACTAGCTATCCCAGGGCCTTGCCCTGGGCTGATATGTCGCGCCCCTTCGGGGCTGGCCGGCAAGACCAGGCGGAACGCCCGACGAGTGCCCCGTGAGCGGTGTCGCCTCGCGATCTTGAGCCGGCACGGACCCGGGCGGCGCCGGATCGGCTACACTGGCGCCCCCTGTTTCCGGTCGCGCGAGGCGTCACTCCATGCACTGTTGGGCCCGCTATCTTTTCGTCGTCGTGGTGGTCGCGCTCGGCACCCTGAGCATGCTCGGGGCCTGCGGGCAGAAGGGCCCTTTGGTCCTGCCTGAAAACGCGCAACAACGCCCCCCAGCGAAGGCGACGGCCACGCCCGCGGAGGCGCCCAAACCCTCGACTGAGCCCCCGGTTCAGTCCTCGGCGGCGCCCAGGCCCGCGAACCAGGTCCAAACCCCGGCCGGCAATCTGCTGGCATGGCCGGCGGGGGGCAACTAGATGGACCATTTCAACTACCGTGGTGACGCGCTCTACGCCGAAGACGTGCCGCTCACCACCATCGCGGAACGTTTCGGGACGCCCTGTTACGTCTACTCCCGGGCCACCCTGGAGCGGCACTGGCGCGCCTTCGACCGCGCCTTCGCGGGACACCCGCACCTGATCTGCTTCGCGGTCAAGGCCAACGCCAACCTGGGGTTGCTCAACTGCCTGGCGCGGTTGGGCTCAGGGTTCGACATCGTCTCGGTGGGCGAACTGGAGCGGGTGCTGGCGGCGGGGGGCGAGCCGTCGCGGGTGATCTTCTCCGGGGTCGGCAAGCGTGAGGACGAGATGCGCCGGGCGCTAGAGGTCGGCATCCGTTGCTTCAACGTGGAGTCCGAACCCGAACTGGAACGGCTCGACCGGGTGGCCGGTGAGTTGGGCATGGTCGCGCCCATCGCGCTGCGGGTCAACCCGGACGTGGACGCCCGCACCCACCCCTACATCGCCACCGGCTTGAAAGAGAACAAGTTCGGGATCGACATCCGCACGGCCGAGGCGGTCTACCACCGGGCGGCGCAGATGGCGCACCTGCGCATCACCGGGATCGACTGCCACATCGGTTCCCAGCTCACCGACCTGGCGCCCTTCCTGGCCGCCCTGGACCGCGTGCTGGCCCTCGTTGACCGACTCGCCGCCGCCGGCATCCCTATCGATCATCTGGACTTGGGCGGCGGGCTCGGCATCCGCTATACCGGCGAGCACCCGCCCGATCCGGCCGCCTATGCCACCGCCCTGTCCCATCGACTGGGTCGCCGCGGGCAGGAGATCGTCCTGGAGCCCGGGCGCGCCATCGTCGGCAATGCCGGTATCCTACTCACCCGCGTGGAATATCTGAAGCCCACCGAGTACCGGCGCTTCGCCGTGGTGGACGCGGCGATGAACGACCTGCTGCGCCCTGCGCTTTACCAGGCGGTCCAGGATATCGTGCCGGTGTGCCGCGACAGCGACGCCACCCCCGCCCGCTATGACCTGGTGGGGCCGGTGTGCGAGACCGGCGACTTCCTGGGCAAGGACCGCCTGCTCGCCCTGACACCGGGCGACCTGCTGGCGGTACGCGGCAGCGGGGCCTACGGGTTCAGCATGAGCTCCAACTATAACAGCCGTCCGCGCGCCGCCGAGGTCATGGTGGACGGTGGTGAGACCCATCTGGTGCGCCGCCGCGAGACCATCGCCGACCTCATGGCGGGGGAGTCGCTGTTGCCATGAAGCGCCGTCCCGAACCGGAATTGATGGATGGGGCCGAACAGGCCCTGGCCTATGCCCAGGCCGACTTCTCCGAGTCCAACAGCCTGTTCATGAAGCTGCTCGCCGAACTGGGGCCGGGGCCACTGCGCGGCGCCCGCGCACTCGACCTGGGCTGCGGGCCGGCGGACATCGTCCGCCGCTTCCTGCGCGCCTACCCGGAGGCCACCTGTGACGCGCTCGACGGCTCCGCCGCCATGCTCGAACACGCCCGCGCGACCCTGGACCCGCTGCCGGGGGTGGCCGCGCGCTGCCGGCTGCTGTGTGAGTGCCTGCCGACCCCAACACTGCCGGCGGACCACTATGACCTGATCCTCTCCAACAGCCTGCTCCACCACCTGCCGGACCCGCAGGTGCTGTGGCAGACGGTGCGGCAGACCGCCCGCCCCGGCGCGCTGGTGCTGGTGATGGACCTGATGCGCCCGGCCTCGGCCGGTTGGGCCGAGGCCCTGGTGGTGACCTACGCGGACGACGCCCCCGAGGTGCTGCGCACTGATTTTCGCAACTCGCTGTTCGCCGCCTTCGAGCCCCAGGAGGTCGTTGCCCAGCTGGCGGAGGCGGGGCTCGCCGGCCTGGAGGTCGCGGTGGTGAGCGACCGGCACCTGGCGGTTTGCGGACGGCTATGACACTGCGATTTACCAAAATGCACGGCCTGGGCAATGATTTTGTGGTCATCGATGCGGTGCGCCAGGTGGTCGCCCTGGACGCGGCAGCGATCCGCCGGCTGGCGGATCGCCGCCTGGGGGTCGGCTGCGACCAGGTGCTGCTGGTTGAGCCGCCGCGCCTGCCGGGTACGGACTTCCACTACCGCATCTTCAACGCGGATGGCTCAGAGGTGGAGCAGTGCGGCAACGGTGCCCGCTGCTTCGCCCGTTTCGTGCGTGACCAGGGGCTCACCGACCGCACCGAGATCCCCGTGGGGACCGCGTCCGGGGCCATCCGCCTCTTCGTGGAGCCGGACGGGCAGGTGCGGGTCGACATGGGCGTCCCGATCCTCGCGCCCGCGCGCATCCCCTTCCTGGCGCAGAGCGAGGCCCCGACCTACGACCTGGAGGTGGACGGCGAGCACCCGGCCATCGGCGCCGTCTCCATGGGCAACCCTCACGCAGTGCTGTTGGTGGACGACACCGACACGGCGCCGGTCGCGCGGCTCGGTCCACTGATCGAGTCCCATCCCCGCTTTCCGCAGCGGGTCAACGTCGGCTTCATGCAGGTACTGGCACCCGATCACATCCGGCTGCGCGTCTACGAGCGCGGTGCCGGTGAGACCCTGGCTTGCGGCACCGGGGCCTGCGCGGCGGTGGTGAGCGGACGCGTGCGCGGACTGCTGGCCCCCCGGGTGCAGGTCAGCCTGCCCGGCGGGGTTCTTATGATAGAGTGGCCCGCGCCCGGCCAGCCGGTCGTGATGACCGGCCCGGCACAACGGGTCTTCGCGGGAGAGATTGAATAATGAGTAAAACAGGGGCTAAGGGCGACGCCACGGCGGCGGACGCCGCGGCGGGAACCGCATCGGTTGAGGACCCGGCGACGGGGCTGGAGGCGACGGTTGCAGCCTATCTGCGCGCCCATCCGGATTTCTTCGACCAGCACGCAGACGTCCTCGGCCAACTGCACCTGGTGCACAGCAGCGGTGCGGCGGTCTCACTGATCCAGCGTCAGGTCAGTGTACTGCGCACGCAACTGGAGACCGAGCGGGGTCGCCTGTCCCAGCTGATCGCCCGCGCCCGCGACTACGAATCCTTCTCCGCCCGCCTGCATGCACTGGTGTTGCAGGTGATCGCCGCGCCGACCCTGGAGCAGGTGCGCGCCGTGCTTGAGGAGGCCTTGATGCGCGAGTTCAGCGCGCAGGCGGTGACCCTCAAACTCTTCGCCCCGGACTCAGTCGGCGACGACTCCGACCCGGTCACCGTCGCCTTCCGGGATTTCCTGGAGCGCAAGCACGCACTCTGCGGTCCGCTGGACGAGGCGAAGAACGGTATCCTGTTCGGCGACGTGCCAACGGACTCCCCGGATGCTCAGGTCCAATGTGCCGTCCTGGTGCCGATCCACGCCAACGGGTACTGCGGTGTACTCGCCATCGGTGCCGCTGACCCGGAGCGCTTCCGGCCGGACATGCGCACCGACCTGCTGGACCGGCTGGGTGAGATCGTGAGCCAAAAGCTGCTGATGCTGCCCCCTGAAGCGGCAGCGGCAGCGGCGCCGGCGCAACCCGCGACAGCGGCGCCGCAAGTCGAACCGGAGCCGTCGCCGCCGCCCAAGCGCAAGCGCGCCAAGCGCGCGGTCCCGGAATAAGCGCCGGTCGCCGCGTCCCGTTCTCGTGACACCGCTCAAGCGGTGTCACACCTGTGTCTGGCGCTCAGCGCTCTGTGTGCGCTGAGCGCCGATTGCCGGAATTGCGATCATGGCCGACAGCCCCATCGAGCCCTTCCTCGCCCACCTCGCCCATGAGCGGCGGCTGGCGGACCTGACCCTGGACGCCTACCGCGCGGACCTGGAGCGGATTGCCACCTGGCTCACCGAGGCCGGGGGCGAATCGGACGCCATCGCCCGCCTGGACCAGCAGCAAGTGCGTCGCTATATCGCCTGGCGGCATCGCACCGGGGTCTGCGGCCGCACCCTGCAGCGGGAGCTCTCCAGCCTGCGCAGCCTCTATCGCTGGCTGCTGCGCGAGGGGCTCGCACTCAATAACCCCACGGTGGGCATACGCGCCCCCAAGACGCCCCGCAAACTGCCCGCCACCCTCGACGCCGATCAGCTGTGCAACCTGCTCGACCGCCCGGTCGATGACCTGCTGGCGATCCGCGACACGGCCATGATCGAACTCTTCTATTCCTCCGGGTTGCGGTTGGCGGAGCTCGTCAGCGTCAATCTGGGCGATATCGACATGGCGGATGCCATGCTCAGCGTCACCGGCAAGGGGGCCAAGACCAGGCGCGTGCCGGTCGGCACCCAGGCGCGGGAGGCGGTCAATCGCTGGATGCGGGTGCGCGCCAATCTGGCCGCGGCGGACGAGCCGGCGCTCTTCGTCAGCAGCCGGGGCGGGCGCATCCATCCCCGCACGGTCCGCACCCGGGTCGCCCAGTGGGCGCAGGAACAGGGCGCCACCCGCAATGTGCACCCCCACATGCTGCGCCATTCATTCGCCAGCCACCTGCTGGAGTCCTCCGGCGATCTGCGCGCCGTTCAGGACCTGCTCGGCCACGCCGACATCGGTACCACCCAGATCTACACCCATCTGGACTTCCAGCACCTGGCTCAGGTCTATGATCAGGCGCATCCAAGGGCGAAGCGCAAGCGGTAGTCCGAAATGTGACTGAGGTGTGAGGTTGGGGGTCGGCCAAGCAATTTGAGCCGAATAGCGACTACAATCGGCTCATGTGGATTTGGCAACAACCCGACTGGCCGACCTTCGGCTTTGACGCGAGCCGCCTCGCGGCGGCCGTCGCCGAGTATCGCCGGCGGGCCGCACAGCTTGCCGGCGGGGTGGCCGGATTGGCTGCCGATGACCGCCAAGAGGCCCTGGTGGACCTGCTGGTCTCAGAGGCCATCAAGACTAGCGCCATCGAAGGCGAGCAACTGGATCGCGTCTCCGTGCGCTCATCGATCAAGGCCCACATCGGGCTTGCCCCCAAGGAGACCGCTTCCCGCGACCCGCGGGCAGACGGCATCGCCGCCCTCATGGTATCGGTGCGCGAGCACGTCACGCGCCCGCTGGGCAGTACACTGCTCGGGACCTGGCAGACCATGGTGATCCCGGACCGACCATCGCATCGAATCGAACGTGGCACCTATCGCCACGGTGACGCGCCGATGCTGATCGTCTCCGGGTACATCGGCAAGCAGCATCTTCACTACGAGGCACCACCGTCATCGCGGGTCCCACAGGAGATGGCCCGGTTCCTGGACTGGTACAACGCGACCGCTCCCTCAGGCAACCAAGCCCCGCTCCCCGGACCCGTGCGGGCCGGGATTGCGCATCTTTGGTTCGAGTCGATCCACCCGTTCGACGACGGCAACGGCAGGGTCGGACGGGCCATCGCCGATCACGCCATTGCCCAAGACCTGGGCTATCCGCCACTGTCCTGCCTTGCCACCTGCATTGAGGCCGACAAGAAGACCTACTATGCCCTCTTCGAGCGCACCCAGCGTGCTGCCCTACAGGTCGATGACTGGCTTGGCTGGTTCGTCGGGACGGTGCTCAAGTCCCAGGACATCGCCCGTGCTCAGGTCGATTTGGTGGTCGAGAAGACACGCTGGTTCGACCGTTTCCGGGAGCAGCTCAACGAGCGCCAGTTCAAGGCTGCGGCCCGGATGTTCGCGGCGGGTCCGGCCGGATTCGAGGGTGGCATGACCGCCGGCAAGTATATGGGCATCACTGGCTGCTCGAAGGCGACGGCGACGCGCGATCTGGTGGCACTGGTGCAGATGGGGGCATTGACTGGCCTGCCCGGGGGTGGGCGTAGTACGCGCTATGCGCTGGCACAGGCCTCGTCATGACGCTACGCGATCCTGGTTAAGGCCCGGGAGTAACTGGATGCGGCCCCCAACACGCTGGTTGTCTTGCCTAAGCATCAAACATGATGGGAATGAGGTACTACCGTGAGTCTATCGACGGCGAGCATTGAAACGCTGCGGCATGTGGTGTTGGTTCCGCCCAGAAATGAAAGGAAATATTTCTTGAGTGCTGGCAAGGTACTGTGCAGTCTATCGCTGAGGGCGAGAACTTAGGACAGGATATGCCGTTCCTGTACTTTTGCTCGAAATATCGGGAGGGTTTTGAAACGCTCCGTAACGAAGTCCACATCGCGCTAAGAAGAGGGAGACTGACGGCGGCTTCAGAATTATTGGCTGAGGCCGTTATTGGGATGGCTGTGGCATATCGTCAAATCGAAACCGCGGACGCAGTTAGGAACGGTTCATTAACAAGTTACTCATGTTAGCTCAGGGGATTTATGTATAGCAGCTGCTA
>CAILVI010000150.1 GCA_903837595.1 uncultured Thiodictyon sp.
ATGAGGGTCATCTGTGCCCAGTGCCAGAAGCGCTCGAAGATGGTGTAGATCAGGACTGAACGGATACTCATGGCTGGTTGGCCCCGGTGTGGTCTTGGCCGTTGAGGCGGCGGTTCTTGAAGCGGCTCAGGCCGCGGATCACGCTGTGCGACAGGATGCCGCCAACGGTGCCGAAGAACAGGATCATGCCGGCCAGATCAACCCAGCGATTACGGTCCCGTCCCGGCAGATAGACTCCGGTCACCATACTCAGGCGACCGTTCGTCATATGACAGTCGCCACAGGCGAGTGCGTCCTCTTTGGGCGCTACCATATGGGTGATAGGCCAATAGGAGACCGTCTGCAGGAAGTCAAACTGGCCCGAGTAGTCGAGCCCGAAGTCTTTCATTCCGCGGGCAATCGCCTTGCCCATGTCATAATTGCCCCAGTACGCGTCGGTGTCCTCTCCCCACAGGTGCGTATAGACCAGAGTGCCATTGCCAGTGTCCAAGGGTTGCCACGTGTGCATCCGTTTGAACGGCCAGATGCGCGAGTGCCCGTCGGCCCGCGAGCCCAGGTAGCCGTTGATCGGGATGGGTTGCTGGTTCAGGTCGAAGTGGGTGTCGATGGTGGTGTAGCGCATCTGGCCGTTGAACCAGCCATACTCGGGGATGACGTTCTCGCCATAGGTGAAACTACCCTTGATGGACTTGTAGGTGTAGCGCTCCTCCCCGTTGCCCTGGGTGTAACCGTGCTCATGGTAGCCCTCGCCGTTCCTGGTCTTGCCGGCGGTGCGCCAGTCCCAATCCATCACGGTGGCGACCCCGCCGCGGGCGAAGCGCGGGATGTGGCAGGTCTGGCAGGCCACCGAGGCGACGTGATCGTTGAGTTTGATGTGTTTGACAGAGTCCGCTGGGTGAGGCGTGGCGCTGTGGCAGGACTCGCAGGTGGCGACATCGCGGCGCTGACCGGGCCGGCCGGCACCGGCGGTGTCCTTGGCAATAACGTCATAGCGGCTGCCGGCCCAGACGTGGTTCTTGGTGACATGGCAGGCGGTACAGGCGAAGTTCTGCCCATCGGCGGACATATGCACATCAAGACTGCGAGGCGGGTGCTTGAGGGCCGAGGACAGGTCGCCGTGCTTCACGTTGTCACCGCCGCCACCGTTGAAGTGGCAGGTGCCGCAGTTGGCGCGCTCGGGCAATTGCACTGATTGGGCGATCCGGGCCAGATCCAGGGGGGCCAGCCCCTCGAACATCACAGCGCAGCTCTTGTTGCCGCCGCTATTGGGGCTCTTGTAATAGGTGCCGGTATGATCATGACAGACCAGGCAGTCGATGTTGTCCTGGTTCGCGAAGTCGAAGGTCTCGTCCTTCCAGCCGTAACCGGCGTGACACTGGGCGCACATGCCCTCGTTGCCCCGCGCGTTGGTGCAGAAGTTGTTGACCAGATGCTTCTTGCCGAGTCGTTGGCCGGTCTCCGGGCTGGTGTAGTCCCAGGTCCAGTGGATGTTCTTCATGAAGTGCCGGCCACTCTCGGTGTGGCAAGTGAGGCACGCCTTGGTGACCTCCTGACCGGTCGCGAACGGTCCTTTGAGAAC
>CAILVI010000151.1 GCA_903837595.1 uncultured Thiodictyon sp.
CATGCTGTTAACTGAATAGCCGCCGCCGCCGCCGAAGCCACCGACGCCGCCGCGGCTGCGGCCGCCGCCGCCGAAGCCGCCGCTACCGGCGTACCCACCGCCGCCGCCGCCGAAGCCACCATTCGGGCTCGCCGGGGTGCCGCCGCTGCCGCCGTAACTTCCGGTACCGCCGTAACCGCCGTCACCTTGGGGTCCATAGCTGGCGAGGCCGTTGCCGAACAGGCCGCCGCCGGTCTCGGTGCTGTTGCCGAACATCCCGCCCCCGCCCCCGTTCAGGCCTGGCGCGCTGGCGCTATTCTGTCCGCCTTGGGCCGCATTGCCGGAGAAACCGACGGTATCGACCGTTACGGTGCCGTTGTAGACGAACAGGGCTCCGCCCAGGCCGGCCCCGCCGCCGCCGTTGAGCCCATCGCCGCCTTTGGCCTTGCCATTGTTCAGGTTCAGATTCCTGATCGTCACGAGGCCGGACTTGACGAACAGCGGGCGGTAGGTATTGCCGCCGCTGATGGTGCGGGTGGTGGCGTCGCTTTGCAGGGTGACGTCGCTGTCGATCAGGCGCGTCATCACCCCGGTGAGGGTCACATCGGTCGTCAAGATAATGAGGTTGCCGGTACAGCCCCCGCCGGGATGGCCGGATGGATAGGCGGTGGTCGGGGTCGCGCCGTTATTGGCAGTCAGGATCGCCCAACTGAGCGTCCCCGGCGTGCCGCCGGTGCCATCGTCGGTTGCGACGGTGACTGAACAGGTGACGGCTGCCTGGGCCGCTGAGCCGGCCAGCGCCAGTGCGACCGCCAGGGCCAGTTTGCCGGGGACGGGGAACGGGTGGGCGCTCATCGCAGGGACTCCTGGCGGTCGGTCAGCAAACCGGGGTAAAAGGTTTGGTAATAATCGCGAAAGTGCTGTTGCAGGTCGCGGGCAATGCGCGGTGGCACCGGATGCGGGGCGGGCGGTTGGATGCGGTCGAAGGTGCGGTGTGGGTATTTGAAGCGGTAATGGCTGTCGCTCTCGTGGGGCTTCACCGGCAGCGACTGCGGATTGAAGGGGGTCGGCTTGAGGCCCAGCCAGCGGTGGATGTCCTGCATGGCGGCCAGCGGCTCGGTCATCAGGTGCTCGAAGACCACGTAATAGATGTGCCGCTGCCACTCCTCCGGTACGTCTTGCAGGGCCTCGATGGACTTGAGTGGCCCACCGATCAGCCCGTCGGCGCCTAAGAGCTTGTCGGCACGGGCATAGCGCGAGAGGTGTGCGAGGTGATCCGGGAAGTCGAGCAGGCGGGTGCGCGCGTGTTGCCCCTCGATCGAGCCCAGGACTTGGCCCAGTTCGCGCACACACACCAACATGCGGAAATCCGGGTCGACCGACTGCACCGTCTCGATCTGTGCCAGCCAGCCGCGGTTCTTGTCCACCGCCCAGGGCCGTTCGGTCTCGGCAAACCAGCCGCCGACGAAGCCCTGCCAGGCGCGCGTGAGGCGCCCATAGGTGCGCTCAAAGTCCACGTCCAGTTGCGCCAGCAGAAAG
>CAILVI010000152.1 GCA_903837595.1 uncultured Thiodictyon sp.
AAACCGGCCAAGATAGTTGTCGTCGACCGGCCAACCTAATTGTCGCCAACCACTGACAGCCGGTATCGATATGGACCGCCTGAAGGCGTCGTACCCTGTCGGCGCCGACCGAATTTTGACCCACCCTGCCGATCCAATTTTGACCCGGGGGGAAGCGCCGACCTCGTGATGGTCGGCTGTGGATAAGTGTAGTGTTTTGCCTTGGTCGTTGACCTCCTTGATGGATGATCGTGAGCGCGGGGGAAGCCGCGCAGGGCGTAGCCCGTAGCGGATTCCCCCGCGCCGCGGCCGATCAGATGGCGGCGTCCATCGGCTCTGGATTGGCGCCCTTGCGGACCTGCTCGCGGGCCCTGATGCGCTTCTTGGCGACATCGGAGCTGTGCAGGAAGCGGTAGCTCTTGTTGCCCGTCTCAACGATGTGGCAGTGGTGCGTGAGGCGGTCGAGCAGCGCGGTGGTCATCTTCGCGTCGACGAACACGGAAGACCACTCGGCGAAGTTCAGGTTGGTCGTGATCATCACGCTGGTGTGCTCGTAGAGCTTGCTCAGCAGGTGGAACAGCAGCGCCCCGCCGGCCTGGCTGAACGGCAAGTACCCGAGCTCATCAAGGATGACCAAGTCCATACGCAGCAAGCTCAGCGCGATGCGTCCGGCCTTACCCTGCGCCTTCTCCAGCTCCAGCGCGTTGACCAAGTCCACCGTCGAGTAGAACCGTACGCGCCGGCCGTGGCGCGTGATGCCGGACACGCCGATGGCCGTGGCCAGATGGCTCTTGCCCGTGCCCGGTCCGCCGACCAGAACGACGCAGTGCGCCTGGTCGGTGAACGACAGGTCGGCCAATTGATGGACCAACTTGCGATCGACCGGCGAGTCATTGAAGTCGAAGCCCGCCAGGTCACGGTGCACCGGGAACTTGGCCGAATGCATCTGGTGGCTCACCGAGCGCATTGCACGGTCGGTGGTCTCGGCCTGCAGCAAGTGCTCGATCAACCAGCGCGAGGCGTCGATGCCCGCGTTGCCACCTTGTTCGACCAGGTCGACCCAGGCGCCGGCCATGCCGTGCAGGCGCAGTTCCTTGAGATCGGCAAGCACGTCATGCATGGTCGGTCTCCTGGGCCTCATTGCGGGCGTCCTCGGGGGTGCTGGTGCCGCTGCCGATGTCGCCCTGCGCGCGCAGGGTGTCGTAGCGTGCTGTGTCGGCCAGCGGTGGGATCGTCACCTGCAACGTCGTGGCCGCGTTCTCCGGCTTGGGCGCGGCATTGAGCCGACTCATCACGTTGACCACATGCTCCACGCTGACCCGCCCCGACGGGGGCGCACTCTCCAGCGCCAACTCCACCGACACCAGCACCGCGTCCAGCCCGGCGGTGGGCACCAGGGCCAGCACTTGCGCCATCACGCGGTCGCCGCCGGCGTCGCGCAGCAGCGCCTTGCGCAACGCCAGCAACGGCTCTGGCATGTCGGCGAACGGCGCGCCGTTGCGCAGCGCGCCGGGCTTGCGCTGCAGCAGCGGGATGTAGTGCTGCCAGTCGTAACGGGTCAGACCGCGGTCACTGAGCCGGTCGTGACTGGCGACCACCTTGTCGTGGGCCACCACCACCACCCGCCCCGGGTACAGGTGCGTGCTGACCATCTGCCCGGCCAGCTCGCATGGCACCGAGTAACGGTTGCGCGCCACCGCCACCAGGCAGGTGCTGCTGACCCGCGCCGGCTTCTCCACATAGCCGTCGAACGGCGCGGGCATGGGCATCAGGTGCGCCCTCTCGTGCTCGAGCATCTCGGCCACGCTGAACTGCTCATGCTCGGGGTGCCGGACCTCCTCCCACAACGCCCGGCACCGTGCCCCCAGCCAGGCGTTGAGCTCGACAAACGAGCCGAAGCGCAGCTTGGCCGCATCGATCCAGATCCGCCGCCGGCTGTCCTGGACGTTCTTCTCGACCACGCCCTTCTCCCAGCCGGACGCAACGTTGCAAAAATCAGCATCGAACAGGTAATGCGCGCACATCACCGCGAAGCGCGCGTTGACGATCCGGCCCTTGCCTTTCTTGACTTTATCGACCGCCGTTTTCATGTTGTCATAGATGCCCCGCCTGGGCACCCCGCCCAGCGCGGCGAACGACCGCGTGTGGGCGTCGAACAGCATCTCGTGACCCTGGCTGGGGTAGGCCACCAGCCAGAACGCCCGGCTCGAGCACAGCTTGGTGTGGGCCACCTGCACGCGGTGATAGATGCCGCCCACCACCATCCCCTCGTCGCTCCAGTCGAACTGGAACGCTTCGCCAAGCTCGAACACCAGCGGCACGAAGGCATTCGTCAGCACCCCCTGGCCTTCGCCCTGGCGCCACTCGCGGATGAAGTCCGTCACTCGGCTGTAGCCCCCGCTGTAGCCGGCGACCCTGATCTCGGCGTACAGCGCCCGCGCCGTCCGTCGCTCGTGCTTGTGGCGCGACGCATCGGCCTTGAGCGCTTGCTTGATCGCCTCGTGGAACGTCGTCAGCTTGCCCGGCTGCGCGCCGCGCCGGTACTTCGGCTCGCCCTCCACCGGCGACTTCAGCCACTTGCGAACCGTGTTGCGCGACAAGCTTGTGATGCGCGCAATCTCCCTCACAGATTTGTTCTGGCGGCTGTGCATCCGCTTGACTTTGCCAATCATGGCCATGGTGATCACCCTCGTCTCCGCTGCTGAAAAAAACAGCAGGGTAGGTTGCAACACCCGGGTCAGTTTTGGATCGGCACAACCATCAAAGGTGGGTCAGTTTTCGGTCGGCGTCAACAGTGGGCGCGCTCTTCCTCGAACATGTCCACGGGCCGACGCTGCGTGGCGCCGTGCACGCGCACGTCGGCCACCGTGTCCACCCACAGCTGGGCGGCGGGCTGCACGGCGCTGAAGTCGATGAACTCCTGCCCGGCGAGGAAGTTCTTCTTGACGTAGCCCACGCCGTTCTCCACGCGCCCCTTCTCCCAACCCGAAGCCACGTTGCAGGGGGTGATCTCGAAGTTCCAATGGCGCGAGAAGTCCAGGTACTTCGGGTTGAACACCGGGGCGATGCCCACCAGGCGCTGCAGCACGGCCGACTTCAGGTTGTCGACCATCAGGCGCTGCGGCACGCCGCCGAAGGTGGCAAATGCGTTCTCGTGGCAGGCCAGGAAGAACTCCATCTCCTGCGACACGGTGAACTCCAGGTACATGCGCCGGCTGTAGCACAGCACCATCACGAAGAAGCTCAGGCGCCGGGTCGTGTTGCCCACCCGCACGGTGCCGTATGAACCCCAGTCGATCTGCGCACACTCACCCCGCTCGAAGTCCAACTTGAGGAAGGCCGGCTGGCGGCGCGGCCGGATGACGTGG
>CAILVI010000153.1 GCA_903837595.1 uncultured Thiodictyon sp.
ACCTCTATCCCCTGCTCCCCTATCAGATCGACCTCATCATCCAGATCGTCTCCGGCCTGCGGACCCAGGGCGGGGCGAGCAAGCACGTCGGCGGCGCCAATCGCACCATCATCAAGCTCGCCCAGCAATTGCTCATCCACCCGGACGTGGACCTGGCCAGCCAACCCATCGGCGCACTGGCACGCGTGGATCAGATCTACGACCTCGTCGCCGGCAACATCGGCAGCGAGATTCGCGCCAAGATCGCGGACATCGGCACCAAGATCGCCCACCCGTCCGCCCAACCGGTCGCCAAGGTGATCTGCCTGTTGCAGTACGTGCGTAGCGTTCACCGGACGGCCGAGAACATCGCCGCCGCGTTGCACCCGGCCATTGATGCCGATTCACGCCTGGCCGAGGTCCGACAGGCCCTGGATGCCCTGGAGAAGGGCCTGATGGTGCGCCGCGGCGACGACGGCTACCGGATTCCCTCGCCGGCCGAGGACGACTGGGAACGCCAGCGCGCCGGTCTGACCCCGAAGCCCGGCGACACTGCCCGCCTGCACGCCGAGGCCGTCACCGCGCTGTGGCAGCCGCAACCCTCCCACAACCTGCTGGACGTCAAGCCCTTCAAGGCGGGCCTGTACCTGGGTGAGCGCCTGGCGGTGGAGGGGGACATCCCGTTCCATCTGGCCCTGGCCGAGACCGGGACTGAATTCGATCAACAGGTAGAGGCATTCCGCCGTCGCAGCCAAACCGAGACTAAAGCCGTCTTCTGGATCGCCGCCATCCATGAGGCCATCGACCGCGAGACCGTCGAACTCCATCGCTCCAAGGAGATCCTGTCCCGCAAGGAACGGGGCGCCCAGACCAAGGACGAGAGCGCCCTGGTGGCGGAGGAGAAAATCCGCCAGCGTCGCCATCAGGACGAGGTCCGCCGCCTCACCAAACAGTCCCTGCTCACCGGTACCATCTTCTTCCGCGGCAACGACCGCAGCCCGGACGAGGGTGCCGGCGATGTCTCCCGCACCGCCGCCAAGGTCCTCTCCCAGGCCCTGCCGGAGGTCTTCGACCGCTTCGAGGAGGCCGCCGCGCGGGTTACCAAGAATGACCTGGATTCCCTGCTGACCACCGAAAACCTGCGCGGACTGACACCCGTCTACGCGGACCTCGGACTGGTGCGGGACCAGGGCGGCAAGCCCGTCTTTGATGTGGAGATCGGGGTGCTCGCCGAGGTGCTGGCCCGCATCGAGAACCGCACCAGTTACGGTGAGACCGCCAGCGGGCGCTGGCTGACCGATGAGTTTGCCAAGGAACCCTTCGGCTGGGAGTTCGACACCGTGCGGCTCCTGGTCATCGCGCTGCTGCGCGCCGGCAAGATCGAGGCGACCAGCAAGGGGCAGGTCATCGACTCCGCCCTGTCACTCGACGCGCGCACCACCTTCACCAATAACAACCTGTTCCGCCAGGCATCCTTTCGCCCGCGCACCACCGACTGCGAGTTCACGGACTACATCGAGGCCGGGGATGCCTACAAGACCTGCTTCGGGAAAGAGATCCAGGAGTACGAGGAAAACATCATCGCGGCGGCCATCCGCGAGACCACGGAGGGCTTCGAGGAAACGCTGCGGGAGGTCCTCGCCCAGCTCGACAAGCATGAACTCCCCGGGGGCGAGGTGATTGCCGGGGCATTGAACAACATCGTGGGCTTCCGCCGCCAGCGCGACTGCCAGACACTCAAGGCCTTCACCGCCTGCCATCAGGCGCTGAAAGAGGCCATCAAGCGGGGGGCCGAGCTCGCCAAGGCCCTGACTGAGCCCGCGCTCTACGACCTGGGCCGGGCGCGCCGCGCGCTGGATAGCCTCTGGCCCTTCCTGGAGCAGGAGCCGAACTTAAGCGACGGCGACCGGGAGCACGCCGAGCAGCTCAGGGACCTGATGGCCCGGGAGTCCTTCTTCCGCGAGCTGCCGGCCATCGATCAGCACGCCAAGGCCCTGGAGACCGCCCACCAAGCCCGCCTGCAACAGGCGCTAGACGCCCGAACCCAGGCTTACACGGACGCCCTCCAACAACTGCACGGCACCCCCGGCTGGGAGGAGGTCGGCGAGGAGCAGCGCGACCGCATCGCTGAGCCGCTGGCGACATACACTGTCGCGAAGGCAGCCGCCGCGTCGATACCCCAGCTCCGAGCGGACCTGGATGCCTGCCCCGTCCGGCGCGACAAGGCCGTCGAAGACCTGATGCGTCTGCTTGACGGCAATCGGGTCGTCAAGATCAGCGCCGCCGGCTTCTTCTCCGGGGGCATCGAGAACGAGGAACAACTCGATCAGGCGCTCGATGGACTCAAGGAGCAGTGTCTGGAACTCATCGGTGCCGGCAAGAAGGTCCTGGTCCAATAGGTATCATCATGCTCGACTCGGACATCCCCACCGCCGAAGCATTGACCGTCGACTTCAAGAGCGACCAGAAAAGGTGCCTATTACGAGCGCGCGAGAAAAATATGAGCGCGCGCTAACATTTTTTCACGCGCGCGTGTAATTACGCGCGGCAACTAACCGTAACAAGGGGTTAGAAACTCCATTCCGGCCGCAATCAACCAAACCCCGAACCTCAAACATGGACAAAGACACCCGCAACCGCATCCAACGCGCCACCCAGGCCGCTCGCGGGCTGCTTGAGCAGGATTTCGAGGACCAGTTGGCGGGTGTCTTCGACATCCGGCTGGATGGCACCATTGCGGGCGAGCCAGGGAGCCATCTCGACGCGGCGCAGCGGATCGTGCGGACGAAGCTGGTGGCCGCGGTCGAGCATTTTCGGGCCAGCGGCCAGAGCGCGGCCGAGGCGGCTGCCAGTTACCGGCGGGAGGCGGCATTCACGACGCTGAACCGGTTCGTCGCGCTCAAGATGCTGGAAGCCCGTGGGCTGGTGCAGGAGTGCATCTCCCGGGGCGAGCAGTCGTCGGGGTTCAAGGAGTTCTGCGGGCTCGCGCCGGGCCTGGTACAGCTGCCCGACCGCGGCTACCGGCTCTATATCGAAAGCCTGTTCGATGAGATTGGCCGCGAGGTGCGGGTGCTGTTCGACCGGCGAGACCCGGCGAGCCTGCTGTGGCCCGCGCGTGCGACCCTCTTCGGCTCCCAGCCGCCAGGATTGCTGGAGATCCTCAATGACCCCGAACTGGCCGGCGTCTGGGACCAGGACGAGACCATCGGCTGGGTCTACCAGTATTACAACGACCCGTCCGAGCGCAAACGGATGCGCGACGAATCTGCCGCGCCGCGCAACAGTCGCGAACTGGCCGTCCGCAACCAGTTCTTCACCCCCCGCTATGTGGTCGAGTTCCTGACCGATAACAGCCTGGGGCGGCTCTGGTATGAGATGACCCGGGGCGTTACCCGCCTGAAGGAGCAGTGCCGCTATCTGGTGTGGCGGGTCTCAGAGTCGCCAGTCGTCAGTCATCAGTCGTCAGCGGGAGACGCTTCTGCTGACGACCGAGCACTGAAGACCGACGCCCCGATCCGCCCCCTGAAGGACCCGCGCGAGATCCGCATGCTCGATCCGGCGTGCGGCTCGATGCATTTCGGCCTCTATGCGTTCGACCTGTACCAGGTCATCTATGAGGAAGCCTGGGACCTCGATCTCCCCCCGCCCGCCGGGAAAGGGGGCGGGGGTGAGGGCCTTGTGCCGCTCCGGGCGCTTTACGCCACCAAGGATGACTACCTGCGCGACATCCCGCGGCTGATTATCGAGCACAACATCCACGGCATCGATATCGACCCGCGCGCCGCGCAGATCGCCGGCCTGTCCCTCTGGCTGCGCGCCCAGCGGGCCTGGCAGGAGCAGGGGTTACGGCGGGAGGATCGCCCTCGCGTCCGCCGCTCCAACATCGCTTGTGCCGAGCCCATGCCCGGTGAGGGCGCCTACCTGGACGAATGTATCGCGACCCATTTGTCCGCCACGCCTGAACAGCGACTTCTCGGCCAACTGGTCCGCCGGGTGTTCACCGCCATGCGGCTCGCCGGTGAGGCCGGTTCCCTGCTCAAGATCGAAGATGAGATCGCGGGTGCTTTGGCCGAGGCGAAGCAGCAATGGTTTTTTGGCCTGAAGAAGCCTGAGCAATTGCAGCTATTTGCCGACGACAGCCCCTCGCCTGAACAACTGGTGCTTGGTCTGGACGTCATCGGCATTGCCGACGCGACCTTCTGGGACCAGGCCGAGGGGCTGATCTATGCCGCGCGCCACGCCTATGCCGAACGCGCAGAGCGCGGCGGCGGCTACCAGCGCCGACTCTTCGCCGAGGATGCGGCACGCGGTTTCGCGTTCATTGACATCTACCGTCAGGGCTACGACGTAGTGCTGATGAATCCGCCCTTCGGCGCCTTTCCGGAGCACGTGCGCCCCTGGGCCCAGAGTGCCTACCCGCGTACCAGGAACGACATCTACGCCGCCTTCATCGAGCGCGGCATCGGGCTGCTGCGCACTGGCGGGTACCTCGGTGCCATCACCTCAAGGACCGGCTTCTTTCTGACCTCGTTCCAGCGCTGGCGTGAGGAGATCCTGCTCCAGGAGGCCCTGCCGACGGTGGTTGCCGATCTCGGTCACGGGGTCATGGACGATGCGATGGTCGAGGCCGCCGCCTATTGCCTGGTCAAACAGTAAGGGAGGATGTATTTGCGATGCTGACGACGATTGAAGGCGTTTATGAAAACGGGCAGGTTCGCCTGTTGGAACCGCTCCCCGGGGTGGCGCGGGCGCGGGTCGTCGTGACCGTGCTGCCTGATACCTTGGCCCCATGGTCACCGCGCGCCCTGCCGCCCGCAGCCCAGCCGCCGGAGGCTGCGGCGCCCGAGACATCGGCCGCGCCATTGACCGGCGATGCCGTGGTCGATCATTACCAGCCGCGCACCGAGCTTGGCCGCGACCTCATCGCATTGCGGCGCGCCTATATCCTGGGCGGCGGCCAACTGCTGAGTTGGGACGAACTCGATAAAGAAATGCAGGGGCGGCGGGGCGGGGTGACGGATGCCTACGCGCACCTATATCGACGCCAACCAATGGAAGCCTTTGACACCAACTGAGGATGATCGAGATGAATGCCGTCGTATTGAATGCACGAATCACGACCGATCATCGGTTGGACCTGAGGCTGCCTGATTTCCTGCCGGCCGGCACCGCCGTCAAGGTCACCGTGGAGCCGCTGGCGCCCCTGCTGCAGGGGCCACTCGCCGATGACCAAACGGTCACCGAGCTTGGCCGCGAACTCCTGGCGATTCGGCAGCGCGCCATCGCGCGGGGCCTGCCGCTCCAATCGGCCGATGCCATCCTGGATGAGGTACGGCAGGGGCGCGCGGAGGCCGGCGATGATCAAGACCTACGTTGACGCCAATGCACTGATCGCCGCCTTCCGTGGTGATCATCCCGCGTCCGCCGAAGCCCTGGGGGTGCTGGGAGAGCCCGGTAGGGCCTTCGTAGCCTGCGCCTTTCTGCGCCTTGAAACGCTACGCAAGCCGCTGTTCTATCGACGCGAAGATGAAATCGTGTTTATGGAGCGCTATTTTGCCGCGGTCAGTCTGTGGGTTCCGACCACTGACGCCCTGGTCCAGCAGGCGCTCGGGCTGGCGGCACAACGGGACCTTGGGGCCATGGATGCATTGCACGCCGCCGCGGCATTGCAGGCCGGTGCAGACGTCTTCGTGACCCTGGAACGTCCAACCAAGCCCCTGTTCCAGGTGCCCGGACTGAATACGATTTCACTGCATCCCGAGCGAACTGCGTAATGACCATCTTTTTTCGCCTAATCGAGGCCGAGGACAAGGCCACCGCGCTGTGCGAAGCGGTCGCCGCGGCCAATGCCGCTGACGGCCCGCGGCCCGAGAACCTGTTCAGCATGGCGCCGCAGAGCTTTCGGCAGGTACCTGGGGCGCCGTTTGCGTATTGGGTGAGCGACGCGGTGCGCGCGAGTTTCCGGCACCTGCCGGCCTTGGCGACCGGGGGGCGAACGGTCAAGCAGGGGCTCGTCACCGCCGATGACTTCCGCTTCATTCGTGCCTGGTGGGAAACAGAGCCGGCCCGATTCGGTCAGAGATGGTTTTGCTTTGCAAAGGGTGGAAGCTATTCACCGTTTTATGCCGACCTTGTCTTGCTCGTTGGCTACTCGGAGGGCGACCAGGTCGGCCTGCAACAGATCGGTCGATATGGGCGCGGAGCCACGCACTACTTCCGCCCCGGCTTCACCTGGCCTCTGCGGACACAAAGGGGATTGTCGATGCGTGCGATGCCAGCGGGGTGCATCTTTAGCCACAAGGGGCCGGCCGCCTTCGTTGATGGCGACGATCCGCACACCCTGCTCGCACTGCTCGCCGTGGTCAACAGCCGGCCGTTCAGTGCGCTGGTGGAACTCCAGATGGCGTTCGGCTCCTACGAGGTCGGGGTGATCCAGCGGACCCCGCTTCCCCCGCTGACGACCGACGACCAACGACCGACGACCCTATCAACCCTCGCCCACCGCGCCTGGTCCCTCAAACGCTCCCTCGACACCGCCACCGAGACCTCTCACGCCTTCACGCTGCCCGCCCTGTTGCAAGTCGCCGGAGACAGCCTAGCCGCGCGGGTCTCGGCGTGGAACGTGCGCGTTGCGGCAGCCCAGGCAGAACTCGCGGCGATCCAGCAGACCATCGACGACCTCTGCTTCACGCTCTACGGAATCGACGGCGAGGATCGTCGGCGGATCGAAGCGGGTTTCGGTAACCCGACGGAGGCTCTTTCTGCCGATGACCGACGACCGACGACCGACGACGACGAGCAACGTCTGACGCCTGAAGATCAAACCGACACTGCCGACCCGGCCCCGCTGACCGCCTTGCTGTGCTCCTGGACGCTCGGCGTGGCCTTCGGCTGCTTCGATCATCGGCGCGCGACCGGCGCCGTCGCCGCGCCTGCCGAGCCCGGGCCTTTCGATCCGCTGCCCGTCTGCTCACCGGCGATGCTGACCGGTGACGACGGCCTGCCGCTCGCGGCGCCCCCGCCCGCCGATCCGGTCGCCTTTCCCACGGATGGCATCCTGGTGGACGATCCGGGCCATGGGCACGACCTGCTCGCGCGCACGGGGCCGGTCTGGCGGCTGGTCTGCGGCGAGGCCGCCGACGCCTGCCGGCAAGAGGCGGCCCAGACCCTGGCCCCCGGCGCCCCGGACCTGCGCGGCTGGTTCAGCGGCAACTGCTTCGGCGACCACCTCAAGCGCTACTCCAAGAGCCGCCGCAAGGCGCCGATCTACTGGCAACTTGCGACCCCCTCTGCAAGCTACTCGGTCTGGCTCTATTACCACCGCTTCACCAGAGACACCTTTTACAAGGTCCTCAACGACTTTGTAACCCCCAAGCTCCAACACGAGGAGCGCAAGCTGACGGGGCTGGTCCAGGTGGCCGGTGGCACCCCGACTGCCAACCAGCGCAAAGAGATCGCCGAGCAAGAGGGCTTCGTCGAGGAGGTGCGCGCCTTCCGGGAAGAGGTCGCCCGGGTTGCGCCCCTGTGGAACCCTGATCTCAACGACGGCGTTATCATCAACTTCGCGCCCCTGTGGCGTCTGGTGTCCCAGCACCGGGCCTGGCAAAAGGAGTGCAAGGACTGCTGGGACAAACTGGTAGCCGGCGGCTACGATTGGTCGCACCTGGCGATGCACCTCTGGCCCGAGCGGGTCGTGCCCAAGTGCGCCACGGACCGCAGCCTCGCCATCGCCCACGGGCTGGAAGCGGTCTTCTGGAACGAGGGAGACAATGGGAAATGGCTGCCGCGCACGGTTGCGCAGGCAGAGGTGGAGCACCTCATCGCCGAGCGCACCTCGGCCGCGGTCAAGGACGCGCTGAACAGCCTGCTGGAGTCCCCCGCGCCGGCCACTGGCCGCGGCGGTGGCCGCCAGTCGTCCGCACGCGCCCCGGTTCGTCGCGTTCCTACTGCCCCGAGGTCAGGTGACGCCAGCCCGGGCTCCAGACCTGCAACGGGTTCCGCCGCCCCTGATCCGGTCATGCTGGACGCCGTCAAGCAGGTCATCGCCGCGGCCCGGGGTGGGACCAGTAAGTCCGAGGTCCTCGTCGCCACCGGCCTCAGCGACACCCAGTGGAACCTCTCCATCAACGCGTTGCTCGCCGCGGGCACGGTCACCAAGACCGGCGTCGGTCGCGGAACCCGCTACCATCTCTCAGCCACCGACTGACGACCCAAACCGGAGCCCCGACCATGACCCATCAGATGATCATCGACTACGACGACAAGGAGTAAGCGATGCACGCCCTAACCTTTGAAACCAATGTTCCGACCGACCATCTGTTACACCTGCCGGATGATCTGCCGGCGGGTGTTCTCGTCAGGATTACGGTTGAGCGGGTGACGCAAGATCCGATAACCGAGGACTATCAGCCACGCACCGAAATCGGTCGACTGGCGCTCGCGGCGCGCAAGGCGCACCTTGCGGGCGGGGGCAAATTGCTGAGTACCGAGGAGATCAGCGCAGAGGTCCGCCGCCGTCGTGGTGGTCTGTCTGATGAGTAAACTGCGTACGGCCATTGATGCCAACCTGCTGATCGCCGCGTGGTCTGCACGAGCGCCGCTATTTGCAACGGCGCTGGCGATTCTGGAAGATCCCGATCGGATCTTGATCGTCAGCGACGCGCTATGGCTGGAAGTGATGCCCAAGGCGATCCATTACAGACAAGTCGCGGAGAGCGCCTTTTACCAGTCCGTTTTCGCCGGCGCAGAGCATCAGCCGTGGTCATCCAAGATTGTCGATTCGGCCAAGCTTCTCGCGCAGTCTTACGGTCTTGCCGCCATGGATGCGATCCATATCGCCGTAGCCGTTGCCGCGGGAGCCGACGAGTTCGTCTCTGGAGAGAAGCCGGGAAAACCCATGTTCCGGGTCAAAGAGATCGCAACGCGTTCTCTGTGGGAGCTGCCATCTTGATCACCGTCCGGCGCATGTGCGTGGAAGAAACGTGTTCACGTCCGAACTCCGATCTGGCCAACGTCGACAACCATTAGGGTCGATTCTCATGCTCCAATACCTACAATTTCAGGATGTTGGTCCCGCTCCGCACATGGAAATCGCGTTCCATGAGCGCATGAATTTCCTGGTGGGCGATAACGGCTTGGGGAAGACCTTTCTGCTGGACGCTGCCTGGTGGGCCTTAACCCGTACCTGGGCGCGCCAGAAGCTCATGCCGCAAAGACCGCGGCTTCGGATAAGGCTGCCGAGCACGAAGCGAGATCCTCCGCCGACCGATCCGCGGATCACCTACCGCTACACGAAAAAAAGTGGAGGACCTTACCAGTATACGAGCAGGTTCGATCGCGAATCCGAACATTGGCCTCTAGCCCAGGGGCGTCCGGCGATCCCGGGATTGGTGCTCTACGCACAAGTCGATGGAGGATTTTCAGTTTGGGACCCGGCGCGTAATTACTGGAAGGGTGAGAGCTTCGACCGGCAGGCCGCCTATCTGTTTTCGCCGCAATCGGTCTGGGATGGGTTGCCGCTTAACGAGCCGGTCAAGTATTGCAACGGCCTGATCGCGGACTGGGCGAGCTGGCAGCTCGAAAAAGGTCAGACATTCGATCAGTTGCAGAGCGTCCTTCGGGCACTCTCGCCATCGGACCAGGAGCCTTTGGAGTCCGGCGCTCTGGTCAAGGTCTCTCTGGGCGATGCGCGCAAGCACCCTAGCATCAAGATGCCCTATGGTTTGCAGGTTCCACTGATCCATGCCTCCGCGGGAATACGCCGCATCGTGTCCCTCGGCTATCTGCTGGTGTGGGCCTGGCAGGAGCACCTCGCCGCGGCGGAGCTTACGGGGGTTGCTCCCGCGCAGGAGATTATTTTTCTGATCGATGAGATCGAAGCCCACCTGCATCCCCAGTGGCAACGTCGCATCGTGCCCGCGCTTCTCCACGTTATGGCTGCGCTGCCCGGAAAACGCACGATTCCGGTGCAGCTCATCACGGCAACCCATTCGCCCTTGATCCTGGCCTCGGCGGAGCCGTTCTTCGATGAGATTCGGGATGGGGTCTTCCATTTGGATATTGCCGATGGCGCCGTCAGCCTGCACCAACTGCCGTGGGCCAAACAAGGTGATGTCGTCAACTGGCTGGTATCCGAGTCCTTTGGGCTGCGGCAAGGGCGATCGGTGGAGGCCGAACGCGCAATCGAGGCTGCGGAGGCATGGATGCGGGGGGACCGTGCCGAGTTACCGAGCGGTCTTCGGTCGAAGAGCGAGATTCATTCCGAACTGCAAAGGGTCCTGGCGGGCCACGACGCATTTTGGCCGCGTTGGGTCGTGTGGGTGGAGCGCCATGGAGATGCCTCTTGATTAGGTTCGAGCCCCCTGTTGAGCCCCGGCGGTTTGAGCAGCAGGTTCGCGTGCCCGGTACGCGTTGGTTGACGAACAATCCGAACGCAACAACCCGTCCCCCCGACCACTGGAAGCGGTGCAAGAGCGAGCTCGCGGACGGCTTCAAGAATCTGTGCGCCTACAGCGCTATGTACGAGCCGGTTGGGACCGTCGATCATTTCGTGAGCTGGGATGAGGATCGGTCGCTTGCCTACGAGTGGTCGAATTACCGCTACGCATCTGCATGGATCAATTCGAGTAAGCAGAATATTCAAGCAAATCAGATGCTCGACCCGTTCGATATCGGCGACGGTTGGTTTGAGATCATCTTGCCCTCGCTGCAGTTGCGGATCTCTGGCTCCATACCGGAATCCTTCAGGGAATGTGCTGAGTTTGTGCTTGAGCGGCTTCACTTGCGTGACGACGAGCGCGTAATCCGCCAACGTCGAGCGTGGTACCGCCTGTATCAGGATGGCAAATTGACTCTGGAAGGCCTGCGGGAAATGGCACCGTTGATCGCCGCAGCAATCGATAAGACGGACAGGTAAGGCGGAATCCCATGCACCCCTTCCACGACTACCTCTGCGAGCACCTGAACGATCTGCTGCGCAAGCGCTCGGTGGTCGTTTTCTACGACCCACGCAATGAGTTCAGGCCCTTTTTCGACCGGGAGTTGGAGCCGCTTGACGGCGATTCGCTGCCGCGGGTGACGATTGGTTCCAGCTCCGCCTTGCTCGCCCGCTATGAGGGCAGCTTCTTCGGCCTGCGCGCGGCGGTCGAGCCGATCGTCGCGGCCGACCAGCCGGAACCGCTGATCCTGTATCTGCCGGGCACCGCTAGGGACCGCGTGGGTTCGGTGCTGATGGAGTTGGAGCGGGGCGGGTTCTGTTACGAGCCGCAGCTCAAACGCTTGGCGCAGAACGTGCTGCGCCAGCGGTTCACCGATGGGCAGATCGACGAGATACTCCGGCCGACCTCCGTGACCTACGACGACATTGTCGCCTTCTTGGGTCAGGGCGGGCGGATGGCCTCGGTGCTTCACACCTTGTTCGGTGGCATCCAAGGCGAGGCGCTGCTTACTCAGTGGCTGGCGTCCGACGCCAAGGATGCCGTCCTGGTGGAAAGAGAGGCGCTGCCCGAGCTCCTCAAGCTGATCAGGGTGCGATTGGGTCTGGAACTCCCGGAGGGCACGACCATCTCCCAGGCACGGGAGAAGACCTGCCGCTATGTCTTGGTCAATGAGTTCCGTGCCGACCTCTCTTGTGCGCCGCCACCGTCTGTCGGGATGGTGCCGAGTCCATCGACAAAGGAGCACGCCGAGCGCATTCGCGACGTGGCGGAGGGCCTGCGCCGGCGTTATCCGCAGGCGTACCTGGGCCTGGCGGATACCGTGGAGCAGCAGTTGGGGCTCGCGGGGGCCGGCGTACTGGCCGCTCATCTGGGGTCGATCGACACCTTCCGGTTCGAGGAGGGGGGGCTGCTCGCCCACGCCACGCAACTGATTGCCGGGAAGGACTTCGACGCCGCCCTGGGCATCGCCACCGCGCGCGGCCGCAGCTTCTGGGTCGACCGTGATCTGCGCCGCCAGGCCCAGTGGGAGACGTGTCGGCTGATGGCGGAGCTCGGGCTAGCGCTAGAGCGGGTCCGCGTGGCACTGGGCAAGATGGCAAATGATCCCGCCAAGTGGCTTGTCGCCTATACGGCCGAAGACGGCTGGCATCGCGCCGACAGCCTGCAGCGACGGCTGGAGGCATGGGTCGCCAAGATGGACGACGAGCCGGAGGCGGAGCAGGCGCTGGCGGTCATCCGCAAAGAGCATGAATACCTGCTGCGGACGATGGCGGATGGATTCGCCAAGGCGTTCGCCGCATCCGCCTGGACGGTGCCAGGCGCGCTTCACCAGACCCGCATCTACCCGCAGGTGGTGCAGACCATGGGCGGGCGCGTCGCCTATTTCCTCGTCGATGCCATGCGCTACGAGATGGGGGTGGACCTGGCACGCCAGATCGAAGGTGCCAAAGACCTGCGGGTTCAAGCGGCCGTTGCGGCGCTGCCGTCGATTACCCCCGTCGGCATGGCGGCGTTGCTACCGGGGGCCTCGGCCAGCTTCGATCTGATCGACGCGAAGGGTAAACTGGCCGTGTGCATCGAAGGCACGGAGATGACCGTTCTCAACGAACGGACGAAATTCCTCAAGGCCAAGGTGCCGGACGTGGTTGAGATGACCCTGGGCAAACTGCTCGGCAGCTCCCCGGCAACAATCCGCAAGAAGATCAGCACGGCCTCGCTGGTCGTGATCCGCTCCCAGGAGATCGATTTCGCCGGGGAAACGGATAGCGATCTGTTGGCCCGGCAGGTGATGGACAGCGTCATCGGCAACCTCGCACGGGCGGTGCGCAAACTCGCCGCCGCCGGCATCGAGCACTTCGTCATCACCGCCGACCACGGTCACCAGTTCGCTATCCGCAAAGACGACGATATGAAGACGGACAGTCCCGGGGGCGTCACCCTGGACCTGCACCGCCGTTGCTGGATCGGCCACGGGGGCATTACGCCGGCCGGGGCCGTGCGGATACCTGGGGCTGAGTTGGGCTACCACTCTGACCTGGACTACGTCTTTCCGACCGGGCTCGGGGTATTCAAGGCAGGTGGCAGCCTGAGTTTCCACCACGGTGGATTCAGCCTGCAGGAGTTGGCGATCCCGGTCGTCAGTCTGCGCATGACCGCCGGCACGCCGGCGAAGGTTCCCTGCGTGCAGGTCCGGATCTCCGGCTATCCGGCGGCGGTAACCAACCGCACCTTCGGACTCAAGGTGGGCGATCCGCTCGCGACTGAGCAGATCGTGCTGCGGGTCGTGCTGATGGCTGGCGCAGAAGAGGTGGGTCGCATGGGGATGGCGGTTGGCGGGGAGTTCGACCGCGGGAAGGGCACGCTGACCCTGGCGCCGGGAACCGAGGCGAGCCTGGGCATGATGTTGACCAACGACACCTGCCAGTCGCTACGGGTCATGGTGCTCGATGCGCACACGGACAGCGTGCTCGCTGAGTCCGACGAGTTGCCAGTGAAACTGGGAATCTGAAACGATGAGCCAAGAAACCATGGCGCGGGACGCCCTCGACGACAAGGTCAACAGGGTCTTCGCCGGCAAGGTGGTCCGGAAGGACCTGGTCCGCAAGGTCAAGGTCGGCGCCAACGTGCCGGTCTTCGTGCTGGAGTACCTACTTGGCAAATACTGCGCCTCGTCCGACGAGATGGCGATCCAGATGGGGCTGCAGGTGGTCAACGACACCCTGGCGGACAACTACATTCGCCCGGACGAAAGCACGAAGGCCCAGAGCAAGGTCAAGGAGAACGGTCGGCACACCTTCATCGACAAGGTGAAGGTCCGCCTGGTGGACTCTCAGTACTGGGCAGAGGTCACCAACTTCGGGCACACCCATGTGCACATCCCCGACCGCTACGTGCGGGACTTCGACCGGCTCCTGACCGGCGGCATCTGGGCGCAGGTGGACATGCGCTTCGAGTACGACGAGGAGACCAAGGGCAAGAATCCGTTCTGGATCGACAAGCTCACGCCCATCCAGCTTGCGAGCTTCGACCTTGAGGAGTACCGCCGGCTGCGCGCCGAGTTCAGCACCGATGAGTGGCTGGACCTCATCATGCGCAGCATGGGGTACGAACCGACAGTGATGGAGCGGCGGATCAAGCTCTTGTTCCTGAGCCGGCTGATCCCGCTGTGCGAGCGCAACTACAACCTGGTCGAGCTGGGTCCGCGCGGCACCGGCAAGAGTTATGCGGTGCAGGAGCTTTCGCCCTACGCGGCCCTGCTCACCGGCCCGACGACGGTGGCGAATCTGTTCGGCCACATGAACGGCAAGCAGAAAGGGATGCTGATGATCTGGGATGTGGTCGGTTTCGACGAGGTGGCCGATCTGCAGAAGATGCCCAAGGAGGTCATCACGACGCTCAAGACTTTCTGCGAGTCCGGCCAGTTCCAGCGTGGACAGGAGGCCATGGCGGGGTATGCCAGCATCGCAATGTTCGGCAACACCCAGCAACCGATCGACGTCATGGTCCAGACGGGACACCTGTTCGCGCCCATGCCGGATGTGATCCGCGACGACATGGCCTTCATCGACCGGCTGCACTTCTACCTGCCGGGTTGGGAAGTGCCGAAGATGCGCAACGAGCACTTCACCGATCACTACGGGTTCGTCATCGACTACCTGGCCGAGGCCCTGCGGGAGCTTCGCAAGCACAACTTCACCGAGATCATCGACCACTATTTCTCGCTGGGCGCCCACCTGAACGCACGCGACCGCAAAGCCGTCCGTCGCACCGTCTCGGGCCTGGTGAAGATCCTGCACCCTCATGGGCAGGTTTCTCAGGAGGACCTTGCTGAACTCTTGGAGCTGGCATTGGAAGGGCGGCGACGGGTGAAGGAGCAGCTCAAGAAGATGGGCTCTTTCGAGTACTACCAGACATCCTTCAGCTATCTGATCAACGACAGCGGCGAAGAAACCTTTGTCGGTGTGCCAGAGCAAGGCGGTCGGGGGCTCATTTCAGCCGACCCGCTGCCGCCCGGCACGGTCTATGCCGCCTCCGTGAGCGGAGACGGTACCGTTGGTCTCTACCGCGTCGAGGTCACACTGTCCTCCGGTACCGGGAAGCTCAAGCTCGCCGGTGGCGTCAGCGGGGCGATGAAAGAGTCCGTGAGCCGGGCCTTCAGTTACCTGTCCGCGAACAAGACCCCCTTCGGTGTGCCGCGGGAACTCGACACCTCAGACTTCCACGTCGAGGTCATCGACCTTCTCGGCAACAAGGTCGAGGCGGAGATTGGCGTCGCCTTCTTCGTCGCCGCCTACTCGGCGCTTCGCAAGTCGCCGTCCCAGCCCGCGCTGCTGGTGCTGGGCGACCTGAGCATCCAGGGCAACATCAAGCCCGTGCGCTCCCTAACCGAGCCCCTCCAGGTCGCCATGGACAATGGTGGCAAGCGGGCGCTGATCCCGATCGAAAACAAGCGGCAATTCCTGGACGTGAACCCGGACGTGCTGGAGCAGGTCGACCCGGTGTTCTTCGGCGATATGCGCCAGGCGGCGTTCAAGGCACTTGGCCTGACATGATCGGGCGGTTGGTAATGATAGATTCTCATCGTGAAAAGTCTTACGTCAGTAGCGTCTTGTCCATGACTCAACACCGCCTTGGCCAGTGATCCATCGGGTAGATGACGTTACCGGTGCTGCGGTAGCGGAGTTTGGCCGGGCCAATGGCGAAGCGGCCGGTCGAACAGTTCTGCCAGGCACCCTGCTGAGGCTGCGCTTCAACCCGGAGCAGTGGCTTTCGGCCCAGTGCAAAAAAGATATCGGAGAGGGTGCGCAGGGTCATGTTGCGGGCGCCGTTGAGCACTTGAGACACGTAACGCTTCGTGGCCCCCATCCGGGTTCCCAGCTCGGACTTGGTGATGCCCGCGTGCTCCATCGCCTCCCAGATGGCCTCGGTGACCTCCGTGATAAGCAGTTCCTGCGCTACGAGCTTGGCGTTTTCTGGATTCTCGTTTGCCCAATGCTCAAGGAAATCGCTCATTTTTATTGTCACTCAATGTTGGGGTGTCCTTGGTCGCCTACCCAGTTTGGCGGCTACCAGGTGGCCGGGTCGGCGACGCCCGAGGGTTGCTCGCCGTACCTTCAGGTAAGTCTCGTGACGGAGCATTCAAGCATGGAGTCTATAGTGATCGCTGGTGGTTAGCCGCTACTTCTCAGAACCTCCACGGATGTAAATCGAGTAGATCGAAGATGAGGTCATCCTGATGCTGGGCTACCTGGTAGTAGGGGTTCATTCGTACCCCATCTTGATCTCCTGGGCTTGCTCGGCCAGGGCATCAAGGACCTTGTTGCGCTCTACGTCAATGCGCTCCTTGTAGGCAATCACGTCCTGGTAGCG
>CAILVI010000154.1 GCA_903837595.1 uncultured Thiodictyon sp.
GGCGCTGGATAGCGTCGCACGCCAGCGGGGGCTGGAACCGACTGCAATGTGCGCACCCCCAAATATCCCACCATGCTCATGAGGCTCCCGCTGTTTCCGCCAGTGACGCGCGAGACGGCGATCGAGATGTTCAAACGCGGATGGGTGAAGTTACAGTCGTCATGGGACGGCGGTGGCGTCTATCGTTCCGGACCAGCGCTGAATATCTACGATGAAGACACGCTGCTGGGACTCATGATCTTACGCTCGCGCCGGCTGACGGGGCCAGCCGATCAGCTGCCGACCGTCCTGCGGTGTCTAGATACGCAAGACACGACACCGACAGCTGAACGCGTAAACGTTGACATCGTGCTATTTACACTATCACAGTTGGAAACGGCCATTCATGGCGACGCGCCGCCACAAGGGTGGGGCGAACGAGCGTTGGCGCGGCGGTGTGAGAGTATCGAGGACCTCGATGGGCTGCAGTTGCGCTTCGACAAGGAACAGGACGGGGCGGGGTACCAAAGAGTCATCTCGCTTTTTGATATTCCGGAATTCTCGAAAGAGCAAGATGCCTGCTATTACGTCCAGTTCCATCCTCTGGTGTCACGGTGGCTGGAGAACTATTATACGTTTATCAGTTTTTCGCTGCGCAGAAGGCTCTCCGATCTTGGGAAAGCACTACATCGCTTTTTGGCAAGCCAGCGCAGTAACTCCGTCTATCGTATCGGTGCGAGCGAATTGTATGAAGCCATTGGCGCACAAGCTCCCGTGTGGAAGCTCAATCAAAATGCACGCAAGCAGTTGATGATTATGCAGCAAGAAGGATTCATAACCTCTTTTCTTATCGACGGCACCGGCCGTTCCAATCCGTTCGTTCTGCATATCGTGTTTCCAGGAAAGACCTGATCGTTGCCGTCAACGCGCACCCGAACCACGTCGGACGCCGAGTGAATGTGCCGATACCCAAACGCGCTCACATACGGCAAGTGTCAAGGCAGTTGCAGCGCACAGGTCACCACGCACCGTCGAGGCTGGACGCCGCGAGCGACGCCCCCCAGCGTCTCAAGGAGGGCCAGCCAGTCCACCCTGGACAGGTGAAACGGATGCACCGGCAGGCCGTCGTCGCGCCCTACGGGGCGACGCTCCGGCGTTTTCCACCCAGAGCCGGAAGGCGCCGGCTTGGACGAACGCGTCAGTAGGGTCGGGTTGCCAGAAGGTGTGCAGAATCTGCATCGGCTCAAACGCGGCCCCAACCCTGCGTGTCGATGTCGTGGCCTGTCTCGCTGCTCCGACACTGCGCCAAGGGACCGAGGTCTTCGTCCTGCAAGCGGTCCCGGCAGCGATCAAAGAGCGCGGTGGTGTGTCGTGTCGCCGCGGGGCTCCCGCCCGCCGACTCAGGAGGTCCAGGATGTTCGCTCGCCTGTGTGTCACCAGCTGCCACATTGCCAGGATGCTGGTCGGGTGCGCAGGAGCGGGCCCCTGGTGTCGGTGGCCAGGGGCGTCTCGGTCGGCATCCGGCGGGTGCTGGAGGACGGGTTGGCGGATAATCCGGGACCTCAACAGCCGCAGACCAGTGACGACATGTCCAAGAAGCGCCATCCCAAGTATCCGCACGCCCGCCTGTCGCCCGCCAAGGACCAGTTCCTGGTCATCGCCATCATGCGCGAGTCGGTGGTGACGCACGACATCCGTCCCCTGCTCGACAAGCTCTTACCGCTGGTCGCTACCCGTGAGATCGCCATGCGCTGGGAGGGCAAGGTCACCTTCTACTTTGACGGCTGGGATAACGACCCGCGCGAGACCGCGGAGATTCCCGAGATCCGCGCCTACTTCATGGACGTGACGGCCGAGTTCCCGTACTGGTTCCACTTCGTCGAGAAGGTCGGGGAGACCTTCTGGCACGTCCTGCGCCTGCTGTGCCGGGGCCACCGGGAGCAGGCCCAGGATGGGATGAGCGGGTGGCAGTTCGATGATTATGCGGAACTCTTTCGCCAGATCAATTTGCAATTCGGGTACATGAACGGGCTGTATGACCGGCTCGGCCTGCCGGAGGAGATGAACCAGCGGGTCTCGCAGGAGATTGCGCAGTTGATCGAGTGCTCGTTGCAGTGATCAGGACGGACGCTGGCGGCGCTATCCCCGCGCAGACTTGATTCCCGCCGGCCGGCCGGTCTGTGCCGGCGCCCGCGCTAACCTCATGACCAGTTTCCCTTGTCGAGCACCAGGACCATGAGCACCGTGCCCCCGCGCTGGATCATGCACCTGGACATGGACGCCTTCTACGCCGCGGTCGAGCAGCGCGACAACCC
>CAILVI010000155.1 GCA_903837595.1 uncultured Thiodictyon sp.
CTCCCCCAGCGGACGCTTGGCCAGCGCGTTGAAGACCAGCGCGGGCAGGGCGAAGCTCAGCACGTAGCGGCCCATGGCCAGCGCCCCCTCACGCGGGACCCAGCCGGAGCGCACGGCGCCGAATCCCAGGACGATGAGGAGAAATATCGGAGCGGTGATCGAGACGATGGCGGCCAAGCGGAGGGGCCTGTGGTGCTGTGACTGTCCACTGTAGCCGCTAGGGGTAATGGCTGCCAACCGCTCCATCAAGAACATGGGGCTTGCCGTCGGCAGCAAGGTCCTCGTACTGGTGAAGTCGAGTCGACCCGGTGAAGATCAGGGCCGCGTCACTATTTGTCTCTTACCTGAATTGCCTCCATTAAAACGCGAACGCAAAGGAGACAATCATGAAACGACTGGCGTTCATCAAGCGCAGCAACGGCCGGCACTGGGTTGGCGACGGTTTCCCGGTACAGAGCATCTTTTCCTACAATGACTTGGCCGATGAACTCTCACCCTTCCTGCTGATGGACTATGCCGGTCCGGCCGACTTCCCGCCGACCCGGGAGAAACTGGGCGTCGGCCAGCATCCGCATCGCGGCTTCGAGACCGTCACCATCGTCTATGAAGGCGGTGTCTCCCATCGCGATTCCTCGGGCGGTGGCGGCACCATCAGTGCCGGCGACGTGCAGTGGATGACGGCGGCTGCCGGGCTGATCCACGAGGAGTTCCACAGCGAGGACTACGCCAAGCGCGGCGGACCTTTCGAGATGGTCCAGCTCTGGGTCAACCTGCCGGCCAGGGACAAAATGTCCGCCCCTGGCTACCAGGGCATCACCGCGGGGCAGATTCCGACGGTCGAGTTGCCTCGCGGCGCCGGCACGGCCCGGATCATCGCCGGTGAGTATGAGAGCGCAACAGGCGCGGCGCGGACCTTCACGCCAATGAACGTCTGGGATTTGCGCCTGAAGGCAGGCCGCTCGCTGTCGCTCGAACTGCCCGAGGGCCACACCGTCGCGCTGTTCGTGCTGCATGGCGCGCTGCACATCGGTTCGGACACCGTCCGCGATGCGGAACTGGCCGTACTGGATCGCGAGGAAACTGAACTGGCCGTCGAGATCGAAGAGGACACTGTCGTCCTGCTGCTCTCCGGTGCACCGCTCAACGAGCCCATCGTCGGCCACGGTCCCTTCGTCATGAACAGCAGCGAGGAAATCATGCAGGCGATACACGATTTCAACAGTGGAAAATTCGGGCAGATCGCCCATTAACGCAGCATCAACCCAGGAGCCCACCGAGGCGTTACCTCAGTTCGGACCTCTCTCCTCCCTGCAAATCGATTCCCAGCCACCGGCTGACCAGCCCTGCGTACAGCGCCCACTCCATAAGAATGCCAGGTGAACCGACGTCAACGTGATGATTCGCCGACGCGTGCCCCAGCAGGGATCGAGCAAGGCCCGTAACCACGGCTTCCGGACGACCGGAATCACCGATTACTTCAAGACCTGCGAGACCTTAGAGAAGGCCGCGGCCATGGCGAACCAGACCCGAGAGCCACCCGCGGTCGGCGAGCTCTTCTGCCGGGCCTTGAGCAAAATCCAGGGTGGGCGGTGATGTCGCTTCAGAACCTCGCAGCCAGGTCCTCGGCTTCCAGGGCCTACTGACCGTCATGCCGGGCCGTCGCACAACTCCTAAGTTACGCGACACCCACCGGGAGACCCGAAAGACTAGCCTTCCCCAATGTTGCCTGTCATTTTCAGAAGTCGTCTGCACCAGTTTGCTGGGCTCAAGGGCCGTTGTGCAGGGGACTTCTGACACGCGCTGATCAGAAGCCGCCTGCACCATCCTCCTTTTTGCTCAGGAGTGGTCTGCACGATCCGCCTTTCTGCTCAGAAGTCCCCTGCACCAAGATTCGGGTTTATCATGGGGCCAGAAACCACATTGATCGCCAAGTCGGCCCCTAAAAGGCTATCCAGTTGTACAGTCGAGGCTTTGTTGCGCGACTTGCCAGGTTCCGGCCCCGGGATTCCTTGTTTCATAGTAGGTAGTGCAGGCGACTGCTGATATTTAGTGCAGACGACTTCTGAAAATGACAAGCGTGACCCAAATTGTTTGGCCTTGGCGCGTCGCAGGTTTCTGTCGCAGGATCAAGATAACCAGCAACTATAACCGGAGACATTGGATCGCTCCAGCAAGTACGGTCCGAGCCCGGGGCCACCGGCCCTGGCTGATATCGAGGCACCTGGCGCAGCCCGAGGTATGCGAGTTTTTCCGGAGGGCGTTCAGCAGGGTGGATGGGGGCCAGGTTGAACCGCGCGGCCAGGTCCCTGGCTCCAGGACATCCTGGCGGTTACCGCTTCCTTGATGGCCCGACCCATGTTCACACCAAACGCAACATCGCCTGACATCCCCGATCGCTTGGTTCAGTGGTATTGCGGCGTCGGTCATGGGATCGCGGGCCGGCCAAAGTGGGGGTGCGCCCGGTCAATCGTTGTCCGGCCCGGGTAACGGGCTGTCCGGGCACCTCGAATAGGCCCTTGGTCACACCTTATCCACCGCGGCGACCACAGCGATTTTGGAGAAACGGCATGAACCAGGTTTGCTCGGGAACCACTGGCGGGACCGTCACCGCCAGGGCCGCGGGCTGCGGTCGATCCCCGCGTTCTCCGAGCAAGGATCGTCGTCCCAGACGGCGCAGGCAGGTCGAAAACCGGCCTGGCCCTGCCGCCGGTGGGTGTGTCGTCGCACGCAGTCGCCATTTTCGTGTATGTTCAGCACTTGGGCAAAACAGGCGCCGCGAACTGCGCTGCACCTAGTCGCTCCATCGCCATCTATTTGCAGGTTAATAACGCGTTAGGGACGCCGTCGTGCTGAAGCTCGAAGACATCAAGAAGGACGCCCAACTGGCGGGCCTGGACCCCAACGGCATCGTGCGTGTCATCACCTGCGAGCCGGTCGGCACGGACGCGCTGACCGTCTATTACAAGGCAGCAGACGGGCGCCTCAGCGAGCAGATGCTGTTCCGCAGCGACGAAGCCCGCCTCAGCCTCGCCCAGTCGGGCCGTGCGTGGGCCTTCGATGCCCCGGCCGCCGGCTTCAAACTGGGCCTGGAAGCCTGGCGCATCCGCCTCGCCCACCTTTTCGACCCCATGATGGCGGTGCACACGTCCAACGTGGAGCCCCTGCCGCACCAGATCACAGCGGTCTACGAGTCCATGCTCCCGCGCCAACCCCTGCGCTATGTGCTCGCGGACGACCCCGGCGCCGGCAAGACCATCATGGCCGGACTCTTCATCCGCGAGCTGCTGATGCGCGCCGACGCCCGGCGCGTGCTGATCGTCGCCCCCGGCAGCCTCTCCGAGCAGTGGCAGGACGAGCTGTGTGAGAAGTTCGGCGTGGAGTTCGCCATCTTCACCCGCGAGATGGACCAGGCCGCCCGCGTCAACGCCTTCGAGGAAAACGACCTGCTGATCGCCCGCCTGGACCAACTGTCCCGCAGCGAGGAGCTTCAAACCAAGCTCAAGCACAGCGAGTGGGACCTGATCGTGGTGGACGAAGCGCACAAGCTCTCAGCCAACTATTTCGGCAACAAGGTCAACAAGACCAAGCGGTTCCTGCTGGGCGAACTGCTCGGTGGGATCTGCCGCCATTACCTCCTGATGACCGCCACCCCGCACAACGGCAAGGAAGCGGACTTCCAGGTCTGGCTGTCCCTGCTGGACGCCGACCGCTTCTATGGCAAGTTCCGCGAGGGTGCCCACCAGGTGGACGTGTCCGACATGATGCGGCGCATGGTCAAGGAAGATCTGCTCAAGTTCGACGGTACCCCGCTGTTCCCCGAGCGCTGCGCCTACACGGTCAACTACACCCTCTCGGGACTGGAAGACGCCCTTTACACGGCCGTCACCGACTATGTCCGCAACGAGATGAACCGCGCGGACAATCTGGACGGCAAGCGCAAGAACACCGTCGGCTTCGCGCTCACCCTGCTGCAGCGCCGGCTCGCCTCCAGCCCCGAGGCCATCTATCAATCACTCAAACGCCGTCGCCAGAAGCTCGAATCGCGCCTGCGTGAGGAGCAGCTCAACCAACACGGCAACCACGTCGCCGAGACCCTGGGGACCTATAACGCCAAGGACGTGCCCGAGGACATCCTGGATGCCGACGACGAACTGACCGGCGGCGAGTACGAGGCCTGGGCCGAGGACGTGCTCGACCAGGCCACCACCGCGCGCACCATCGACGAACTGAAGATTGAGATCGGCACCCTCACCTGGCTCGAAGCCCAGGCCAAGGGCGTGGTCCACTCCGGCCAGGATCGCAAGTGGGATGAGCTCTCCCGTCTACTGCAAGACCACTCCCTGATGTGTACCGCGGCCGGGACCCGCCGCAAGCTCATCCTTTTCACCGAACACCGCGACACGCTCAACTACCTTCAGGAACGCATCCAAGGGCTGCTGGGTAGCCCCGAGGCCGTCGTCGCCATCCACGGCGGCATCAACCGCGACGACCGCCGCAAGACCCAGGAGGCGTTCCGTTTCGACCCCGCCGTGCTGGTCCTGGTGGCCACCGATGCCGCGGGTGAAGGCGTCAATCTCCAGAACGCCAACCTCATGGTCAACTACGACCTGCCGTGGAACCCCAACCGCCTGGAGCAACGCTTCGGGCGCATCCACCGCATCGGCCAGACCGAGGTGTGCCACCTGTGGAACATGGTCGCCAACCAGACCCGCGAGGGCGATGTCTTCCAGAAACTGTTCGACAAGCTGGAGGTAGAGCGCGCCGCACTCGGTGGGCGCGTCTTCGACATCCTGGGCGAGGCCTTCGACAACCTGTCGCTGCGCGACCTGCTGATCGAGGCCATCCGCTACGGCGAGAGCCCCGAAACCAAGGCCCGGCTGAACCAGGTCATCGAAGGGGCCTTAGACACCGACCACCTGCGCGCCATCATCGGGCGCAACGCACTGGTCGAGCAGACCATGCGCATGGAAGACCTCTACGCCATCAAAGAGGAGATGGACAAGGCCGAGGCCCGCAAGCTTCAGCCCTACTTCATTCGCGCTTTCTTCAGCGAAGCCTTCCAGGCCCTGGGCGGCGAACTGCGCCCGCGCGAGCCCGGCCGATTCGAGATCCGTCACGTCCCCGCCGTCATCCGCACCCGTGACCGCGTGATCGGCGAGACCCGCACCCCGGTGCTCAAGGGTTACGAGCGCATCTGCTTCGAGAAGGAGCGCATCCGCGTCGACGGCAAGCCGATGGCCAGCCTGGTCCATCCCGCCCATCCACTGATGCACGCCGTTACCGACCTGGTGCTCGAGTCCCATCGCGGCAAGCTCAAGCAGGGCGCCGTCCTGCTCGACCCCAGCGACGAGGGCACCGTGCCGCGGGTCCTCTTCATGATCGAGCACACGGTGCGCGAGGCCGCGGGCGACCCGCCGCGCACCGTCTCGCGCCGCCTTCAGTTCGTCTCCATCGCCCCGGACGGCACCGCCGCCTTCGCCGGCTGGGCCCCCCACCTCGACCTGGTGCCGCTGGCCGACGCCGACCGTGCGGGCGTGCAGGACATCCTGACCGCCCCCTGGATCACCAATCCGGACCAGGGTGGCCTGGAACAGACCGCCCTGGCCCATGCCATCGCCCGCCTGGTGCCGGAGCATTACCAAGAGGTGCGGGAGCGCCGCGAGCGCCAGGTAGACAAGATCCTCGGGGCCGTCAACGAACGCCTGATCAAAGAAATCAGCTACTGGTCGGACCGCTACATCAAGCTCACCGACGACGTGGCCGCCGGCAAGCAACCCCAGGTTCAGCCTGAGATGGCCCGCCGCCGGGTTGAGGAACTGACCGCACGCCTGGAGCAACGCAAACGGGAGCTGGCCGACCAGCGGCATGTGGTCTCCGCCACCCCGGTGGTCATCGGCGGGGCACTGGTCATCCCCCAGGGCCTGTTGGATCAGCGCCAGCAGTCCGGCAGCGCGGCCGTTCAAGCCGTAGATGCCGCCGCCCGCGCCCGAATCGAACGCATCGCCATGCAAGCCGTGATCGACGCCGAACGCGCCCTGGGACACACCGTCTTTGACGTCTCCGCCGAGAAATGCGGCTGGGACCTGACGGCCCGCCCGCCCCTCCAGGACGGCAAGCTACCCGTAGACCGCCACATTGAGGTCAAGGGCCGGATCAAGGGCGCCGACACCGTCACCATCAGCCGCAACGAGATCCTCTACGGGCTCAACCAGGCGGACAAGTTCATCCTCGCCATCGTGATCGTGGATGGGGACGCGTACGAGGGGCCGCACTACATCCGCAATCCCTTTCGGCAGGAACCGGATTTCGGGGTGGCCAGCATCAACTACAGACTCGCCGACCTGCTCGCGGGCGCCGTGTCGCCCATTCCGTTGCTGTAACCGGTCCCAGGGCCTGCCCAATGCGTGCCCGGATCGCCTGCCTGCCCGACCCGCGTTCGCGCTAGAATGTAAGGACGTAATGCGTCCTTCCAGGTTTCAACCATGACCGCACTCGCCAAGATCACCAGCAAAGGCCAGACCACCATCCCCCAGGAGGTCCGCAAGGCGCTCCAGGCCGGTCCGGGGGACTTGCTGGCCTGGGATCTCACCGCCGACGGCAAGGTCACGGTGCGGCGCGTCCGCCCCTTGGATCTGGACTATCTCAAGGCGGTGGAAGGCACCTTGAGCGAATGGGCCTCGGCGGAAGACGAGGCCGCCTACCGTGACCTTTGAACCCACCGATGAGCACACCGATGGGCCCGGGGCGGTCGTACGGGTGCCCTTCCCCTTCACCGATCGCGACGCCACCAAGGTCCGGCCAGCCCTGATCCTGTCGTGCGCCGCCGCCTTCGGTTCACCCGCCGGTCACAGCGTGCTGGCCATGATCACCTCGGCCAAGCACAGCGCCTGGCCGCTGGACGTGCCGATTCAGGATCTCACCGCAGCAGGGTTGCCGACACCCTCCCTGGTGCGCATGAAACTCTTCACCCTCGACCACGCGCTCATCCGCGGACGGCTCGGCCGACTCGGCCCGACCGACGCCAGGGCCGTGCGCGCGGCGCTCATTCAACTGCTCGACCTCAAGGACTGACCCATGAGCCAGAACATCAAAGCCCCCAAGAAGCTCATCGAAGTCGCCCTGCCACTGGACGACATCAACGTCGCCTCGGCGCGAGAGAAATCCATCCGCCACGGGCACCCGAGCACCCTGCACCTGTGGTGGGCGCGCCGGCCCCTGGCCGCGGCGCGGGCGGTACTGTTTGCCCAACTGGTCAACGACCCGGGCGGGGAGCGGGGCTGGTACACGGGCAAGACCAAGGCGCAAGCGGATGAGGAACGGGAGCGGCTGTTCGACATCATCCGGGATCTGGTGAAGTGGGAGAACACCAACAACGAGACGGTACTGGAGCGCGCCCGCGCGGCTATCCGTGCCTCCTGGCGTGAGACCTGCGAGCTGAACAAGGGTAAGCCTGGCTTTGACCCCGAGAAGCTCCCCGCCTTCCATGACCCCTTCGCCGGCGGCGGCTCTATCCCGCTGGAGGCCCAGCGGCTGGGGCTGGAGGCCCATGCCTCAGACCTGAACCCGGTGGCGGTACTGATCAACAAGGCCATGATCGAAATCCCGCCCCGATTTGCCGGGCGGGCGCCGGTAGGGCCGATCCCGGAAGGTCCGCTGCAATACAAGCTGGATCGTGAAGACTGGCCCGGCGCGACTGGGCTTGCAGAGGATGTCAGGCGCTATGGGCACTGGATGCGGGAGGAGGCGTTTAAGCGGATCGGGCATCTGTATCCCCCGGTTGAAGTCACCGCAGAGATGGCGAATGATCCGAGTAATCCGCGGCCGGATCTCAAGTCCTATGTGGGAAAGAAGCTCACGGTGATTGCGTGGATCTGGGCGCGGACGGTGAAGAGTCCGAATCCCGCGTTTGCCCATGTGGATGTGCCATTGGTATCCAGTTTTCTGCTCTCAACAAAGAAGAGCAAAGAGGCATATGTCGAGCCCGTAATCGAGAATGATCGCTACCGCTTCACAGTGAGATTAGGGGAACCCAAGAATGCTGCTACGAGAAAAAACGGGACACGAGCAGGCAAGGCTCAAGATTTTCTCTGCCTATTAAGTGGCGTTCCTGTATCAAGGGTATACATCCGCGACGAGGGCAAAGCCGGTCGTCTCGGTGACCGCCTAATGGCAATCGTAGCAGAAGGGGATCGCGGACGCGTATACATTTCACCGACTGACGCTCACGAACGTATTGCTCAGAGCGCAGCCGATTTCAGCATGGTCGACGAGGCGAGAAACACTTTCCTGTCAAGCGCGACTCCGACGCGAGCAATGATTACCGGCGGTGTTTGTTCCGCCTATGGTTTGTCAACATGGGGGCACCTTTTCAGTCCTCGCCAACTCGTGGCACTGATAACATTCTCAGATCTTGTGACCGAAGCTCTCGACAGGATTGAGCACGACTACCTGAAAGCGCTAACACCTAGTCCCTTTGCAGATGAGCCCCCAAATCCCCAAAATGAAGCGATGCAATTGCGTTGTGGCGGCAGCGGCGCAAAGGCGTACGCGGAGGCGATTGGTGTATATTTGAGTATGGCTGTCAGTAAGGAAACTGTTTTCCTTGTGACGCAGGCGCGTTGGCGCCCGGGTGAAGATAAGTCAGCCCCCGCTTTTGGCAGGCAAGCTTTCCCAATGGTTTGGGATTACGCAGATCTGAATCCGTTCGCAGGAGCTGGTGGTGACTTCCTCGGAATTATTGATGGAACGTTTAAGACTCTCCGCAACGGCCCGCAATCCGGCGCGGGGTTCTCGGACCAAGAAGACGCTTCCTGCCAAAGCGTTAGCTTTGATAAAATTGTATCTACGGACCCACCGTATTACGACAATATCGGTTACGCCGATCTTTCAGATTTTTTCTATGTGTGGTTGCGCCGCTCACTCAAGTCTATTTTCCCCGATCTCTTCGCCACACTTGTGGTACCCAAGGCTGAGGAGTTGGTAGCGACACTCTACCGCCACGGCAGCAAAGAGAAGGCAGAGGCGTTCTTCTTGAGCGGGATGACCCAAGCTATGTCTCGCTTGGCAGAACAGACCCACCCAGCTTTTCCAATTACCATCTACTATGCGTTCAAACAATCAGAGACATCAAACGATACGGGCACTGCAAGCACTGGTTGGGAGACATTTCTAGACGCGGTAAGAACTGCCGGCTTGGCTGTTAATGGCACTTGGCCGATCCGCACGGAAAGCTCAAGCCGTCTTATTGGAATGGTTACAAACGCTTTGGCGTCTAGCATTGTTCTCGTCTGCCGCAAACGCGACCCCGATGCTCCGTCCATCTCCCGCCGCGACTTCCAACGCGAACTCCGCGATGAGATGCCGGAGGCCCTGGAGACCATGATCGGCGGCAAACTGGGCGCCTCTCCCATCGCCCCTGTCGACCTCGCCCAAGCTGCCATCGGTCCAGGCATGGCGATCTACTCCAAATACGCCGCCGTGCTGGAGGCGGACGGCTCGCCCATGCCCGTTCACAACGCCTTGGTCATGATCAACAAGGCAATCGAGGACTTTCTGAACCCCAACGGCGCCGGTTTTGATGCCGACACCCTCTTCTGCTCTGCCTGGTTCGATCAGTTGGGTTGGGCTACCGGCAAGTTCGGCGACGCGGACACCCTGGCCCGCGCCAAGGGCACCTCGGTGGACGGGGTGGCCCACAGCGGTGTGGTAGAGTCCGGCGGCGGTAATGTTCGCCTGCTGCGTTGGGACGAGTACCCCCGCGACTGGGACCCCACCCAGGACAACCGCACCCCGGTCTGGGAGGCGATCCACCAGGTCATCCGCGCCCTCAACCAACAGGGCGAATCCGCCGCCGGTGCACTGCTCGCCCGCATGCCCGAGCGCGGCGACCAAATTCGCCAACTCGCCTATCACCTCTATACCCTCTGCGAACGCAAGAAGTGGGCGGACGATGCCCGCGCCTACAACGAGCTGATCGCCGCCTGGCACGGCATCGTCACGGCCTCCCACGAGACCGGTCATATCGACTCCCAGGGCAACCTAGACCTGTGAGGAGGAATCATGCTTAAGCAACTGGACATTACCAATTTCACGGCCTTTGCTGATGCCAGCTTCACATTCTCGCCTGGCTTGAATGTTGTCGTTGGCGCCAATGGAACCGGCAAGACACATCTGTTGAAGCTGGGCTATTTGTTCACCCGTGCTTGGCCTGATTTCGCCAACAAGCGGCTACCATTGCTGGAGCGGCGAGCCGAAGGCTATTTTGAAGACAGACTGATGGGGCTGTTCCGACCGGAACGGCTTGAGAATCTTCTCCGCCAAGGGACGACAGGCCAAACTGCGATCACTGCGGAAGTCACCAGTCGTGAGAAGGCAATAGCGATCGATGATGCAGTTGAACGCTCTCTGCCATGGTCTCCCGATACGCAAAGAGATTTATGCTGGCAACTGGCGTTTAAACAGGAAGATAGAGAAGAGGTCGCGCTTCGCGCAACGCGTCTCCCGCAAGGCGATCCGCTGCTCACCGCACAGCCGCTCCCCCTTTTTATTCCCAGCAAGGAATTCGTTTCCCTCTTTGATGGGTTGATTGCACTATTTGAGACCTATAAGATTCCGCTGGATGAGACTTACCGTGACCTCGCCGTTGCAATGACCGTTCCGGAGAGCATGACGCCTTCCGATCTGCTATCGCAAATGATCGAGTATTTGTCGCAAATCGTCGGCGGTGAACTGATGCTCGAAAAGGGCAAGCTACGCTTGCGGCAAACTGACGGAAAGCTGTCTGACGTATCACTGATGGCAGAGGGTTATCGTAAGCTCGGTTTACTCTTGTATCTGGTTCGCAGGAATGTGATCCAGCCACATAGCACCTTGTTTTGGGACGAACCCGAAGCCAATCTCAACCCCGAGCTGATGCGTCCGATGGTCGAGGGGATCGTCGGACTGGCTGCCAACGGTGTTCAGGTGATCCTCGCCACTCACAGCCTGTTCGTGCTGCGCGAAATCGAGATCCTGATGGGCGACCAGCGCTTCAAGGGCCTGCCCACCAGGTTCATCGCGTTGGCCCCGGGCGACCAGGGGGTACAGGTCAGCAGCGGAGACCGTCCGGAGGACGTTGATCCCATTGCTGCCCTGGACGCGGACTTGGAGCAATCGGACCGCTACATGGAACTGGAGTGATCGGCAGCCATGCAAAGCTATCAGGAGGGTGCGCTGCGGTTTGATTTCCCGGACGCTTGGATGGTTCGCAAGCTTGATGGAACGTCGTTCTTCAGAAAACGCTTCCAGTCCTTTGCCAAGCCACTGGACGGCAAGGGTTCAAAGTCGGTTGACCTGGTCGCTTTCCATCCCGACGTGGAAGACCTTTGGCTCATTGAGGTGAGGGACTACCGCGCCGAGCCGCGCACGAAGTCCAGCGAGCTGTTCCAGGAAATCGCCGAGAAGATTCGGGACTCGCTGGCCTGCATCCATGCCATGGCATCGATTGCCGGTGGCGAGGATCAGGAATTTGCCCGGCGGGCGTTGCGCCAATATCGGGTACGGATCGTCCTACACCTGGAACAGTCGACCAAACCCAGTGCGTTGAAACCCTATGTCGCCGAGCCGGCGACATTCCGCCAAAAGCTCAAGCAAACGTTACGCGCAGTTGACCCCCACGCGCTTGCCGGTGGCATGCAGATTCTCAATAATCAAACCCCTTGGTCTGTGACTGGAATCACGGAGTAGTGACACGATGAAACCCTGGCGCGACATCGCTATCCCCCATCAGGACGTACTGAAGGGCACCTTCCAGCAATCGGAGTTCGCCGCGGACATCTCCGCCGTCCAGCGCGGCACGGCACCGCCCGAGTACCAGGACGCACGCCAGTTCTTCGCCCGCACCTTCATCACTGAAGGTATGACGCTCTTGCTGGATAAGGTCATGCGGCGCCTGTCCGGCCAGGCCGGCGACCCGGTGATCCAACTCCAGACGGCCTTCGGCGGGGGCAAGACCCATACGCTGCTGGCGGTCTATCACCTGGCGCGCTGCGAGCACCCGGCGAGCGAGCTGGCGGGGGTCCCGCCCATCCTGGATGCGGCCGGGGTTGCGAGCCTGCCGAAGGCGCGGGTGGCGGTCATCGACGGCATCAACCTGTCCCCGACCACCCCCAAGGCGCACGACGACATCCTCACCCGGACGCTCTGGGGTGAACTCGCCTGGCAGTTGGGCGGGGCGGACGGCTACGCGCTGTTGCGCGCCGCGGACGAGGCGGGCACCTCGCCGGACAAGGACTCGCTCATCGCGCTGCTGACGGCGTGCAGTCCCTGCGTCATCCTGATGGACGAACTGGTGGCCTTCTACCGCCAGTTTAAGGCGGGGCACGACTACCCGGCCGGGACCTTCGAGACCAACATGACCTTCGTGCAGGCGTTGACCGAAGGGATAAAGTCGGTACCCGGTGCCATCCTCCTGGCCTCCCTGCCGGATTCGCACAATGCCGGCGAGGGACGCGGCCAGGTCGTGCTGCGCGAGTTGGAAGGCTATTTCGGCCGCGTGCACGCCATCTGGAAGCCGGTGAGCAAGGACGAGGCTTTCAGCATCGTGCGGCGGCGCCTGTTCGAGCGCATCGACGACAGCATTGGCCTGGAGGACACCTGCGGCGCCTTCGCCGACCTGTATCGGTCCAACCGCGATGCCCTGCCACCCGAGACCCAGGAGGCCCGCTACGTCGAACGCCTGCGCCAGGCCTTCCCGATCCACCCCGAGATCTTCGACCGGCTCTATGAGGACTGGTCCACCTTGGGCAACTTCCAACGCACCCGCGGCGTGCTGCAACTGCTGGCCCAGGTGGTGCATCGGTTGTGGAAGGACGGCAACGCGGACGCCATGATCCTGCCCGGCGCCTTGCCGCTCTATGACGCCCAGGTGCGCAACAAGTGTCTGGACTATCTGCCCCAGGGCTGGGACCCGGTGATCGATCAGGACATCGACGGCGAGCATTCCCGCCCGGTCGTCATCGAGAGTAAAGAGCCCCTGTTCGGCAAGATTCATGCGGCGCGGCGACTCGCGCGAGCGATCTTCCTGGGCAGCGCCCCGGGGGCCGATCGCAGCGGCCCCGGCCTGCCCCTGGACCATGTCCTGCTCGGCGTGCTCCAGCCCGGGCAGACCATCGGCCACTACCATGACGCCCTGCGCCGACTACGCGACCAGTTGAATTATCTGAACCTGGAGCGGGACCGCTATTGGTTCGACACCAAGCCCAACCTGCGCCGCGAGATGGAATCGCGCCGGCTGCGCTTTTCGGAAAAGGACGATGTGGTGCCGATGCTGAGGGACCGGGTGGCACGGGCCTTTGGCAAGGCACATGGCTTTGACGGGCTCCATGTCTTTACCGAATCGAAGGATGTGCCGGACGAGTACGGGATGCGCCTCGTGGTGCTGCCGCCCGCGGCGCCCTACCGCAAAGGATCGGATAACTTGGCCCAGACGGCGGCAACGGAGATCCTGACCCGCCGCGGCGAGCAGCCGCGCCAGAAGCAGAACCGGTTGCTTTTTCTGGCCGCCGATTTTGATGCCCTGGAGCGGCTGAAGGATCAAGCCCGTACCTATCTCGCCTGGTCCTCGATCGTTGCGGACGTGGAGAATGCGCGTCTGAACCTCGACCAGATCCAGGCAAAGCAGGCCAAGGACCAGAAGGCCGACTCCGACCGGGCACTGCACCGCACGGTGCGCGACACCTACCGTTGGCTGATGTCCCCGGTTCAGGAAGTACGCCGCGGTCGGCTCGATCCCAAGATCGTCTGGGACGCGGTGCAGGTGTCCGCGACGGTGCCGGTCCTGATTGCCGAGATCGAGCGGCTGGCCATCGATAATGGATGGCTGATCAACGCCTGGAGCCCCATTCACCTCAAGACGATCCTCGATACCTGGTACTTCAAGGACGGGGTAACCGATGTCAAGGCACTCAAGGTTTGGCAGGACTGTTGCCATTACCTCTACCTGCCGCGTCTGCAATCGAGCCTGGTGTATGGGGAGGCGGTCAGGATTGGCGCGGAGACTGAGGACTTCTTCGGCTATGCCAACGACAAGGAGGGTGACGACTACCTGGGCCTGATCTTTGGGCGATCCTCCCTGACCCCGATCGACAACAGCGCGGTCCTGATCCAGCGCGAGACGGCCCGCGAGGTCAAGGCGCGCCAGGTCGTGCTGCCGCCGGGGCTTGGTCCTGGGCCATCGCCTGACCCGGACCCCGATCCGACGCCCGGGCCAGGCCCCAGCCCCGGTCCGGGTCCTACGCCCCCACCGGGACCCAAGCCGCCGCCCCCCAAGACTCGCTTTTACGGCACGGTCCAGCTGGACCCGGTCAAGGCCAAGCTCGTCTTCGCCCAGATCGCCGACGAGGTCTTGCAGCCCTTCCTGACCAAGCCGAACGCGAAGATCACCGTCTCGATTGAAATCCAGGCGGAGGACCCGAACGGCTTCGACGATGCCACCCAGCGAGCCGTGCGGGAGAACTGCGCGGTACTCAAGTTCAGCACGGGGGAGTTTGAGTCAGAATAACCGCAGAGAGCTAGGAACATCCGCGGCACAGTCTGCATACATCACGGCTGGGGTGGATAATGCATATCGCTTCGAGTGCTCACGATATACAGGACTGTAGTATAAATGGCTATTGATGCGCGAACGCGGCAAATTCTTTGGGGACGTGCGGGTGCGACGTGTGCGTTTCCCGCCTGTCGCCGACTACTTGTCAGGGATGCAACCAAAGACGACCGCGAAGTGCTGGTCGGTGAAATCGCGCATATCGTTGCGCAAAGCTCAGGTGGACCGCGGCGGGATGCCGATCCCCCAGGTGGAAGCATTGATGGCTACGGCAATCTGATCTTATTGTGTCATGAACACCATGAACTGGTTGATCAGCAACCTTATACCTACCCGCTTGAGCGCCTTGTTCAATTTAAGATAGATCACGAGGACTGGGTTCGCACTCGTCTTTCTCGGGAACATCAGTTCGACGAACTATCAATGCCAGTACAGACAGTTACTGAAACCGTCTTTTCTACAATAATGCCGGTTACATCGCTGCCGCACCTTATTTTTTCCGGAGAATGCACCCTTACTGAAAATGCAGTGCGGCCTCTGATAACGTGGCCCAAAGATTCACGCGTATATGTTCCGTTCATTATTAGAGGAGGGAAGTTATATGCGTTCAACAACATGCAGCACTGCGAATCACCTTTTGTTAACATCGTAAACCCCGCGTCAGCGAAACGGCACCGCCTAGAGGATTGGTTGGCCAAACCTGAAACAGCGCGTTGGTATGTCGAACTCTTAAATCGGACGTTAAACAAGATAACCGGTCGCTTAGGTCTGAAGCTCGACAAGATTCATCATCGTTATTACTTTGAACCCGACGATTCAGGCTCAGACAAGCGCATCTCCTATCAGTCAGTCGCCGGGGTCAGAGCCGAACGTAACGTTGCCTGGAATCCGCATTTCCGAAATACCGGCGAAGCAAAGAGATACTGGGAGCACATGGCTCTCGGTCTGCGCTTCCAAAAACTAGGGCAATCAGGGTGGGGATTAGCAATTCGGCCCGAGCGGCGGTTCACAATTGATGGATTTGTGCTATTGGACGGTAAAGCGACCGGCCGCAAGAGCACGCAGCGCAAATCGCGTATGTACAACTTCGATCTGCTTCAAGAAGTACAATTCTGGCGTGACTTTCTCTCGCAAGGCAAACCTCGGATTTCCTGTCTTTTTGGCGAACAGGCTTTGATCATTGACAATACCCTCATGAATGCGAGCATTACCTGGCCAGAGGTAATCGGCGATCACGCGAATCGAATGACAGCCAGCTACGAGGATGATCTTTTCACATTGGCGGACCTTAGAGAAATTAACGACTTCGATGATTGTTATGAAAAGACTGATGAACTAGAGACGGATGGAGATCTGTAAAGTGAAGATCGATCCTGTACCTGTACGATGCGAGTTATTCGATGAGCCATCGTTAGAATTCGCTTGCGATCGGTTACACCTATGCCCAAAGAGAGGAATCACACTTTTTGGACCGCGATCACTAGATATGGGAAAGCGACACCCTGAGACAGTTCGCGTAGGTTTTATTGGCACGGGTGAGAGCATAGATTCAGCTCGTAGCTGGCTGGAAATGGCTTCGGAAGGCGTTCTTGGAGACGGAAATAATTACCGCTTCCCCGGATTCAAAGCAGATCGCGGATTCTTCAGTGAATTATCCTATCAGGACGAATCCATAGAGAAATTGACATTCAGAGAGTTGGAAGACCTTCGGAAACCCAGAAGCAAGAGGGAGAGATTTGAACAGGCCGTCGATTTATTGAGCGATAAGCTGCGCTTGCTCGCGCAACGAGATCGGCCACCAGAGTACGTCGTACTCGCGTTACCCCGGGATTTGGTCAAGACTCACGGGAAGGTCGATTATTTCGATAAGCAGTTAGGAGACGTCCATCGAGATCTTCGAAGAGCTATCAAAGCGGTTGCAATGAAGCACCGCTTGCCAACACAAATCCTCTTACAAAGGACAAGCGAAGCAACACCCTATAGCAAGGATGTTGATCACAAATCGAAATGCGCTTGGAATTTCTTCACTGGCCTGTACTACAAGTCCGGGGGTGTGCCTTGGATGCCGTCCGGACTAACCGTTGGCACGTGCTTTGTTGGTATAAGCTTCCATCGCGTGCCTGGGTCAAAGAACTCTTGCTATTTCACGGGCCTTGCTCAGGCATTCGACGAAGAAGGCAATGGGTTAGTTCTACGAGGACAGGACTTCGTATGGGACGTTAGCAAACACGGAAATTCGCCACATATGCCTTCTGATCTCGCCGAAGAGCTTGTGTCGATGGTTCTTAAGCGCTACCGCGACGAACTCAAGCAAGCGCCGCGTCGAGTCGTTATTCATAAGACGACCGAGTATTGGCCGGAAGAGCGCGTTGGGCTTATGAATGCGCTAAGAGATATCAATCAGTTTGATCTAGTTGCTGTTCGCCCAACAGAGGATGTTCGCCTCCTTCGAGATGCCAGATATCCAATTCTTCGTGGCAGCTATATATCGCTTGGCGAGATGCACCTACTCTATACCACAGGATATATCAGCTCGCTGCAAGCGTTCCCGCACGGACACGTTCCGCTGCCGCTTAAACTTACAGATCATATCGGCGACAGCTCAAGCAGGAGCATCTTGCAAGAACTAATGATTCTGACAAAAATGAATTGGAATTCAGCGAATTTCGGGGGGTTGCTTCCAATTACACTTCGCTTCTCCGAACTCGTTGGGGAAATCATGAAAGAGGTTCCGCGTAACCTTGATCCACTTCCCCAATTCAAATACTATATGTAACTATAAGATATATGCATCTTGTGATGAACTGCATACTTCTTCGCTATTGTGGTTATGTCATTACCTTTCCGCTGATTTAGAGTTGTGGCGGCGCGACGCACTGCCGTATCGTTGCGCCTGCCAGGCGATAATATAGGTTATGGAATGCTTTCCATAATTAGGCCGATGATTGTCAGACCCCACACCCGCTGCTGTAGCCATCAGGCCGTGACGAATCGACCAAAATATCATAAAATTCCCAGTTTCTGATTTATGCGTGCAATCCTGCACGGCGTGGTAACCCGAACTTCCGGACGAGAGGAGCACTAACATGACCATCGAGATCAATGGCAGGACCATCGAGACCACCGACCACGGCTACCTGGTCAACTATCTGGACTGGGACGAAGACGTGGCGCGTCGGCTCGCCGAGATCGAGGGAATCACACTCACGGATAAGCACTGGGACCTGATCCACTACCTGCGCGACCAGTATCTCAACAACAACCAGCACCAGCCTATGGAACGTGCTGTGCTGAAGGACATAGGCACGCAGTGGGGCACGAAGCCGACCAGCAAGGATCTCTACACCCTCTTCCCATTGGCTCCGACCAAACAGGGCACAAAGATTGCCGGATTGCCCGAGGTTCTACGAAAGGGTGGGTATTGAGGTTGCCAGGCCCCGCTCGCAGGGCTCGTGCCGCGATCATTGTTCCGGTCAATGACACCGGGATCGTGCCAACGGGTCATTGCTGCATGCATTGGCCTTTGCTGATATTCTTGATGAGGACCTAGGGTGAGTTCCCCGACGCCCAGTGCCCGATCTGTGACCAGCAGGCTCCAGGAGCCCCATCTGATGACCAAGATTCAGAACGATCACGAACTCCGCGATGCCCTCCAAGTGCTCACTGCGGAGCAACAACGGCGGCTCGGCGCACGCTTCGCCCAGAGCGTCGCTTATCTCTCAAGCCATGAGCGTGTCAACCGGGCCATTGAGACGGCACTGCGCGACGGCGCTGGCGCGGGGGAACTCGAAGATGCCTTCAAGGCCGCCAAGGGCCATACCACCAAGACCTATACTCAGTGTGGGAGAGACACCGATTGGTTGGCACAGGCCGACCACTTTGTCGCTGCCGCCGCCGCCGCGGCCCTGATGCCCGAGGCGACACGGGCAGGGATCAAGGCCGAACGGCAGAACCCCGCCTGGCGGGCCGCGGTGCAGGCACGCATGGCAAGCAATTGTGCGCTGATGGAGTCCGCTGACGTGTCGGCAGAGACCGAAGCCGAACGTCAGTACGCCATCGCTAATGCGTTTTTCGCTCAGGGGCAATCCGGGACTGGGGACTGACAATCAGTGGCTCGATTATGAAACGCTTTCCATAAGCGTTCCGCACATTGTGAGACCCCGTCCCCCCTGGCAAAGCCCTAAACTTCACCTGCCTCCCTCACTCCCGATCAGACGCAGTTGGCAGGTAAACGGCGTCCGCAGGCAGTGCGGCATCGGCCAGTGACTCGGGTAAAAACTGGAGTACCCGCACGCCCACCGCCGTGATGATTAGGGCCACTGCCACGCCTCCGAGGCCGAGCAGGAACTCCGGGATAGTCGGACGATAGGTCGCGGTTTCGCTCTTGACGCCATCGAAGAATCCTGATTCCAGGATGATATGGCCAGGAAACATCTGGAGTGGGTAGGCCTGGCTGCCAATGACTAACACATACAGGGTTGCCAAACCACCCAACACCACCAGTATGCAGGCGGCCACGATCCAGTTGCGGTCCTGCCCTAGCACCGGGTGATGAATGATTCCCAACGGGACCAGTGCGCCGATCAGGACCCAGCCGATCCAGAACAGGGCGGAATAGCGACCGCCGTCGAAGAGGACCCAATCCACCAGGCCATGAGTCTTGGCGCCATAGGCCTTGGTCAGGAAGTAGACGAGGGTGAAGTACAACATCGCCGCGACAAAGAGCCCAAGTAGACGCTTGAGCCGCATCAGCAGCTTATCGCCCACGGGTCGACACTCCTCATGGAAGCTGAAGAGCAACACCAGGACAAAGATGGCGAGCCCATAGGCGAGCGACATGATGATAAACATGGGCGCCAGGAAGGCCGTGTCGAAGGCCTGCCGAGCAACCAGGAAACCGAAGATGGAACCGGTGGCGGTGGTCAGTGCGATCCGCCAGCCGAAGGCGAACAGCCCGATCAGTTTCTTGAATGGCGCACCCATCCGGTCGGCCATACTCCATAGATAGGCAATGACGAGCGCAATGAATCCCGTATAGAGATAGATATTCCAGGCAAAGATGGAGCGCAGATTGTAGTGTGTGAGGGCCACCAGTAGACGGTCCGGACGCCCCAGGTCGAGCACCAGGACCAGGAGCCCGCCGATCAACAGGGCCACCGCGAGCAGTCCGGACAGACGCCCCAGGGGCTGATAGGCACCTTTGCCGAAAACGGTCGCGATGGACGCAACGTTGACCGCCCCGGAGGCGGCGATGATCAGGAATACGGCAAAGACATGGGGTACCCCCCACACTACGAAATTGTTCATCCCCGTGACCCAGTGACCCTGGTGCTCCAGATAGAGCGCGGAGAGTCCCCCCAACCCGATCACTACCGCCAGTATCCCCAGAATGCCCCAGTAGCGGCCTGGCGGGATGCGCCACTCACGATAAACGATGCGTTTCATGCCTGTAGTCCACTGTTTGGGCTAGAGGCCCGCGTAACGTACGCCGGTGTTGAGCGCCAGGTCCTCGCGGAGTTGGCGGCTGGACATCGCCTTCAGCGCCAGGCTGATGGGGCTCGCCGGGTCCTTCATGTCCCCAAAGACGATGGCGCCGTGGCCGGCGGCCGTGCAAGCATCGACGCAGGCGGTGGACGCGAGCCCATGGTCACGCCGGCTGACACATAGATTGCAACTCTCCACGCAGCCCTTGCCGCGTGGGACCCCGGTCAGTTGATCGTGCACGGCCTCGTGAATGAAGCTGCGCGCCTGGTAGGGGCAGGCCATCATGCAGTAGCGGCAGCCGATGCAGACATGTCGGTCCACCACCACGATCCCGTCCGCCCGCTTGAACGAGGCCCCGGTCGGGCAGACGTCCACACAAGGGGGGTGCTCGCAATGCTGACACATGAGCGGCAGGTTGGTCACCCGCCCGGTCAGGTTGTCCGCCAACTTGGCCTTGCGGAGCCAGACCGCCCGCTGGTCGGCCCACGCGGCCGACGACTGGGCGGCCGGCTTGGTCTGACGGTCGAGCCCGTTCTCCCGGGCGCAGGCATCGACACAGTCGCGACAACCCTCCAAGCACTTGTTCGTGTCGATCAACAGGCCCCAACGCGCGGCGGCGGTGACTGGCACGCCTTCAGTCCCAACGGCAGGGGCGGCATCGGCGAGGTGCAGGACGACCCCGGGTGCCGCCACCGCCGCCGTCACCCCCGCCGCCAGGCCGAACCAGGCTCGGCGCCCCTGGTCGATCGTCTCTTCTGGGTGCTGTTGCTTCATTATTGATTGGTCCGGCGTAGGTCGTTCTCGGGCATGCCACCAGCCGCTTCGCTCAGTGGCGCACCCCGGGGCACCGCGGCATGGCAGTCGAAACAGTCGACCTTGACGGCGGCGAAGGCGTGGCAGGCAGAGCAGAACTGGTGTTTTTCGTTGACGGCCACCGGCTGGCCATCGGCGGCGCGGCTCACGTGACAGTCGATACAACCGGCCAGGCTGTCACGGGTGCCGCGGATGCCCTGGTGAACCGTGGCGTCACGTTGGTGTTTGATCAGTTCCATATGGTTGCGCCGCATGAACGCCGTGGGCGCGACGCAGTCGTCGAGCGCGGCGGCCCGTGAGCCGGGCCGCACGTAGCACTGCCCATCACCCGCCAGGACGCACTGAGCGACCAACGCACAGCACAGGCCGAGCAGGATAAGACCGGCCCGGGTTGGGATCAGACCGCTCACCATCCCACACATCCCAAATGCATTGGCCCGCGGCCACTCACTCACCCAGCCCCATTTTGATGTAGCCGGTGGGGCAGACGTCCGCGCAGATGTGGCAGCCGATACACTTGGCATAGTCGGTGGCGACATAGCGACCGGTGGTCCGCTCCGACTTGGGCGTCCGATAGACGGCACCCTGCGGGCAGTAGATCACGCAGTTGTCACACTCGAAGCACAAGCCGCAGGACATGCAGCGCTTGGCCTCGTCGAGCGCCTGCACATCCGTGAGCCCGATGACCCGTTCCTTGAAGTGACCGAGCACCACTTCGGCCCCCGGTACCTGTTCCTCACGCACGTTCTGCGGGTGATAGTTGAAGTGACCGAGGAACAGTTCGTCTTGCGCGATGACCTCGGCGCTGGAACGATCGTCATAGTTATGGACGGCCCAGTTGCCGTCATCGGTGCCGCGCAGGTCACCCCGGGCCTCGATACTGAAGGGCTCGGGGGTCCGCTTGACCTCGGCCAGTTTGTCCAGCAGGTTGAAATGATGGACGTCGACCTTGGGACGGCGGCGTTTCTCGGCCTGGCGCAAGTAGGCATCAATGGAGTCCGCCGCGACCCAGGCCTGACCGATGGCGGTGGTCAGGAGGTGTGGGCGGATGATGTCACCGGCGACAAAATGGCCGGCGCGCTCCGGCACCTGGCCAAACTTGTCCGCGTTGATGAACCCGCGGCCGTTGTCGAAGGCCGTGAGGCCAGTCAGGTCCCCACCCTGGCCGATGGCCGAGACGATGAGGTCCGCCGCGAGGACCCGCTCGGTCCCCTCGACCGGGCTGGGACGCCCATTGGTCAGCCGGCAGTCGGCGACCTTGAGGCCGGTGGCCCGACCGTCGCCCCCCACGATCAACTCTAACGGCATCACGCCGTCGAGGATGGTGACACCCTCGTAAGTGGCGTCATGGACCTCGTGCTCGGAGGCGGTCATCTGCGCGCGGGCGAAGAGCGATGTCAGGGTGACCTCGGCGCCCTCGGCCGCGGCGCTCAAGGCGGCATCGTGTGCGACATAGCCGTCGTGCACCACGGTTTCGGGCAGTTCCCGGTGGCCGGCCTTGGTGATGTGACCGAGGCGGCGCGCCACTGAGACCACGTCGATGGAGGTGTCCCCGCCCCCGACACAGACCACCCGCTGCGCCGTGACCTTCATCCGGCCTTCGTTGAAGGCCTTGAGGAAGGCCACACCCGAGACACAGTTAGGTGTGCCCTCCCAGCCCGGCACCGGCAGCCCACGGCCACTCTGGCAGCCGATCGCCCACAGCACGGCGTCGAAGTCACGCTCCAGGTCGGCGACCTGCACGTCCACCCCGACCCGGGTCTTGAAGCGGACCTCAATATCACCTAAGTCCAGGATGCGCTGGATCTCCGCGTCCAGGTGGCCACGCGGCACCCGGTAGCCGGGGATGCCGTAGCGGAACATGCCGCCCAGGCGTTCATTGGACTCCAAGATGGTGCAGGCGTGGCCCTTGCGCCGCAACTGATAGGCGGCGGCCAAGCCAGCAGGCCCGCCGCCGATGATGGCGACACGCTGCCCGGTCAGCGGGGGCGCCGCGGCAAAGCGATAACCGTTGGCAATGGCAGTGTCGCCAATGAACTGCTCCACCGCGTTGATCCCGACCGCCGACTCCAGCTCGGTGCGGTTACACCCGGACTGACAGGGCGCCGGACAGACCCGGCCCATCAGGGCGGGGAAGGGGTTCGCATCGGTGGCGCGGCGAAAGGCGTATTCCTGCCAGGTCAGATCCGACGGCGGCTTCTCCTGCTGGCGCACAATCGCGAGCCACCCCCGGATATCCTCACCGGACGGACAACTGGCCTGGCACGGCGGTGTCTTATGGATATAGGTGGGGCACTTGTGAGAGCGATCCTGGGCAAAAATCTTGTCGGTCCAGGACTCCCAGTCCTGCTGACCGTCCGCGTAGCGGCGCCAGGAGGGCTTGGTGTTGATCTCGTGAGCGGGGGTCGCCATCGCATGTCTCTCCTAACCAGCCGAATACTGGGGGTTGTTATCACTGGACAGCCCGATTCCAAGCACCGCTGCCGCCGGATCCGGCGTCAAACCAGCGGCCGGGCTCACTGCGCATCATCCTCGTCGTCAGCGCGGCCCTGCGCCCCGTCGTCATCATCAGCGTCGTCATCCCGCGGGGTGAGAATGATGGCGTTCGACACCAGTTGGTGGAGACTGATGACCTGGTCCATCTCCATGCCATAAAAGGGCAGGATCTTGGTGAACTGGCTCTTGCAGATGGCACAGATGGCGACCATGTGCGTGACGCACTTCTCTTGGATGACGTTGTTCAGCGCCTCCATCCGTGGCTTGGCACCTTTGACCCGCAGTTCGATCAGGTCGTCGGTGAGTAGCCCGCCGCCGCCGCCGCAACAAAAGGTCCGGTCGCGGATGGTCTCCTCGTCCATGTCATAGAAGTGGTTACAGGTGGCGCGGATAATGGCTCGCGGGATCTCGAACTGGCCGCCCGGCGTATCGCCCATGCGTGAGGCGCGCGCGACGTTGCAGGAGTCATGGAAGGTGAGCACCTTGTCGTCGTTGTGGCTCTTGTCGAGCGTCAGCCGGCCCTGTTGGATGAGGTCGTAAGTGAATTCGCAGATGTGCTGGGGCACCGGGTAGCGCGGGTCGAGAAAATCCCAGGGACCGGCCAGGCTATTGAGAAAGCTATAGCCGACGCGCCAGGCATGACCGCACTCGCCGAAGACGATGCGCTTGACCTTGAGCTGGATGGCGGCCTCACGGATGCGCAGCGCCACCTTGCGCATGTTCTCGTAGGACCCGATGAAGAGGCCAAAGTTGGCGGCCTCGGAGGCCAATGAACTGAAGGTCCAGGTGAGGCCCGACTCGTGCATGACCTTGCCATACCCGATCAAGCCATCGACATGGGGCTCAGCAAAGAAGTCGGCCGAGGGGGTGACGAACAGCACCTCCGCACCCACCTGGTCGATCGGGTAACGCACGTGCACCCCGGTGTCGTCGAAGACGTCCTCCTCGAGCCCCTCCAGGGTATCGATCAGGGCCGGCCCGGGCAGCCCCAGATTATTGCCGATCTTATAGACCTTACCGATGATCTCATTGCAATATTTCTGCCCGACGCCGATTGCGTCCATGATCTCCCGGGCGGCCATGGAGACCTCGGCGGTATCGATGCCATAGGGGCAGAACACCGAACAGCGGCGACACTGGGAGCACTGATGAAAGTAGCTGTACCAATCGTCCAGGACCTCTTTGGTAAAATCCTCGGCACCGACCAGTTTGGGGAACAGTCGCCCGGCCGAAGTGAAATACCGCCGATAGACCTTGCGCATGAGGTCCTGGCGCCCGACCGGCATGTTCTTCGGGTCCTGGGTGCCCAGGAAATAGTGGCACTTGTCGGTGCAGGCACCGCACTTGACACAGGAATCCAGATAGACGCGCAGTGACCGATAGCGGGTGAGGAGCTCGCCCATCTTCTCGATCGCCCGCTCTTGCCAATTCTCAACCAACTCACCGGGGAAACCCAGCGGCGCCTGAAACTCAGGTTTGGACAGGAAAGGCGAACTGTGCGCCATCGTCCCGGGCGTGACCGGAGGCACCTGCGGGTACTGGCACAGCGTCGGGACTTTAAAGGTGGCCTTAGCCATGATTCAACCTCGTGTGCAGTCAGGGGCGCTCAAGACGTGAGGCCCAGGCAACGAGATGTCGACGCTCCCGGGGGTTGTCCACCTGGTTGCGCGTCGGGCTGAAAAAGAGCCCGGGGGCATGCAATAACTTGCTATACGGGAAGATGACCATCAGACCGGCGACCAACGCCAGATGGAACAGCAGCACGGGATCGGCCGGCAAGGGATTGAGAGTGAAACGGTAGAGGCCGATGATGAAGGTCTTGACCGCCACGATATCGGTATGGACCAAGAAATGGATCATCAATCCGCTCGCCCCGATCAGGAACAGAAGTGCGAGCATCAGGTGGTCGGCGCATGCGGAGATATAGCGCACCCGATCCACCAGGAAGCGCCGTGCCCACAGGCCCGCGAGGCCGATCATCATGGCGAATCCCGCATAGACGCCGAACGGTTGAATGAACTCGATGAACGCCGGAACCGGGTTCAGGAAATAACGAAGGTGGCGCAAGGTCACCAGGAAAAGTCCAAAGTGAAACAGCCAACCGAACATCCAGGTCCACTTGTTACCGCGAAACAGGCTCTCGAACAAGACCACTTCACGCGTCATCCGCAATACTACCCCGCCCCGGGCCGTCGGTGCCGGGGTGGTCGGGATCTTGAGCGGGGCCGGCGTAAGGGTATACTGGACAACCTTGTAGGTCAGCCCGGAGACAAACACCAGAGCGGCACCATAGAACACGTAGGCATAGAGTTCAGTCAGAAACGGCATACGCTACCTCAGTGGGACCTGGCGCCGGGCGCACATGGCCGTGCTGCCAAACCAGCGGTCAGACGCAGCCGGTCGGCTTCGGCAGGCCGGCGAAGCGGCATGCCTGCTTGGCCGGGCCGTAAGGAAACAGACTGTACAGATACTTGCTGTTGCCCTTCTCCGCACCCAGCTTCTTACCCACCGCCTTGGTGAGCACGCGCACCGCGGGGGCGATCTGGTACTCCTCGTAGTAGGCGCGCAGAAAGTTGATGATGTCCCAATGATCATCGGTCAGTTCCAGGTTGTCCTGCTTCGCCATCACCGTGGCGACGCCGGGCACCCATTCGTTCAGGTCGGCCAGATAGCCCTCTTCATCCACGGCCAAGTGTTTGCCATCGACATCGATTGTGTCAGCCATTGCGATTCTCCAGAAACGTTTTATAGGTTCAAAAACTACAGCCAGGCCTGAACCTTGGCGCTCTGCACGGCCAGCTCCACGAATCCCGCGTAATCAACGACGTCGATACCGGGAAGCAGGCGCTCAGCGGCAAACCCCCGCGCCTTCAGATCCGGGCCAAGCACATAGACTTTAACCCGCGCCAATGCGGCCGTAACCAAAGGCACCGCACTGGTGCCTCGTAGCCCGGCGTAGACGCCGTCCTCGATCAGCAGCACGGCGGCGCCGGGCGCGGCGACTTTCAGGCAGGAGGCGAGCGAATTGCGCTCGAAGGGTGATTTGTTGACGGTGTGCAGGATGCTCATGGAACCCCCGTTAGAAGCTGAATACCACGTCGGCCGCGTCCATCAGAGCCGTGACGCGCGGCGCATCGACCACCGTGACGATGTTCTCGACGGTCTCTTGCGTGTCGGGGTCGTCCCAGGCGATCCGCATCAGGTCGTCCGGCATGAGACCGCGCGCGGTCAGCGACTCGCCGTCGACGAAGATGGACTTGACCTCGTAGTCACCCAGGGTGCGGTAGGTCGGGGAAAAGTTCTTCATCCCGATCCCGCTCGGATCCTGTCCCTTGATGAGCTGATAGACGCCGTCGTCCATGAACAGCAGACTCACCTCCTGATCGAAGGCGGCACCGATCAGGACCACCTCCAGCGACTCCCACGCATAGACGGTACCGTAGGGTGCCTTTCGGTTCAGGTACAGGAATTTCTTAATTGTTTCCGACATGACCTGCGCCCCTCAGTCGCCGAAGACGACGAGACGATCGGCCTGGATCGCCGCCTCGACCAACTGTCCCAGACCGGAGATCCGAAATCCGGGGTGGATATTCGTCGCGTCCTTCTTATTACGGGTCGCCTCACCCTCGTCCACGACCCCGCGACGCTGGGCCGCGGCCACGCAGACCACCAGGTCCAGGTCATACTGCTCGGCCAGGGCCGCCCACCGGTTGACGATGTGCCGGTCATCCTGGGGCGGGGTGGTGAGTCGCGTGGCGTTGTTGACCCCGTCGTGATAGAAAAAGACACGGAAGATCGCGTGCCCCTGCTCCAACGCCGCCTTAGCGAAGAAGTAGGCGGTATCCGCCGCCTGATGCTGGTAGGGTCCCTCATTGATCTGAAGTGCAAACTTCATGGCGACCTCGGGGCTCAGAAGCGGATATAGGACGAGCTGTTGAAGCTCGCACGGGCGCCGCGCCAGGTATCGATGTGATACTTGGTGAACGGCAGGTCCACTTCCTCGAAGAAGCGGGGCCAACCGATGCGCTCGATCCACTCATTGATGCGTTCCCAATCCCGCGCGCCGGCCTTGTACGCCTTCAATATCCGCTTCACGATGGCGGTGGCCTCCGGCCAGCGCGGCGGATTGTTGGGGATACCGGCCGCCACCAGCTTCTGAAAGGTCGGCTTGCCGCGGGCATTGGAGTGATTGCCGCCCACCCAGATGGCGAGCTTGGAGTGCTCGGGATCATTGATCTGCATCGGCGGGCACGGCGGATAGCAGGCCCCGCAGCAGATGCATTTACGCTCATCCACCTCGAGCGACGGCTTACCGTTGACCATGGCCGGGCGAATCGCCGCGACCGGGCAGCGGGCCACCACCGTGGGGCGTTCGCAGATGTTGGCCACCAGGTCGTGGTTGATGCGCGGGGGCTTGGTGTGTTGGACATTGATCGCGATGTCACCCTGCCCGCCGCAATTGATCTGACAGCAGGAGGTGGTGATATGCACCCGATTGGGCATCGTGGCATTGCGGAACTCATCGATGAGTTCATCCATCATCGATTTCACCACCCCGGAGGCGTCGGTCGCGGGGATGTCGCAATGCAGCCAGCCCTGGGTGTGGGAGATCATCGCCACCGAATTCTGCGTGCCGCCGACCACGAAGCCGGCCGCTTCCAGGGCCGCAATCAGGGGGACCACCTTGGCTTGGTCCGCGACCAGAAACTCGATGTTGGAGCGCAGCGTGAAATGGACATGACCCTCGCCAAAGGCGTCACCGATGTCGCAGAGCGTGCGCAAGGTAAAGACGTCCAGTATACGCTGGGTGCCGGCCTTGACCGTCCAAATCTCATCACCGCTCCAGGCCACGTGACGGAGCACCCCAGGGCGCGGGTGCTCGTGATATTTCCACTGGCCGAAGTTCTTGCGCATCACGGGATGCATATACTGCCAGGGGTCCGGGCAGCCGGATTCGATCGGCTCGCGCGTGTCGGCCATCGCCTGTCCTCCAGTCAATCAGCGAGTTATTCGTCAGAGCCCGGTGGCCGCCTGGGCGGGGCGGCCCAACAGGCGGTCAGAGGTCAGCGCCGGGGCCGGCCTCGGCGAGGCGCGCATACCAGGCCGCCGCGGCTTCGTCCCACTCGTCCGTGCGAATATAGGAGGACTGGCGGGGGTGGCTCAGCATATTCGGGTCAGGCGGGATGCCGATCCCATCGAGAAAATTGGCAAGCCCGATTCGCTCGATCATCTCGCCGCAGCGCTCGTGCTCCAGCCCGTTATCGGCCCAGAACTCGATGATGGTCTCGGCGAGTTCTACCAGTGAGGCGTAGTCCTCCTCGGTATCCAATTTCTTGAAGGGGACCACGACGGTGCCCATCAGGTCGCCGATCTTGAGTGTGCGCTTGCCGCCGATCAGGATGATCACGCCCTTGTCATCGCCGGGATGCAGGGCCTTGGGCATCACGTTCAGGCAGTGCATGCAGCGCACGCAGGCGCGGTTATCCACTGTGATGGTGTCGTCGTCATTCAGGCGCACGGCCTGGGTCGGGCAGCGCGTGACGACATTGTCGATATAGTGCTGGCGGCCCTTGTCTTTGACGTAGTTCTGCACCTCACCCTGGTCGATCTTCAGGTCGTCGCGCCAGGTGCCGAGGATCGCGAAGTCCGAGCGCTCGATGGCATTCTGGCAGTCGTTGGCGCAGCCGGAGACCTTGAACTTGAATTTGTAGGGCAGTGCCGGGCGGTGCACATCATCGACGAACCGGTTGACCAGCATCCGATGGGCCTTGAGCTCATTGGTGCAGGACATCTCGCAGCGGGCCGCGCCGACACAGGACATGGCGGTCCGCACGCAGGGGCCGGCACCGCCCAGGTCCCAGCCGTAGGCATTGATCTCGTCGAAAAACGGCTGGGTGTTCTTGGTGTCGGCGCCGATGAACATGATGTTGCCGGTCTGACCGTGGAAGGTGATCAGGCCGGAACCGTATTTCTCCCAACTATCGGCCAACTGGCGCAGCATCGCGGTCGTGTAATGGTTACCCGCCGGCGGCTGCACGCGCAGCGTGTGGAATTCCTTGGACTCCGGGAAGACCTTGGCGACCTCCGAGAAGCGCGGGATAATACCGCCGCCGTAACCGAGCACAGAGACGGTGCCGCCTTTCCAATAGCCCTTGCGCGTTTCATAGGAGTGCTCCAATTGTCCGAGCAGGCTATTGGACATCCGGTTGATCCGCTCGTCCGGATGTTGATCACGCAGACGTTTGATTCCGGAGACAAAGCTCGGCCATGGACCGGTCTCCAGTTCGTCGAGCATCGGGGTGTCGTGTTTCTCGATCGCCATTGCGCTGTCGCTCCTCTCGGGTCATTCAAAACAGGGGCATCCTGCGTTTACGTGGGACCTGCACAAACGCGGTCCGTGCCCATGAGCAGCAGCGGGCTGTTGCGCCCCATCGACTCACACCAAGACGCGATGATCGGCAGTCACTGGCTGCCGCCCATGGCGAACGGATCGAGGGCCGCTAGTCCCCTGAATACGTGGGCGTGAGGGTATTTTGCCGGGGGGCTAACGGCCCGAAGCCGCGCAGGCAACAGGCAGAGGGCATCCGACACGTCGTCAAGCCATTCGTGCAGGTGGGTGGCGAGCCGCCAGCGGGGCCCTTCAGGCACACGTCGAGGCGTAGCCCCCCGGAACGGAGCAAGCCGCAGCAATCAAGGTAGCCGCTCGACATCCAAAATCCTGGCGCCGGTAGGAGCCCCATCCTAATATCACGAGGGAAGACGTGACTGACCGAATGATGTCTGTTGTGCCCATGGCCTGGTGCCGGACGCAGTGGTATCTGTCGGCCATCAACCAGCCGCAACTCGCTGTTTATAAGTGATTTAAAGGCGCAGCAAGCCCCATTCTGGATTCTGACCAAACTGTTGCCACTGCGGGTTTATACCCATCTCTGTAAGGCATATTTGGGATTTTTATGATATTGGTGTGATGTTACGAAAAGGAGGGATCTATGTCAACAGGCGCTAATATAACGGTTTACTTATTTTGCAACGCCTCGCAATGTGGACGCATCCCGCCCCCTGGGCCAGCGCAGTCCTCGCAGCACGTTGTGACACCTGGCATCGTCCAGCAGCATTGTAGGAAAGATTGTCAGCCTGACTCTGAGGCTTGCGCAGCTAGCTAGCGACCCACCAAAATCATGTAAGGGCTATATTCTACAAAATTTTTTGTAGCTCCCTGACGCGCAGGACAAGCCACACAAGATTAGCATGATCCCCTCTTTGTTGGCTGCTCAACCTTGAGCTGCGGTTGAGTCCGGCCCGGAGTTGACCCGGACTAGAACCGGATGGTATGTTAAAGCATAAGCAAGTTCTAACTTACTCGTCGAGATAGCAACCAAACCCTATTCGGGGAGACGCTCATGAGCGACCTACAAGCGTTGAAGGCAGAGAAACAGGCGCTGATCGACAAAATGATCCAGATGCAACAGCAGTTCATTGGACGCGAGCATCAAAACGGCTTCAGCGGCAGAGACTACTGGGCCGCGAGCGCAGGACCGCTGTTGACGTATCGTCAGGAATACAGTGATCTGGCCAGCCGCGTAAGGGGCTTGGCCCACCAGATCATCGGCTCGTCGAGTCTCTAACCCAGGTGGCCAAAGACGCCAGATGGTAATCTTGTACGCGCGCTGCCTCTGCTCGAATCACGAGCATTGACCAAACTGCTCAGGCCCCGAACCCCTGTCGAGTGGCAGGTCGGAGCAGCAGGTCGGCAGCGGCGCGAGCAAGCCTCAGGCCCCGGCAACTTTCCCAACTAGACGCGCGGAGCGGAGATGAATCAGTTCTACTATGATAACGTCACGAAGATGGAGCAGATGGCTGTCGATGACGAGTACACGCAGGGCTGGCAGTGCGGCTTCCTGCAAAACCCCAGGCGTGAGGAACAGCGACTGACCGATGCCTATGAGGCCGGTTATGCCGATGGAGCGGAGAAGAACACCGACAATTTCGGCAAGTGGGTCAAGGGCTGATCCGGATCCACACTCAGACCGTAGGCGCGAACCAGCCTTCCACCTGCTTGCGGTCCGGTATGCCACCGGCGTGGACAACCTGACCGTCGATTACCACCCCGGGGGTGGACATGACCCCATAACGCACGATCTCGGCGAGTGCCTCGACCTTCTCCAAGGCGATGGCGACACCCTTAGCCTTGGCGACGTCCTCAATCAATTGCGCCGTGGTCTGGCAGTTACGGCAGCCGGAACCAAGAACTTTGATATCTTTCATAATCCAGATCCTCATAGAATGAGATTGAAGACATAACCGACCAGCAGAATACCCGCCGCCACAACCCCGACGAAGGTGGCGATCAGCGGCCACTTGAGCACCTTGCGCAGGATCAGCATCTCCGGCGCTGAGAGCGCGATGACGCTCATCATGAAAGCGAGCGTGGTGCCGAGTGCCGCCCCCTTGCCGATCAGGGCCTCGACGATCGGCAGTATTCCCGCGGCATTGGTGTACATGGGCACGCCGAGCACCACCGCAGCCGGTACCGCCCACCAGACATCGCGCCCCATGAAGCTGGCCATGAAGTCTTCCGGCACAAAGCCGTGGATGGCCGCGCCGAGCCCGATGCCGGCGAGGACATAGGGCCAGACCTTGCCGACGATCTCGCGCACGTGACGCCAACCGGCCTCGAAGCGCTCGACCCAGATGTACCCCGTGCCGCTGGGGGCCACCGCCGCACCCTGATGGATGGCACGCACCCAGTCCTCCAGATAACACTCCATCTTGAGCTCGCCGATGATGAGCCCGGCCACGATGGCGATCAGCAGCCCCATCCCCAGATAGAGTGCCGCCACCTTCCAGCCGAAGAGGCCCAGCAGGAGGGCGAGGGCGATCTCGTTGATCATCGGCGCGGCGATCAGGAACGAAAACGTAATCCCCAGCGGCACCCCGGCCGAGAGAAAGCCGATGAAAAGCGGCACCGCCGAGCAGGAGCAGAAGGGCGTGACTACACCTAAGCTGGCGGCCATGGCGTTGCCGATCCCCAGCCGCCGCCCGGCCAGCAGGGCCCGGGTGCGCTCCGGGGCAAAGAAGGTCTGGATCACACCCATCAAGAAGACGATGCCGGTCAGCAGGAGCAGCACCTTGGGGGTGTCATAGAGAAAGAAGTGGGCCGCCTCGCCCCAGTGAGTCGCGCGCGACAGTCCCGCGGCCGACACCAGCAGGTCGGCGAGGTCGGTGAGATGCCAGTAGACCGCCACCCACAGCGCGGCGGCCAGGGGTAGGCCCCAGAGCCAGGGGCGCAGGGCGCTGGTCTCGGGGGTGGGGGCGGTTTTTGGGGTCATGGTGGGGGTCTCGGTCGGACAGCAGCGATCAGCGCTTGGTCATGCTGAAGACGGTGGTCAGGACAAAGGTCAGCAGGGCGGCGAGGGCTAGCGTCGTCACGGTCAAGCCCTCGGCCCGCCGCGCCCAGCCAATGCTTTGATTCTGATCATGGATAAAATCCCTCAGCGGGGGTCATGCAAGCAGGCAGATTGCCCGCTACATGGAAGGAGACGAACGCGACGGCAAAAAGATGCAGGGCGCCGGAAAGCCGGGCGGCGCAGCCGATCAAAGCGGGGTAACAGGCGGCGTCCGCGGGACGAAGCAGCACACCCGGCCGGTCGCGTCCAGGCGCACCTGGCAGGCGGTGGACAGGTGCTCGTGCAGGCGCTTGCGCGCGCGTTGCACCCGCGACTTGGCGCCAGGCAGGGTCAAGCCCTTGAGTTGGGCATAGGCTTCCTGGTTCATCCCCTCCAGATCGCAGAGGGTGAGCGCCTCGCGGTCCTGCGCCGACAGCTCCGCCAGCGCTCGCGGCAGGCAAGCGGCCAGGGTATCCACGGGCACCGGCTCCTCACAGGGGGCTGGCAGATCATCGGGTAGCTCCACATGATCCTTTTGCCGGCGCAGATGGTCGGTCAGGATGTTGCGTGCCACCGCGAACAGCCAGGCGCGGGCGTTGACCAGCTCGCAGAACAGCTGATGGCGGCCCAGGGCCTTGATGAACAGGTCTTGCAGCAGATCCTCGGCCTCGTGGGCATCGCCCACTCGGCGGGTGAACCAGACGCGCAACTCGCGCTCGTGCTGGCCCCAGGCGGTCATCAGGCAGATCACAAGACCTCCGGTCATTAACTCTTCCCGTTCTTGCAACGAATTTAGATCGAGGTTTGCCGGTCCCAACTGGCCGGCGGCCGGAAACCGAGCGAAAAGGCCTAATGATCACAAGACTATTGCGATCTTTCCAGGATTAGCAATAATTATGATAGATTTCCCTCGGCAAGAAAAATTAGCAACGGCCCCTGCGGGCGCCGCTGCATCATAATCCCGGGGGACCCCATGTCTGCTTCCAGAATCTCAGCCGTCTCGCTCGGACTCGCTTCCGCGCTGACGTTGACTACCGCTCAGGCCACCAACGGCTACATGTCGCACGCCTATTCGCCGGCGGCCAAGGGCATGGCCGGCGCGGGCGAGGCCACCTTGGCGCAGGATAGCCTCAGCATCGTCGGTAACCCGGCCACGCTCGCCAAGCTCGGGCAGCGCCTCGACCTGGCTGCCGCCTTGTTCAGTCCCTCGCGCGAGTACCGGGGTATCACGCCCGATGCGGCCACCGGCGCCTACGCGCCGATCGGCAGCGGTAACGGCACCGGCACGGTCAAGAGCGAGAATCAGAATTTTCTGATCCCCAGCTTCGGCTACGCCCATCCCCTGGACGCCAAGAGCACCGTCGGCCTGGCCCTGTTCGGCAACGGTGGCATGAACACCGACTACCGCAGCGGGAACACCATGCTAAATCTCGGCACCTATGGGGGTAACAACGGCTGCGCCAATCCGCCGCATGGCCCGGGAAACCCGTGCGGCGCTCAGGTTCCGGGGACCAGCCTGCTGGGTGGCGGCAACACTGGCGTCAACTTGTCCCAATTGGGTATTGCCCTCGGCTACGCCCGGCGGGTCATGGACAATCTCTCGCTCGGCGCAAGTTTTCTCGTTGGCTATCAGACCATTGAGATACGCGGCGTGGGTGGTTTCCAGGGCTTTACCCAGACCTTCACCCAGAGCATGATCGCCAACGGCGGCCGCAGCGCCTCATCGCCCGTGAACCTCACCGACCGGGGTACGGATTCGGCCTGGGGTTACGGGCTCCAGCTCGGTGCGCTGTGGGACATCACCCCCCAGTGGACCCTGGGGCTGTCCTTGCGCTCCAAGACTTACATGAGTAAGTTCAAGAAATATTCTGACCTCTTAGCCGAGGGGGGCGACCTGGATGTCCCGGCGGCCGGGACCATCGGCCTGGCCTTCAAGCCCAACAACCGGCTCACCCTGGCGCTGGACGTGCAGCAGATCTGGTACAGCGATGTGCCCGCCATCGGCAACACCAACCAACTGGCCCAGCGGTGCGACGTCAATGCCGCCTTCGGGCCCACCGCCTCCGGCTCCAGCTACAACCCCAGCTATTGCCTGGGCGGTCGCAACGGTGCCGGCTTCGGCTGGCGGGACATGACCGTATTGAAGCTTGGTGTGCAGTATCTGGTGACCGACGCCCTGACGCTGCGCGCGGGCTACAGCCACGGCAACCAGATCATCAGGAGACAGGAGATTGCCTTCAACACCCTGACCCCCGCGGTCATCCAAGACCACTGGACCCTGGGTGCGACCTACCGCCTGCGCAAGCAATACGAGGTGTCCTTCTGGGGTATGTATGCCCCTGAAAAGCGCGTCAGCGGACCCGGCGCCTTCACCGGCACCCAGTCGGCGTCGATCTCCATGTCCCAGTACGAACTTGGCCTGAGTTTCGGCTGGCTGATCAACTGACCTGACACCAACGCCGTGGCGGAGCCTGGACCGCTCCGCACGGTGCGCCCGGCGTCCCTCAGCGGACATTTTTTTCCACAATAAAAAACAAGCACTTCAGCCGGCTTTGCCGGGCTTGCCGGGCTTGCAGTGCAATCAGTTGCTGGCGTTGCGGGTCCCTGCGCCACAGCGTGCCAGCACCCACTGAGGTATCAGGGCTGTTGCATCATTTGTTGGCGATGCGCTGCCTGGCTGGCGGCGAACTCGGCTGGAGTCACCCGACCATCACCATCAGTGTCGATGGTACTGAACGCCGGTGCGTTGCCGGCATTGCGCATCGGATACCCCTGGGCCGCCCGCTCCGCCATCCGCTTGGCCCGCGCTTGAGTAAATTCCGTTTCAGTCAGAGTGCCGTCCCCGTTGAGGTCGAACTCGGCGAAGGCCGGCATGTTGCGGCCCATACCCATGCCGCGACCGCCCCCCATACCGGCGCCGGGACCCGTTCCGGGCGCCATACTTGGGCCAGCCCCCCCGGGACCCGGCCCCATCCCGGGACGCCCCTGCATGCGCGCCTGGCGTCCGGCCTGGAACTCCTCGGGGGTGAGTCGGCCATCACCATTCTGGTCAAAGTCGGCGAAGGTCGGTGCGGTGGCAGCCCCTCGCATGGGTGCGCCCTGGGCCGCGCGCGCTGCCATGCGCTCCGCGCGAGCGGTCGCGAACTCCTGCTCGGTAACGACCCCGTCACCGTTCTTATCCATATCTGCGAACGTCATGGGGCCGGGCGATACCGGAGTCTGGGCCAGCAGGGAACCGGGTAACCCCAGGCATACCATAGTCAGGGTAATCAGCACACGCGTTTTCATGATGTCTACCTTTCAAGAGTCGATGGAGTGTTAGCCTTCAGTGTCCCAGCCGTCCCATGCCGCGTCCATGCGCTATCCCACCCTGCCCATGTCGGGCCTCGTAGCCGGCGCCGTAGGGCAAATCCCCGCAGTGAGCACCAGGTCCGACGGCGCCTCTTGGGCGGCCGGGTTGCTCACCCGGTTTCGGTAGCCTCGCGCTAGCCTCGTCGGCAGGCGAAACCCAGGTCCTGGTCACTGCCTCACTTGGTACGGTGGGGTCCGGCGGCCCGCTTCCCTCTCCCGCTGCGTCCTGACCCCAGACCACAGCGGCGAGAGGACAGAGCAGGGCAAGGAAGGGCAAACGAGTCATGATCGGGGGCCTCGGTGATGACAATACTCATTCTAGGCGCACCCTGTAGCAACGCCTTGTCAGCGGCGTAGCGGTCTGTATCAGTGTGTAACGGTGTGTATCCGCCCGGTCTTTGCGCCGTGTTCTCGGCTAAGATGACGACATGCCCCCCCACTGCCCGCATTCTGGTGGTAGACGACGATCCCGCACTGCGGGACCTGCTGTGCGCCTATCTCACCGACACGGGCTTTGCCGTGGACCTGGCCGGCGACGGGGAGGCGATGCGCCGCGCCATGCAACAGGCCATGCCGGACGCCATCGTCATGGACCTGATGCTGCCCAACGAAGACGGGTTAGCCCTCACCCGCGAACTGCGGACACATTGCGCCGTGCCGATCCTGATGCTGTCGGCCCGCGGCGAGGAGATCGACCGGGTGGTCGGGTTGGAGCTGGGCGCCGACGACTACCTGGCCAAGCCCTTCAGCCCGCGGGAACTGCTGGCCCGCCTGCGTGCACTGTTGCGGCGTTCGCAGGGTGCGGGGCCGGCGCCGGAGTTGGAGGGGGAGTGCTTCGGCCCCTATCGGCTCGACCGGGCGGCCCGCCGACTGCTGTGCGCCGATCAGGACCTGGGCCTGTCCGGTGCCGAATATGACCTGCTGAAGGTCTTCATCGAACGGCCCAATCGGGTGCTGCCCCGGGACCTGCTGCTGGATCTGCTCAAGGGCTATGAGCGCGACCCCTACGACCGCACCGTCGACATCCGGGTGGCACGCCTGCGCCGCAAGATCGAGCCCGATCCCGCGAACCCGGTCTATGTCCGCACCGTGCGGGGCGCCGGCTATCTGTTCAATCCGCGCGGCACCGAATCTTAAAGTATGTCCAGGAATTTAAGCCTGCGCCAGCAAAACGCGCTGCGGCTCACTCTGATCTTCGTGCTGTTCACTGTGCTGACGACGTTGGCGGTGGTCTTCCTGCTCATGCAGCCCCTGGCCAAGCGGGCGACTAGCGATCTGGCCGGACTCATGGTGCTCGCCGCGCAGACCTGGGGCGAACTGCCGCCGGACACCCGCCCGGCCTTCGAGCGCGAGCTGATGGCCTCCCACGGGCTGACGCTGGCCGTCGCGCCACCGGCGGGGGCCACCCAGACCGCCTGGCACGGCATCTATGTGCGGGAGCTGGAGACACAACTGGCGCAACGCACTGGAGAACCGTTGAATTTTGCGAGTGTCGAGGCGGGGACCGAGCCCTGGTTGTGGGCCGGATTGCCGGTGGGCGGACGGACCCTGTGGCTGGGATTCCCGCGCAGCCGCGTCGGTCCCCAGCCGTTGGCCGCCGCCCTGGTGACCCTGTCCGCCGCGCTCATCCTGGCGGGGGTTGCGGCTTGGTGGCTCGGACGCAGTACGGTCGCGCCACTCAAAGGGCTCGCGGCCGCCGCGTCCGTCCTCGGCCGGGGTGCGACCCCGGAACTCCTACCCGAAACCGGACCACGGGAGCTGGCAGCCCTGGCCAGGCGTTTCAACCAATTGGCCCGTCAGGTCCACGACCTGCTGGAGGCGCGCACCACCCTGCTGGCCGGTCTGTCGCACGACCTGCGCACCCCGCTGGCGCGGATGCGACTCGCCCTGGAGATGATGGAGCGCCGCCCCGACCCGGCCTGGATCGAGCGCCTGGAAACCGATGTCGATGAGATGAACCACCTGGTGGGGGATGTCCTGGAGTTGGCCCGCGGCCTGGACGGCGAGGCCGCAGCGCCGGTCGACTTGGCCGCTTTGCTGGAGACCCTGGCCGGCCGTGCCTGGGAGGCGGGCGCCGAGGTCGCGGTGCAGTGTCAGGACCTGCGGATCAGCGCCCCGCCCGCGGCGCTGCGACGGGTGCTCGGCAACCTCCTGGCCAATGCCCAGCGTTACGCCGGCGACGGACCGATCGAACTGCGTGCGCAGTGGCACGACGGCGCCTGTCTGATCGGCGTCATCGATCAGGGTCCAGGCATCCCGCAGGACCAGATCGAGGCGGTGTTCCGCCCCTTCCACCGGGTGGATGCCTCGCGCAGCCCGGCCACCGGTGGCACCGGGCTGGGGCTGGCCATCGTCAGACAGCTGGCCCAGGCCAACGGCTGGGAGGTCTGCCTGGAAAATCGCCAAGGCGGCGGGTTGGCGGCCTGGGTGCGCGTACCGACCGCTCGGGTCCACCGGCCCGTCGGGGGTGAACAATGACAGGTGGCAAAGGTACCCACCAACCGCCTTGCTCGACGCCCTGCACGGGGCTAAGATAGGGGACATAAGTATTTAAGCAAGCGCTTATCTTTTCTCGAATGATTGAATTTCCTGTCCGTTTTCGAGATTCGACTGTTGAAATGACTCGCTCAAACGAGTGATATTTCTTGATCCCGCTTCGTTTGCCATGTCAATGACCAGGGAACAGGCGACAAGAGCGCCCAAAGTACCTGACCGTTTCGTAACCTGTGCAGTGGAGATTCCATGACGGCACCTATCGCGACTAGCCAGACGATTCTTGTGGTCGGCGGTGGCATCAGCGGCATGACGGCGGCACTCGAGGCAGCGGAATGCGGGCGGGACGTGGTCCTGGTCGAGCGCAGTCCCACCCTGGGTGGACGCACTGCGCTGTTGTATCGTTATTTCCCCAAGATGTGCCATCCGACCTGCGGGCTAGAGATCAATCTGCGGCGACTCAAGGCCAATCGCCGCGTGCGGGTGCTGACCATGACCGAGGTGGCGGGCATCACCGGCCGGCGCGGCGATTACCAGGCGACGCTGAAGATTCGGCCACGTTATGTCAACGAAACTTGCACCGCCTGCGGCGATTGTTCGGCCGCGGTCAGTGCTGAAATCCCCAATCCTTATAACTACGGGCTCGACAAGATCAAGGCCGCGCACCTGCCGCACGTGATGGCGTATCCGCAGCGCTATCTGCTCGACCCGTCGATCATTGGTACCGCCGACGCCGATCAGGCCAAGGCGGCATGCAAAGTCGGTGCCATCGATCTGGAAATGCAGGAAGAGACGGTCCAGCTTGCGGTCGGCGCCGTCCTCTGGGCGACTGGCTGGAGGCCCTACGATGCCGCGAAGATCCAGCCTTACGGATATGGACGCTTCCCCAATGTGATCACCAGCGTCGAGTTCGAGCGGCTGGCCGACCCATCCGGGCCGACCGGCGGCAAGCTGCTGCGGCCATCCGATGGCAAGGAGGCGAAGAACATCGCCTTCATCCAGTGTGCCGGGTCACGTGACGAGAACCACCTGCGCCACTGTTCGCGCATCTGCTGCATGGCCACGCTGAAACAGACCCAGTATGTACGCGAGGCGCTCGGTGACACGGCGCAGTCCACCGTCTATTACATCGACATCCGCTCCATTGACCGCCTTGAAGATTTTTACCAGATGGTCCAGCGGGATGCAACCGTCAAGTTCGTCAAGTCCAAGGTTGCGCGGATCGCGCAGGCCGACAACGGCGACCCGATCTTGCACGGGGTCGACACCGAGGGCTATCACCGCTACGCCACCGCGCACGACCTGGTGGTGCTGGCGATCGGCATGGAACCAGAGTCCAATGCCATCGCACTACCGCAGGATGTGATCACCGACTCGTCCGGCTTCATTGAGGGCTCGCCCGATGGCGGCATGTGCGGCGCGGGTTCAGCATCCAGCCCGCTCGACGTGAACCGCTCGGTGCAAAGCGCGACCGGCGCGGCACTGCGCGCGATCAAGGTCATTTACCAAACAGCCAGCGAGGAGGCATAAGGTGGCAGACAAGAAATTTGCTGCGTATCTGTGCGCCGGCTGCGGTCTCGGAGAGGTGCTCGATCTCGGGACCATGGAGAAGGTGGTGAAGCGCGAAGGTAAGATGCAGGTCATCAAACGCCACGACGTCCTGTGCAGCGCCGACGGCGTCCAGGCCATTCGTGACGACATCGCCAACGAGGGCGTCACCCATGTGCTGATCGCGGGGTGCTCGCGCCGCGCCAAGACCGAAGCCTTCGATTTCCCGGAGACCGCCATGGCGCGCGCCAATCTGCGCGAAGGCGTCCTCTGGGTCGTCGCGCCGGGTACGGACCATGACGAAGTCCGCCAGGAGATGGCCGACGACTATATCCGTATGGGGTGCGCCGAGCTCAAGAAGATGGCGGTGCCGACCGGCAACCCAAACTGCGCATCGAACAAGCGCATCCTGGTCGTCGGTGGCGGCATGTCTGGCCTGACCGCGGCCATTGAGGCGGCGGAGACCGGCTACGAGGTGCTGCTGGTCGAAAAGGAACCGCAACTCGGCGGCTGGGCGGCCAAGCTGTACAAGCGCGTGCCCTTCCGCGAACCCTATGCCGAGCCGCAGGACACGGGCCTGGCCGAGCTTATCGCGCGTGTCGAGGCACATCCCAAGGTTCGCGTGCATTTGGCCTCCACCCTGGCCGAGACCGCCGGCGCACCCGGCCGCTTTGCGGTCAAGATCGCTACCGAGAGCGGCGCGGTCACACAGGAGATGGTCGGCGCTATTGTTCAGGCCAGTGGCTTTTCCACCTATGACCTGGCCAAGCTGCCCGAACTGGGTGGCGGCCTGCCCAGCGTGGTCGATCAGGCCGGGCTTGAGCAACTGGCCAAGGCCGCCAACGGCGGTGTCATCCAGCGTGCCGATGGCCAGGCGGTAAGCAGCGTAGTGTTTGTCCAGTGTGCCGGCCAGCGTGACGCGAGCGGTACCCATCTGCCCTACTGCTCGGGTCACTGCTGTGCCACCAGCGTCAAGCAGGCCATGTATTTCAAGGACGCCAACCCGGACGTCGATACCGTGGTACTGTACACGGATCTGCGTATGCCCGGCATGGGCGAGGACTTTTACCGCAGCGCACAGAGCAAGGGCGTGATCTTCACCAAAGGTCAGGTGAGTACCGTCAAGGCCGCAGGTACCGGTTGCAGCGTCAACTTCCGCGACCTGATCCTGAACGAGGAGGTGACGCTCGGCGCCGATCTGGTGGTGCTGGCCACCGGCCAGGTACCGAACTCCGGTGTCAACATCGACCTGTTGGCGGAGCCGGCGGCAGCGGAGCAAACGCCCACGGATGAGGCATCCGCGACCCCGGTCGAGCCGGCCGCGGCCCTGCCGCCATCCATCCTCAACCTGACCTATCGCCAGGGTCCTGACCTGCCACAGCTCAAGGCCGGGCTGACCGACTCGCACTTCATCTGCTTCCCATACGAGACGCGCCGCACCGGTATCTACGCGGCCGGCCCGGTACGCCGGCCGATGGACATGCTGCAGGCCACCGACGACGCCACCGGCGCCGCGCTCAAGGCCATCCAGGCGGTAGAGAACGCGGCGCTGGGCCGCGCCGCGCATCCGCGTTCGGGCGACCTGTCCTACCCGATCGTGCGTCTGGAAGGGTGTACCCAGTGCAAGCGCTGCACGGTGGAATGCCCCTTCGGCGCCATCGACGAGGACGAGCGGCGCTTCCCGGTGTTCAACGAATCGCGCTGCCGTCGCTGCGGCACCTGCATGGGCGCCTGCCCCGTACGCGTGATCGCGTTTGAGAACTATTCGGTCGATACCGTGGGCAGTCAGATCAAGTCGCTCGACATGCCTGACGAGTTCTCCGAACGGCCGCGCATCCTGTTGCTGGCCTGCGAGAACGATGCCTATCCGGCCCTGGACATGGCGGGCGTCTCGCGCATCTGCTATTCCGCCTTCGTGCGCGCCATTCCGGTACGCTGTCTGGGCTCGGTCAATACCATCTGGATCACCGACGCGCTCAACAGCGGCTGGGACGGCGTGATGCTGATGGGCTGCAAGCGGGGCGACGATTACCAGTGCCACTTTGTGAAGGGATCGGAACTGGCGCACTATCGCCTGAGTAAGATCGACGACACGCTCACGCAGTTGAGCCTGGAGACCGAGCGCGTGGCCAGCTTTGAGGTCGCCATCACCGACAGCCGGCGCGTAGCGGCTCTGATCAACGACTATGCGGAGACAATCAAACGCATCGGCATGTCGCCGCTAAAGGGGTTCAACTGATGCACGCACTACGCACCACCGGCCACCAGACCATTCCCGCGGTGGCGGCACGCTACCGCAACAACTTCTTGAAGGAAGTCGAGGCGCATGTCGAGGACGGCGAATGGGTCAAGATGTGCATGCAGTGCGGCGTCTGCGCGGGCTCCTGCCCGCTCGGTGCCCATTGGGAACACCCGCCGCAGGAGCTCTTCATGATGATCCGCGCCGGCAAGCGCGCTGAAGTGCTCACTTCGGACGCGATGTGGATGTGTACCTCCTGCTATAACTGCGTGGTGCGCTGTCCCCGCAAGCTGCCGATCACTCAGATAATGCATGGCATTGCCAGCTATGCGCAGGAGCTCGGGTTGGCGCCCGAGGTGCAGCCGACGCGGGATTTTTCAATCCAGTTCTGGAAAAACTGCACCAAGACCGGCCGGGTCAATGAGATGAAACTGACCGTCGGCTTGTATTTCAAGGATGGCCTGGTGGCGGGTATCAAGCAGGTCATGAACATGCTCCCAGTCGCCCTTGGCCTGATGAAGGCCGGGCGGCTCAACCCGTTCGAGCTATTGCGCGGCCACAGTCCCAAGGACCAGAAGGGGATTGCCGCAATGCTGAAGAGGGCCCGCGCAATCGAGGCGCAACGCGCGCCCGTCACCCACTGAGGAAATGACCATGGCCCAGAAAGAATACGCGTTCTATCCCGGCTGCTCCTCGCAACGCAAGGCCTCCGCCGCCAACTATATGACCTCGGTCGCGGCGATGTGCAAGACGCTGGACATCAAGCTGACCGACATCCCCGACTGGAACTGCTGCGGCGCCTCCATCGCCTATGCCGGCGGCGGCGAACTGGAGCGCGTGGTGATGAACGCGCGCAACTTCACCCTGGCAGCCAAGCACTTGCCGGACCGGGACATCGTCGCCACCTGCGCCGCCTGCTGGCTCAATTCGCGCGAATCCAAGGTCAAACTCGATGGCAATCCGCAACTGCTGGCGCACGCCAACGAGGCGCTGAAAGAGGCTGGACTCCACTACCAGGGCAGCGCGCCGGTGCGTCACATGGTGGAGGTGCTGATCGAGGACTTCGGCTACAAGGAGCTCAAGAAGCCGGTGGTCACGTCACTCGCCGGCATCAAGTTTGCCGGCTATGTCGGCTGCCAGACCAATCGTCCATTCGGTATTGCCGGCGAATCGTTCGAGAACCCCATGTATCTCGACAAACTGGTCGAGGCCATGGGCGGCGAAGCGCTGACGGCTTATGACCAAAAGGTCACCTGCTGCGGTGGCGCATTGGCCTTCTCCGAGCCTGATAAGAGCCAGAAGCAGATCCGTGACGTCGTCGAATCGGCATACGACCACGGCGCCGACATGCTCGTCACGCCCTGTCCGCTATGCCAGGCCAATGTCGAGGTCTACCAGTCCGAGATCAACCGCAAGCAGGGTACCAACTTCCACCTGCCGATCGTCTATTACTCGCAGCTCATGGCCGTCGCCTATGGCGGCTCAGTCAAAGCGGCCGGCCTGGATGGGCATATCATCGCGCCGACCAGATTGCAGGAGATTGCGACTAAGAAATAGGTTTGACAGCCGCCCCCCGACTTGATAGCGTGATCCGGCCACAATAACTACGAGGGGGACTAAAATAATGGCACGTATTGTTATACTTGGTGCCGGCCTGTCCGGACACACCACGGCCCGTTACCTGAGTCTTTGGCTTAGCAAGGAGCATCGAATCACGGTAGTCTCGCCAAAACCCAAATGGAATTGGATCCCGTCCAATGTCTGGGTCGGCTGCGGTGAGATGACCGTCGAGCAAGTGACGTTCGCACTGGCACCGATCTATAAGAAGGCCGGCGTAGAGTTTCTGCAAGCACGGGCGGTCTCGACCCATCCAGAAGGGGACGCGAACCGCGAGCGCCCCTTTGTGCGCATCGAGTATACCGAGCCCAACCGCATCGGCGAGACCGAGGACGTGGACTATGACTATCTGGTCAATGCCACCGGTCCCAAGCTCAACTTCGGCGGCACCCCGGGGCTCGGCCCCGACCGCGGCCACACCGTATCGGTCTGCACTCCCGAACACGCAGTGGAGGCTAATGCCCAGTTGCAGGACTGCATCCTGGCCATGAAGAAGGGCGAGCGTCGGCGATTCGTGGTCGGCACCGGTCATGGTATGTGTACCTGCCAAGGGGCTGCCTTTGAGTATCTCTACAACATCGATCATGCGCTACGTCAGGCGGGCGTCCGTGACCAGGCTGACATCACCTGGATCAGCAATGAATATGAGCTGGGTGACTTCGGCATGGGTGGTGTGCATATCACCCGTGGCGGCTATATTACCAACGGCAAGGTCTTTGCCGAGTCACTGATGGTGGAACGCGGCATCAACTGGATTACCCGCGCTGCGGTCAATAAGATCGAGCCTGGCAAGCTCCATTACGAAACCCTGGACGGGACCTATCATCAACTGGACTTCGACTTTTCGATGCTGATCCCGCCCTTTGCCGGTGTGGGGCTTAAGGCCTTTGACAAGACCGGCGCCGATATTACCAGCGAGGTGTTTGCTCCCAGCGGCTTCATGAAGGTGGATGCCGACTACAAGCCGAAACCCTATGAAGACTGGAGCAAGCACGACTGGCCGCGGACTTATCAGACACCCAAATACAAAAACGTATTCGCGGTGGGAATTGCCTTTGCCCCGCCGCACCCGATCAGCAAGGTGATGCTGAGCCCGAACGGCACTCAGATCAGCCCGACGCCGCCGCGTACCGGGATGCCGTCGGCCGCCATGGGTAAGGCGGTTGCCGCGAATATCCGCGATCTGGTCAAGGGCAAGATCAAAGAGCCGATCTACACCGCCTCCATGGGCGAGATGGGCGCCGCCTGCGTCGCCTCCACCGGCTCCGACATTTTCAAGGGCACGGCGGCGACCATGACCGTGTTTCCGGTGGTGCCCGACTATGAGACCTATCCGGAATACGGCCGCGACATGAGCCTGACCTTCGGCGAGATCGGTCTGGCCGGGCATTGGATGAAGTGGATACTGCACTATGTCTTCATGTATCAGGCCAAGCTGCGACCCGGCTGGTCAGTGCTGCCCGATTGATGATCGGCGTTAAGTGTTGATCCGCATGATGAGCCCCCTACCCCGGGTAGGGTCCGCCAATCGCTCACTTTTTACTGTGCCCTGTGGAGACAAGACATCCGTGACCAGCAAGAAGACCGTTAAGAACAGAGAGCCCTATCAACCGTCTTATTACCCACCGGTGCCAACCCCCTTCGTTAAGTACATGCGTACCTCGTTGGCTTGGCAGTTCATTCGCTTCTGGATCATCAATTACAAAATATTGAGGCTATTGATGAAGTCGAGTCACTGAGCGCCGCGTGAGACACCGGATGTCACCCATTGATCAGGGTCGATCTGGACGACGACGAAAGCGCAAGACGTAAAGCGGCGGTGAGCAAAACGTACTCGGGAGGAGACGATGTCCGGACACGACAGGCACAACGCCGCATCCGGCCGCAGCGCGTAAGTGGCCACTCGTCACTGAACCGCCACTGAGGCTTCAGTCATCCCAGTGTGTGCGAAGATAGCCGGCCGCACTCGGGTCCGGTGAACCCGGTCGGTCGCCCTGAAGGGCGGCCGACTGGCCCCTGTGACCGGCCGGATGGATCAAGGCCCGGACACAAACCGCTCCCATGGGGGGGAGCACTTACCTTACTCATTCGGCTCCTCATACATCTCATCCTGCTCCATGGCGCGCCGCACCGCCGCATCGGTCGCAAGCCGCTGCTGCCTCTCCAGGTGGCGTAGCCGCCGCTCTTCCGCCGCTTCGCGGCGCAACGAGATGGTCTCTTCACCAAAGAGCACTTGCCGCAGAAAGCGGAAGCCGAACTGCATCAATTCCACGTCGTCGCACAGAATGGTCTTCAACTCTTCGGCCGGCAGGTCATAGATATCGCTAAACCCTTCGCTCGCCGCAAACTGGCTGAAGCGGTCGATGTCGTAACAGACCATGAAAAAGAGTTCCAGGCTGCGCTTGGACGGTTTACCGATGCTCGGACCGGAGGATTTCTTTTTCAGGATCAACTGACGCCAGCCGCGCGCCAGGTCGTCATAGCCTTCCAGCCCCTGTTCCTTTCGGTAGTCGGCCACGGTGATGGCGCGCGGCTCCTGGTGGCCCAGGCAGTGCGGCTCCTCGACTAGGGCATAGGATGAGGTGTCTGTGTATTCGTCCTGTCGCCGCAGCGACAGCAGTGCGATCGGGTAATAGCGACAGGCGGTCGGTCGGTCTTCGTAGACGCTACAACCCGCGGGAGTCATGAACTGGCAGGCCGTACCATTGGCGACGGGGCGCAGCTTGACTCCGGCAATGCTGTCGTGCTCGATCTCATAGGGGACGGTGTATTGCCGCAGGAACTCGCCTGAGCTGGTTCCGAAATAACGCTTCAGGCGCAGGATGTCATAGGGGGTCAGTGAGATATCGATGTTACTGCAGCAGGCATTCCAGCAGGCGATGCCCGGGCGACACTGGAACGTGATGACCTTGCTGTCATCAAAGGTCTGCGGTACCACCGGGCTGCCGGGGAAGGGCAGGGCCTGGGCCTGGTCATCTTGCATCGCGGTTACCTCGTAATCGATCCACAGGATCAGGGGCTGAAGGCGTTGGTGGCTTGATTATAGCCGCGGCGTCGCGACCAAAGAGCCGTTGATCCCAAGAAAAGGGCCGGCACGCCTTGCGGCGCCCGGCCCTTGCTGCCTTACGGGATGCGCCCGGGGGCTTAGTGTGCCGCCGCCTTGAACAGCTTCGACTTGTCCACCAGGTCAACGTGCTTGCGCTTGAAGCAACTCCACTGCTTGGTGTTCTTGTCGTAGATCGAGTTGACGAAACAATGCCAGTTCTCCTCATCGACAAAGTTCTTGTCGGTGCGGTAATAGAAGCCCGGGTAGCGGGACTCCTCACGGAACTGGATGTGCTTCATGTGGGCTTCCGCCGTGATGATGCGGTGGTAGTTCTCCCAAGCACGCAGCAACTCGTGCAGGTCCTTGGCGCGCATCTTAGCCGAATCTTCCTTGAGCATCCCCAACTTCTCCTCTGCCACCGCCAGCATCTTGTCGTTGGTGTTGTAATAGGTGGAGGTGCCAGCCACATACTCGTCCATGATCTTTTGCAGGCGGAACTGCAACATCTTGGGGGTGATGTAGTGCGGGTTGACGTCGATGGCGGTGGTGTAGTTCTTCTGCTCCAGGAAGTTGCGCACTGGCTGATAGATCTCGGCGGCCAGTTGATCCACCGGGGTATCCAGCTCAGGCGTCCAATCCTTGTTGTCCAGTGCATACTGGACCATGGCCTTGGAGGCCAGACGACCCTCGGTGTGCGAACCAGAGGAGAACTTGTGACCGGAGGCACCCACGCCGTCGCCGGCGGTGAACAGGCCCTTGACCGTGGTCATCGAGCGATAGCCCCAGTTCCAGCCGCGCGGCAGGTGCGCCGGTACATCATCGTAATCGCCTTCGTCGGCCGTGGGGGCGCCGACATCGGTCGGACCCGAGACCCAGATGCCGCAGCAGCCGGAGTGCGAACCGAGCAGGTAGGGCTCGGTTGGGATCAGTTCGGAATTTTTCTTCTCGGGCTCGATGTTCTCGCCGACCCAGATACCGCACTGACCGATACACATATCAAGGAAGTCTTCCCAGGCCTCAGCTTCCAAGTGTTTGACCTCCTTTGGTGAAAGCGTTTCGCGCAGCTTGGCCAGCGCGCTCACCGTATCCATGTAGATCGGGCCGCGGCCTTCTTTCATCTCCTTGAGCATCAAGTGGTTGCGTAGGCAGGAGGCGGGCACGGCGGCCTGCCCATAGGGCGGGTAGTCGTTGAGTAGATCCTTGTTCTTGAGCATGTAGTCTTCGCCATAGGCATTGGTCGCCTTGGCTTTGAACAACAAGAACCAGGCGCCGACCGGGCCGTAACCGTCCTTGAAGCGGGCGGGCACGAAACGGTTTTCCATCATCGTCATCTCGGCACCGGCCTCGGCGGCCATGGCGTAGGTCGAGCCAGCGTTCCACACCGGATACCAGGCGCGGCCCGTGCCCTCGCCCACCGAGCGCGGGCGGAACAGGTTGACGCAGCCACCGGCCGCCAGGAGCACCGCCTTGGCCTTATAAACGTGGATGGTGTTGGTGCGCACCGAGAAGCCGACCGCACCGGCAATGCGCGAGGGGTCGTTCTTGTCGTTGATCAACTTGACGATGAAGACGCGCTCTTCGATACGTGACAGGCCCAGCGCCTTCTTGGCGGCCTCCGCGACGATCCATTTGTAGGATTCGCCATTGATCATGATCTGCCACTTACCCGACCGCACAGGCTTACCGCCATCCTTGAGTAGCGGCAGGCCTTCATTGATCGACTCGGCACCGTCATGGCGCACGCCGTCGTCGTCGGTCTTCCAGATCGGCAGTCCCCACTCCTCGAACAGGTGCACCGAGTCATCGACATTGCGGCCCAGGTCGTAGGCTAGGTCGTCCCGGGTGATGCCCATCAGATCGTTGGAGACCATGCGGGCGTAGTCGGCCGGGTCCTGCTCAGGGCCGATGTACGTGTTGATGGCCGACAAACCCTGCGCCACGGCGCCTGAACGATCCATCGCGGCCTTGTCCACCAGTTTGATCCGCAGTTCGGTGCCGGTCTCAGCTTTGACCGCCTCCGCCCAACGCATCATTTCGTAGGCTGCACCGCAGCAGGCCATGCCACCGCCGATCAGCAGGATGTCGAGCTCTTCCTCGACGACAGCCGGGTTTTCAAAAGTGCCTTGTGACATTGCATTCACCTCTTAACATTGGTTGGAGACAGCGCTGACCCACCGCGGGGGCCACGGCCTGTCCGGCAATTGTTCAGAATCGCTGATGGTGGTAACGGCCTACTTGCGGCGGATCAGTTCGTCCGGCCGGCCGGCACGGTAGCCGCCCATCAGGTCCTTGGTGAATACGCCCGGGGCACTGAGTTCGGCGACCTTGGGCATTGGCTTATTGCCATAGGGATCGATCGAGCCTTCGGCGGTGGTGCGGATCGGGAATTTGAAACGCTTCATGGTGCCGTTGCGGAACTTGATGGTCCACATGATCGAGTCGGAGCCGCGTAGCGGCTGCACCGAGCCGCCGAGCGGCACGATATCGGCGTAGTGCCGCACCTCGATCGCATTCTGCGGGCAGATCTTGACGCAGGAATAGCATTCCCAGCATTGCTCGGGCTCTTGATTCCACGCCTTCATGGCATGCCCGGTGTGCGATCCGTCCTTGTCCAGGGCCATCAGATCATGCGGGCAGATGTACATGCAGGCGGTCTTGTCCTGACCCTTGCAGCCATCGCACTTGTCGGTTCTCACATAGGTTGGCATTACTGTCTCTCCTCATTTTACGTTTTGGGACTTTCACGAGATCACTTGCTATCACGATCGGTGTAGTATTCACGCAGAACGGTGAGCACTTCCGGGCGGCTGAACTCGGGTGGCACTTCAAGCCCTTCGGATAACGATTTGCGTAACTGGGTGCCGGACACCTGCAGCCGGTCCGCATCGGTGTGCGGGCAAGTGCGCCCGGAGGCCATGCCTCCGCACTTGTAGCACCAGAAGGCCACATCAATCTTCAGTGGGTGTGTTTGCAAAGCACCGGCGGGAAGACGGTCGAAGATGTGGTGGGCGTCGAACGGGCCGTAATAGGTGCCCACGCCGGCATGGTCGCGCCCCACAATCTGGTGCGAGCAACCATAGTTCTGACGAAACAGCGCATGCAACAGGGCTTCCCGCGGGCCCGCGTAACGCATGTCGAGTGGGTAGCCGGCCTGCACGACGGTATTCTTGACGAAGTACTTGTCAACCAGGGTGCCAATGGCCTTGGCGCGCACCTCGGCCGGAATGTCGCCGGGCTTGAGGTTGCCTAACAGAGAGTGGATGAGCACACCGTCACAGGTCTCGATGGCGACCTTGGCCAGATACTCGTGCGAACGATGCATGGGATTGCGCGTTTGGAACGCCGCGATCCGCGACCAGCCTAAACGCGTGAACAGCTCGCGGGTCTGCTTCGGAGTTTTGAACAACTCGCCGTATTTTTCGGGGAAGCCACCGGTCGACAGCACCTTGACCGGGCCGGCGAGGTTGACCTCGCCTTGTTCCATTACCAGCTTGACGCCAGGGTGCGCCGGGTCGGTCGTCTGGAACACGGTGGCGCATTCATGCAATTTGTCGATGGCGTACTTTTCGGTGACGCGCATCGTTGCCAGAGTGGTGCCGTCATCCGGGTCCGTGAGGGCGATCTCGCTACCGATCGCAATGGCATCGGCCGCCGTCGTGGCGGCCGAGAGGGTGATAGGGATGGGCCAGAACAGCCCGCTGGCCATTCTCATGCCATCGCAGACGCCCCGCCAATCGGTGTGCGTCATGAACCCGTTCAGCGGCGTGAAGCCGCCAATGCCCAGCATGATGAGGTCGCCTTTTTCGCGCAAACTCACGCGCAGCGTGGGCAGTGTGGCCGCGTGCTTGCGCTCCAGCACGAGTTCCTCACCCTCGAACAGCAGTGGCAGCAAATCGCCGCCACCATGTGGATCAACCAATGTCATGGCCGTTGTACCTCCTTACTATTATTTATATCTTGTCAGGCTGATTTGACTACCCAGTCACGATGGACGGATGCAAAAATGAGATAGCCCGGCTGCGCAAGGTGGACAACTGCCAGGTGGGTGTGTTCGCTGCGTCTGCTGGGGAGTGATGGCGAGCCTCGGCGACGACCGCTTGTATCTGCGCCGAGCATGGGTGGACGATGCGTTGCGAGCTGGCGGCCATACCGGTAGAGCACCCGCGCAAAGACCGCGTTGGCACCGAAACGCTAGCGGTCATCTTCTGCGGCAGCTGGCCAAGGACTCCCACGCCAGACGGGCTGCAGTGGCGTTGCAGCGAATCTCGCAAAAGAGAGTTAGGATGCTCGTGCCGGAAAGACATGGTATCTCTTTGTTTTTGATTTCCTTTTCAGGATAACAGGAAATTCAACCACCGGACACAGGATAAGTAACCGGTAACATACTTATGCGCCTATCTTAGCCACGCGAAGGGTCCCGGGCAAGAGGGCTGATGGCTAAGGCTAAGGTGGTCGGTCTGGGAGTGGCGTGGAGCGGCCGGCACGACAAGGCGTGGCATGGGCAGGTGAGCACTGGTGAACGACAGCGGTGGGGACTGGCCCACCATGATTCGGGTCGGCTCCGTCGCGGTGACCAAGTCGCTTCGTGTGCTGCGACGTCGACGGCGGGCCGACCAGCAGAAATGTCACGAATGAGCGCGCGAACAGGCGGACCCAGTGCAAGGGGGACAGGTTTCAGAACCCTCGACCTGCTCGTCTTCGCCCAGCCAGCGAGCGGCGTTAGTCACGCGAGGATCCGCAGGAGCCGATCAATGGCCTCCCGGTCAGTAGCGAAGAGGTGATCGACCCCGATGTGCTCTTTGAGCCCTGTACGATCGATGACATCCTGGACCTGCCGCTTGATACCGCTGAAAACCAGGGTAATACCGTTGTCGCGGAAGCGGGTGACGAGGTTGCGGAGCATGTCGACGCCCGAGGCGTCGAGATCATTGATCCCGCTGGACTTGATCAAGATATGAGTAATCTGTGGATTTTCCCGTTCCAGTTGCAGCAGGGCATCCTCGAAATAGGAAACATTGACGAAGCGCAACGCACCATCAAAGCGGATGGCGCCGAGCCGTGGATGCATGGGCGGGAGGTTATGGCGCCGGGCATCGCGCAGAGTGGTATCCTGATGCAGGCCAAGGATGGCCACGCGCGGCCGCATCATACGGTAGAGTAGCAGCGACAAAGACAGCAGAATGCCAGTAATGATACCGTTCTGGATATTGGGGGCAAAGGCCAGCGTGGCGACGAAGGTAATGACTGCAGCCACGCCGTCGTCGCGACTGGCTCGCCACGCCTTGCCGATTGCCTGGAAATCGATCAAATTCATCACCGCCACCATGATGATAGCGGCCAGCACCGACTTGGGCAGGTGATAGAGTAGGGCGGTAAAATACAGCAGGGTGAGTAGCACGCAGATGGCCGATATCACCGATGACAGCCCGGTCTTGGCGTGTGCCGCCAGATTGAGTGCCGAGCGCGAGAACGAGCCGCTGACCGGCATGGAATGGCTGAAGGCTGCCGCTACCTTGGCCAGGCCTTGCGCGATCAGTTCTCTGTTTTCATTCCACGGCTCGCGGGTCTTGATGGTGATCACCTTGGCGCTCGACATGGCCTCCATGAAGCTGATCAGGGCGATGACGAAACTGGCCGGCAACAGGGCTATGCTTGCGTGCCAGTCGAGCGGCGGGATGCTCAGACTGGGAAGTCCATGCGGAATGTCGCCGACCACTCGGCCGCCGATCTTAGCGAACTCAATGGCGTAGCTCAACCAGGTCAATAACGCGACTGCAACCAGTACACCAGGAAGCCGCGGGGCATAGCGTTTGAACCCCAACAGCATGACGATAGTTGCGAGGCCAAAGCCGAATGACAGTGCATGCATGGTATTGACGGTAGACACCACACTCCAGATGTCGAGCAGGAAATGCTCCGACTGTTGGGCTGGTATGCCCAGCAGGGTTGGTAGTTGCGACAGGCTGATGATGAGCGCAGCGGCATTGATGAAACCCATCAACACCGGGTGGGACAGAAAATTGAGCAGCACGCCCATGCGAAGCGCACCGAAGGCGATTTGGAAAAGTCCCGACAGCAGGGCCAGCAGGATCACGTAATCATAGAATTGCTCACTGCCATGGGCGGCCAGCGGGGCGACGCTGGCGGCGGTGAGCAGCGAGGTCATGGCAACCGGCCCCGTCGCGAGCTGGCGCGACGAGCCAAACAGGGCGCCAACGATGGTCGGGATAAACGCCGCGTAGAGCCCATAATAGGCAGGCACGCCGGCCAATTGCGCATAGGCCAGCGACTGGGGGATAGCCACTAAGGAAACCGTAATGCCGGCAATAAGATCATCCTTGAGATAGGCGGCGTTGACGGAAAGATACTGACGCGCGGCCAATGGCCATAAAGACAATGGCCCTCGGGAGTGTTTGGTGGACATTTGCTCAACGTGAAACGAGGTGGTTGGGAAAATGGGACAACCTGAATCGGACCCCGGCGGGTATCGGAATACCACACACCGTTTGATGCGTCTTGCAACTTGTCGCTGTGGCCGATTGGAACTGTTACGACTAGGCACTCAGCCTACTTCATTCTACTCCGTCTGCTCGCCGTTTCTCAATGTCAGGCAGTATCGAGCCCGAAGTCGTGCATGGGCACTGGGCCAAAAGTCTCGTTCTGGACCTTGGCCCTACGCTGCCCCGCTGACATTTGTCATTGCATAATGGACATATGTGCGTTTTACTACGCAAAGTTGCGTGACTGCGACCCCACAGGAGCGACTATGCCAGGCCGGAGAAGACGTGCACGCTGCATCGGATTTGCCCCTCGCTTTCTCTGTTTCAAGCCCTGTGGGGAACCGGGCCGTGACATGGAGACCATTACGTTGCGCTGCGACGAGCTGGAGGCCCTGCGGCTGGCTGATTTCGAGGGGCTGTATCAGGAAGCCTGCGCCCAACGCATGGGCATTTCGAGGACCACTTTCTCACGCATGCTCGCGCAAGCGCGCCGGAAGGTGACTGATGCCTTGCTCAATGGCAAACAGTTGATCGTTGTTCTGAACCCGGACGTCGACCAATTACCGAGCTTCGGCGTGGCCGCCGATGAACATGACGTGGAACCGCAGCCCGATGACTGACCTGGAGTCAAAACACTGTGGGTCGCTATACAGGTTGCACAATCATTACTCAAGAAATGCGAACATTAACGATGAAAAAGATTGTCTTGACGGCGAACGACGGGCATGGGCTCGATGGCAAGATGTCCATGCACTTCGGTCGCTGAACCCACTTTGTGCTAGCCCATGTCGATGCGGATAACCGGGTGACAGCGACCGAGGTCCATCCGAATTTCTATGCCGAGGACCATGAGCCCGGGCAGATTCCACGCTATATTGATTCCTTGGGGGCGAATGTCGTGGTTGCCGGTGGCATGGGGGCCAAGGCCATCGACTGGTTCCGACACTTCGGCATCAAGGTCGTGACTGGTGCGCGCCTTGGTGTGGCCGAAACCCTGGATGCCTACCTGGCCGGTAGCGTTACCGGGAACGCCGCTTGCTGCAATCAGCGCTGATTCCTGTATCCCAACGGAGCACTTGACCATGAAGATTGCCGTCTCTGCGACCGGTACTGGATTGGATTCCAGCGTGGACCCCAGCTTCGAGCGCTGCGCCTATTTCGTGATTGTCGACACCGATTCGACTGCCGTGAAGGCGACCGCCAACCCCTTTCGCGAAGCAGTCGACGCGGCTGAAACCCAGGCCGCCCAGTGGGTCCTTGCTCAAGGGGTGCAGGTGCTGATGACCGGGCGCTGCGGACCAACGGCGGCAACCGTCCTGGCGGATGCGGATATTTGTGTCATTGAAGGCGTTTTCGGTAACGTGGGTGCAGTGACCGCGTCAGTTCAGGGGGTGGTTGCTCCAACCACAGGCGGAGCGGGCTTCGGCCCGAGGCAACCAGGGCGCGAGTCCGACGGCGGCCTGTGCCGGTGGGTCGGCGGCTGGCGTGGGCAGGGAGATGTTCGGTGGCGCGGCTGAGGACGTGGAATGGGCCGGGCTGGCCGCGGCTGATCGATCCCGCTCGCCGCCCGTTCTGGCGCACGCTGCGTGACAAAGTCACTGACTCTAACCGATGTGTCGGCTAAATTTGCTTCCCCCTGAGTATTCGCCAGATTGCTATAGAACAGCTGCGTTGCCACTAATGACAATGACCAACGACAAGGACTTGCAGGACCTCCTGTCAGTCTCGCCGCGACCATGAACGCGTCTGACCAGTGGACCCTGGAAGAATGGCTCGCCTGGCAGACCACCCTGGCCGAGAATCGCATCGGATGCGGTTTGGAGCGGGTGCGGGAGGTCTGGTCAAGACTCGGCCCTGCTCAGTTCGATTGTCTCATCATCACGGTTGGTGGCACCAATGGCAAGGGCTCCTGCGCGGCTTACCTCGAGGCGATTGTCAATGCCGCGGGCTATACCGCGGGCTGTTACAGCTCCCCGCATCTGCTGCGCTACAACGAGCGGGTGCGCATCGGCGGCGCAGCGGCGTCGGATGTGGACCTCTGCGAGGCATTTGTCCGGGTCAATCAGGCGCGCGGGACCACGCCGCTCACCTATTTCGAGTTCGGGACCCTGGCGGCATTGGACCTTTTTTCGCGCGTCGCGCCGGACCTGGTGATTCTTCAGGTGGGTTTGGGCGGACGGCTCGACGCGGTAAATCTGCTCGACGCGGATTGCTCGGTGGTGACTTCAATCGGCCACGACCATCAGGCCCAGCTCGGTGACACCCTGGACGCCATCGCCCTTGAGAAAGCGGGGATCTTCCGCGCCGACCGGCCGGCCATCATCGGTCAGCCGGATGCCCCCGCGGCCCTGCGTGCCGCGGCACAAGCCTTGGGTGCAAACGTACTCCAAATGGGCCGGGAACTCAGCTGCGAAACGGCCACCGAGGGCAGCGGCTGGGTCTGGACAGGGGCGGATGGTGAGCGCCTGTCCCTGCCGACGCCGGCGATGCGCGGTACCTTCCAGCACTATAATGCGGCTGCCGCGATCACTGCCTTGCGCGTCCTGCGGGCGCGGCTCCCGGTACCGATGGCTGCCATTCGCACGGGTCTCGGACGCGCCCGCCTGCCGGGTCATTTCCAGGTTCTTGCGGGTGATGTCACTTGGATACTGGATGTCGCGCATAATCAAGAAGCCGCCTTGGCCCTGGCAACGAATCTGCGTGGATTTAACTGTCCCGGTAAGGTGCGGGCGGTATTCGGCGTGCCGGCGGATAAGGACCCGGAGTCCGTGACCACGCCCCTGAGTTCGCTCGTAGACACCTGGTACTTGACCGCAAGCGGGGATGCCCGCGCCATGCCAACGGCGCAGCTGGTGGAGCGGCTGGCCGACGCCCTCCCTGGAGCTACGCTTGAGGTATACCCCACGGTCCGGTCGGCCTTGGACGAGGCCCTCGCGACATCCGCGCCGGGCGACTGTCTACTGGTCTGTGGTTCATTCACCACGGTGGGCGAGGCACTCACCCACAAGGACGAATTATCCTCTCCAAGAATGCTGATCTCGTCATTGCCATTTTAGTCAATTAACCTCTGAGAGCCTTGCCATGCGTCCGATCACCATCGTCACAGTCGCTTTACTGCTCGCTGCCGGACCTCTGGCCGCGGAACCAGCGGTATCGCCGGTCTCGTCCACTACCCCCAATCCGAACCTGGCGCAGGCCAAGGCATTGACTCAGGAATTTGCCAGCACCCTGAGGAGCGAACTAGAGGCAGGCATCAAGGCCGGCGGCCCCATTGAGGCCATTGGGATCTGCAAGGACCGGGCACCGGAAATCGCCGCCCAGATATCCGCTAAATCCGGCTGGGATGTCCGGCGGGTGAGTCTCAAATGGCGCAACGCCAAAATCGGGCGGCCGGACGCCTGGGAACAGCAGGTATTGAGTAAGTTCGATGAGCGCAAGGCGGCCGGTGAGCCCGTCGAGACCATGGCCTTCGCGGAGGTGGTGGAACAGAATGGTGCCAGGAAATTCCGCTTCATGAAGGCGATCCCGACCGGCGAACTCTGTCTCGCCTGCCACGGCAAGCAAATCACACCGCAGGTCGCCACGGCCTTGGACCAGGCATATCCACGGGATCGTGCCCGTGGTTATTCGGTCGGAGATGTCCGCGGGGCTTTTTCCCTGACCAAGTCAATTCAATAAATAATGCACCCTGCACCCCAGTATCACACCATGAAGTAGCATTGTTGTCGCCTTTTCCCCGACACTCGCGCATCAACGACTCCGGAAAAACCGGGAATCGCGGGTTTAATCACGTTCAAGCAACCCATTCTCGTTCAGCGGAAACCTCCCCTCATGTCCCAAACCCTCGCCCAATCCGATCGCTTAACTATCGCCGGCAAGGAATACAGCTCCCGCCTCCTCGTCGGTACCGGCAAATACAAGGACCTGACCGAAACCGCCAGTGCGATTGAGGCGAGCGGCGCGCAGATCATCACCATCGCCGTGCGTCGCACGAACATCGGCCAGACCCCCGGGGAACCCAATATCCTGGACGTACTGCCTCCCGAGCGCTATACGATCCTGCCCAACACCGCCGGCTGCTACGACGTTGATTCCGCGGTGCGCACCTGTCGCCTGGCCCGTGAACTCCTGAACGGCCACAATCTGGTGAAGCTGGAGGTCCTGGGGGACGCGAAGACCCTGTTCCCGGACGTGGTTGCCACCCTCGCGGCAGCCGAGACCCTGGTCAAGGAGGGATTCGACGTCATGGTCTACACCAATGATGACCCCATCATTGCCAAGCGGTTGGAAGATTTGGGCTGCGTCGCAGTGATGCCCTTGGCGGCTCCGATCGGCTCCGGGCTCGGCATCCGTAATCCGCTGAACATCCTCACCATCGTGGAGAACGCCAAGGTTCCGGTCTTAGTGGACGCCGGAGTAGGCACCGCCTCTGATGCCGCGGTGGCCATGGAACTGGGTTGCGCCGGGGTGCTGATGAACACCGCCCTCGCCGCTGCCCGGGACCCGGTGCTCATGGCACGCGCCATGCGCAAGGCCATCGAGGCGGGGCGCGAGGCCTACCTCGCCGGACGCATGACCCCCAAGCGCTTCGCCTCCGCCTCCTCACCCATGACCGGATTGTTTTTCTGATCCCAGCCTGGGGTCCAAGGCCCGAGCCTTGGGCTCCCTGTCGCCCGCCAGGTGCAGCCGCGGGCGCCAAACTCTGCCGTTCCGGTTCAAACGTTAGCCCCGCTGTCTGCGATCAAGTGGCGCAGGGGGCGCTGGAAGTGGTTTATCAGGTTTTTCGCGCCCACCAAAGGATACATAAGGAGGACACCTTTCGGCTACACCGAGAGTGTTGCAGATGGCTCAGACCATGATCCCGCGCGTGCGAAGCTGGGCGCGAATGATCGGATCAGTACGGTTTTTCGAGGTCGCCGCCTTCATAAAGACCACGAGGCGGTCGATGTCGCGGATTATGCCCAGCAGATCATCATTGTCTTCATTATTTCCGCTGATCGACCCGAATGCAAGATCCATCAACACTTGGTCATGGCGGGCAATGCCGATCGCGTAGGCCACATAGCACGCGAGGCCCGGGTGTCGATAGTGGACATGGACCGCGTAGCCCCGCCATGCTTTGAGCCATCCCTCCCACTCGGCATCCGATATATCGTGGCGATTCGTACGCAGAAACAGAATGGTCTTGATGAATTCTTCACGCCATTCCCACGGCGGCGTCTCGCCTTGCGAACGCAACCGGTCGATCGCTTTTCCATGATGCACTTGACAGTGATCGCACTGATAGTAGATTGCAAGGGCGTAGGCAATATATTCGCGCTCCAGCTCGTCCAGGATAAAGGGGTCGGACTCGTCCGGTACCCCCGTGATCGCGTGTGCATGCAGTTCGTTCAACACATCGTTGAATGGCTGACCTTGGATCGGTTTGCGTATGGTTACCATCTGTAGCTCTCTGAAGCAACTCGTGTGGATAGATCGTGCGTATGGTTGTGCTCCTGGGCGAGGATATCAACACAACAATGGCGTCAACGAATGCGGCCGGGCTCGTCCTTGACGAGGTAGGCCTCCTCCTCTGGGCTCAGGTCGACGTCGTCGAAGCCGGTCACCATGGGGGCGACATGGTGCAGGAAAGACCCGATGGTCAGCATATAGACGTGCGTGATCACGAAGGCCAGGATCGCATACGCGGTGGCGGTGTGGACCAGGGCCACCCGCTCCAACCAGATCGCCGCACCGGGGGTATCACCCCAGACAAAATACAGTAAATAGATGATCCCGGAGGCCCAGATGAGCGGGAACAGGATGATCTTCAGTGCCAGGTAGGCGATGGCCTGGAGCGGGTTGTGTTTGCGCCAATACGCCTTCCGGTAGGGGTGGCGCTCACCCTTGAAAATGCCGTA
>CAILVI010000156.1 GCA_903837595.1 uncultured Thiodictyon sp.
CGCATCGTCCATGACCTTTACCCTATTCCATGGTGGAAGACTCAAACTGGGAGCCGGATGGTGTAACACTCCAAGTCCGGTTCTGCGAGGAGTCGAGAGCGAACTGTCGTATGGCTGAGATAGCGTGGCACCGCCGGGAAACCAGGCGGCAAACAGAGAATACAAACTTCAGCCTACGCGACCGTAAGGACTCGGCTTACTCTCCGTTTACTTAACTGGTGGTAAAGCGGGAGCGGACAGCGATAAGCGACCGTAACTCGCGACCATCGCGCGTCGCTGAGACACTGACCCGGAGTCCCTTCCATTTCCCGTCTTCGCTGATCCGGCCATGGTGAAGGGCATTTCCGAATCGCGAAAATCGGGGACGTACGACGATTACTCCGGACTTCCTCCCGGATGAACCGCAAACGCGCATGCGCAATCGGAAAAAAGCAGGCAACAAGGGGCACAAAAAGGGGCCTGGCTCAATTCAATCCACCGGACGCAGGCGAGTTTGTTTCAGCCTGAATTTAATAGAGCTAGGCCCTTTATCACTCAACTCGCCGCTCCCAGGCCGTCAGTAGTGGAATCGCCCTTGAAGAAACTCGACGCGGTCATGCTTGACCAGGTAGACGCAGCGGTGCTCCGCGGTGATGCGGCGCGACCAGACATCCCCGCCCAGATATTTCAGCGGCTCCGGTTTGCCGATGCCCGCGAAGGGCTCTCGTAACACGGCCTGCACCAGATCAAGCAGGCGCTTTGCCGTGCGGCGGTCTGTGGCGACCCAGTATTGCAAGTCCTCGATGAAACCCGGCTGAAAGACGGCGAGCCGCGGCGGCTCAATCTTCAAGTCCCACCGCTTGGGCGAGCGCCTCGACCGACATGGACTCGCCTGCGCCCTGGCGGGCACTGGCCAGCGCGGCGAGCAGGCGCTCGGCATTCCTCGGCGAGCGCAGCAGGTGCGCCGTCTCCGTTAGGCTCTCCAACTCGTCGGCCGCGATGATGGCGACGGCAGCGCCGCTGCGGCGTCGGACCACAATCACCTCGCGGTCGTTGACCGCGCGATCCATCAGCGTCTTCAGTTGCTCGCGCGCCTGGCTGTAGGTGGTTTCGATCATGGCGAAGCCCGGGGTGAATTGGACGGGAAGTCCGTACATTATAGCGAGTTCCGGGGACAGTTTACTTATCTCTCCGCTGGCCACGCCGACCGAATTGAGTAAACTGTCCCCGGAATTCCCTGTCCCCGGAATTACCTGGCTCGGCAGCGGTTCACGGCGGACAGATCGGCGGCCCGCACCCTGCCGACCGATCAGGTGGCTCATAGATCGACGGGTGCGAGAAACGGGTTGACGACGGTCAACCCGGGGCCGACGACCTGTCCGTGCTGCAAGTCCTCGGAATAGACGGTATCGCAGCCGGCTTCCTGGGCTGCGGCGACGATCAGGCTGTCGTAGTACGAGAAGCCGAAACGCTGTGCGACGAGGACGACATTGGAGTCGATGAAGCTACCGGGCATTGGCTTCGTCCCGATCGAAGACGAAGCAGCCAAAGTCCTTTCGGTAGGGCGCGAAAAAGGCCATCAAGTCGGCCAACCTGGCGTCGCTGGCGGTAGCCGCGGGGGCCTGGGGGTGGCGCGTTCTGAGATAGCCGATGAAGTCCAGGACCTCGGCCTGCAGGGCTTCGGGCAGTTCGGTCGCTTCATGGGCGATCAGATCGACGGCGTTCATGAGCGGGCTCCGGGGAGGGAATTAGCGGATGCTTCGGAACTATGCTAAGTACATCTTGCGCCTGATGTAAAGGCAAAGAAAAGACGCTGAAAGAGCCTCAGTCCAGTGTCGCCACCCGCGCCGCTCGATTACGACAACGACAACGAAAATCGCCGGAAGCGGTCGCGGAATTTGCGGCCTGCCGCACTAGCTTACACGGGCAGCGCTCCCCGCGGCAGGCAGATGGTCACGCGGCTGCCCGGGGCAAGCGCCGCGATGTCGAGGCGGCCTCCGAGCAAGGCGATGCGCTCGCGCACGCTGTAGAGTCCGAAGCGCCCACCCTGACCGGGGTCCGCCGTCGCCTCGGCCCCCGGCACCCGCCCCGTAGAACCCGTGGCGAAACCCCCGACGCAACCCCCGGTGAAATCCAGAGCGAAACCCACCCCGTCGTCCTCGACACTCAGCCTGAGCCCCGCGGGGTCGGTCGTGAGCCCGATGGCCCCGCGGCGGGCCTGGGCATGCTTGATGAGGTTGTAGACCAGCTCCCGGGCGGACTGGAACAGGATCACCGACAGCTCGCGGCCCAGCGTGGGCGGGGGGCCCGCCAGGGTGTAGGTCATGGGGATGCCCCAGCGCGCCTGGGTGCTCGCGGCCAGCCACTCCAGGGCGGCGGGCAGCCCCTTCTGCTCCAGCACCGGCGGGCTCAGGTCGAACTGCAGCGTGCGCAGCTCGGCGATCCCCTCGCGCAGCAGCTCGATGCCCGCCAGCAGGGCCTGGCTCGCCTCGCGGTCGCAACCGCGGGAGGCGGAGCCGAGCTGCAGTTGCGCCAGGGCGAGCTTCTGCATGGGGCTGTCGTGCAACTCGCTGGCCAACTGGGCGCGTTCCGCCTCCTTGAGCAGCGACAGGTCCAGGGCCAGGCGGCGCAGCCGCGCATTGGCGTCCGTCAGCGCCTGGGTGCGCTCGCCCAGGCTACGCTCCAGGCCGCGCGACAGGGTGGCCAGGGCGAGGTGGGTGCGGACCCGGGCCAACAGGATGCGCGGCTCGAAGGGTTTGACTACATAGTCCGCGCCGCCGGCCTGGAAGGCCTCGAGGATGCCGGGTTCGTCATCGCGCCCGGTGAGGAAGACGACCGGTATGGCGCGGGTGGCGGGCTGACCTTTCAAGGCGCGGCAGGTGGCGATGCCGTCCATCCCGGGCAGCCCGATGTCGAGCAGGATCAGGTCCGGCGGGCGGGTGGTGGCGAGGGCCAGGGCCTGCGCGCCGTCGCCGGCCTCCAGCGGCTCGCCGGGCAGACCGCCCAGGATCTCCTTGAGCAGGGCGCGGGTGGGGGCGCTGTCGTCGACGATCAGGATGCGGGCGGGGGCCGGGCCCGGTGCCGATCCCGGTGCCGCGGGCAGCTCGGCCGGGGGCGGCGCGCGCTCCATGGCCACCGCCTCGGCCGGCAGCTCGAGAGCGAAGGTGCTGCCGCCGCCCGGCGCGCCCTCCACCCGGAGGTCGCCGCCCATGGCGAGCGCCAGGCGCCGGCTGATGGCGAGGCCCAGGCCCGCACCGCCGGCCCCCTCGGCGCCCTCGGCCAGCCGCGCCGCGGCGCCCTGGGTGAAGGGCTCGAAGATCCGCTCCCGCTCGGCCGGCGCAATGCCGGGGCCCGAGTCCGTGACGGCGATGCGCAGCCGCGCTCCCACGTCGGCCAGCGGTGCCACCGACGCGCTGATCTCGATGGCGCCGGTCGGGGTGAACTTGACCGCGTTGCCGACCAGATTCACCAGCACCTGGCGCACCCGGGCCGCGTCGAGACGCAGGGCGGTGGGGAGCGGCGGGTCGATCTGCGCCCGCAGCGCCAGCCCCTGGTTCGCCGCCCGCTGGCTGAACATCGCGGCCACCTCCCCGAGGAGCCCGTGCAGGTCCACCGGGCCGAGCCTGATCCGCAGCGCTCCGGCCTCGCCGCGGGCCAGGTCGAGCAGATCGTCGATCTGGTGCGCCAGGGCCTTGCCCGCGGCGCCGATCGACGCGATCCAGCCGCGCTCGCGCTCGCCGTTGGGCAGATCGTGCAGCAGGGCGGCAAAGCCCAGGACCAGGTTCAAGGGGGTGCGCAGTTCGTGGCTGATGCTGGTGAGGAAAGTCCCCTTGGCCCGATTGGCCGCTTCGGCGGCCTCCTTGGCCGCCACCAGCGCCACCTCGGCCCGGCGCCGCCGCGCCACCTCGCGCGACAGGCGCAGCGCCCACCAGCCGATCAGGGCGGTGAGCAGGGCCGCGGCTGCGAGCACGCGCCACAGGAGCCCCAGGTCCGTCTCGTGGCGGTAACGGATGGAGACCCAGTTGTGGTAGATCGCATCGCGGTCGTGGCGCGGGAGCGCGTCCAGGCCCTTTTGCAGGATCGCCCGCAGCACCGGCGCGTCGCGATGCACCGCCATGCCCAGGCGGTACACGAACGGGGTCTCCCCGAGGACCTTGACCTCGGTGAGGCCGGAGGCGCCGATGTAGTAGCTGGTGGTCGCGAGATTGCCGACGAAGGCGAAGGCCTCCCCGCTTGTGACTGCCCGCAAGGCCGCGGGCGTGTCCGGCACGGGCAGCAACCGAATGTCCGGATGCTGCTCGCGCAGCCACTCGTGCACCGACTCTGCATCGACGACCGCGACGACCTGGCCGTGGAGCGCCTCGATGCCGCCCAGATAGGCGACGTCCGCCGCCGAGAAGATCGCCGCGGGGAAGGCCAGATAGGGCTCGGTCAGCTCAAAGCGCTGCCGGCGCGCGGGGGTCACCGCGGTCGCCGGCAAGAGGTCCAACCGACCCTGGTCGAACTGCTGGAGGGTCTGCGACCAGGACGCGGTCGGCACGAACTCGAAGCGCAGCCCGAGATCCAGTGCCATCTCGCCGAGGTAGGCCACCGAGATGCCCTGGGGCTTAAGCTGCTCGTCGAGGAACTCGACCGGCGCCCAGCGCGGGTCCAGGCCGACCCGGACCACCGGATGGGCGGCGATCCAGGCCTGCTCCTCGCGGGTCAGCTCCAGCCGGGACGGGTCCGCCCGCAGGGCGTCCATACGCCCAAACCAGCGCCGATTCAGGGCGGCCGACTCCGCCTCGGTGATCGCCGCGAGACCCTTGTTGAGGATGCCGACCAGTTCCGGCCAGTCCTTGCGGATGGAGATCCCCAGGCGCGCCGGCCCCTCCGCCAGCATCCGGCTGGGGGCAAAGCCGAGCACCCCGTTGCTCGCCCGCCAGTACTCCAGGCCATAGGAGCCGATGGCTGCATCCACAGTCCCGGTCAACAGGGCCTGGGCCAGCGCCGCCTGACTGGGGAAGGGAACGGCCTTGATGGACGGCTGCGTGGCCAACAGCTTGCGCTCGCGCAGTACCTCGCTCAGGTAGCCGACGCGCCGGCCCGCCAGGCCGGCGAGCCCCGGCGCCGGCAGCGGGTCGCCTTCGCGGAGGTAGACGAAGACCTGGGCGGTGTGGAAGTCCGCGGTGAAATTGAAGTGGTCCCGGCGCTCCGGGAGCGCTGCCGCCAAGGTCAGCCCATCGAGACGGCCAGCCTCGGCCTCCTGCACCATGTCATGCCAGGGCCCGGCGTGAAGCGCGATCTGGATGCCGAGCTTGGTCTCCAGGAGTTGCAGGTGATCCGCGGCGTAGCCGGTGATCTGACCGTTGCCGGCCGGGATCACCCAGGGCGCCCAGTCAGCACCGACCCCCAGCACGATGCGCGGATGGGCGGCGAGCCACGACCGTTCGGGCGCGCTCAGCAGGTCCGTCGACGCGCCGGTGTCAGCGGGGCACGGCGCGCCCAGCACCAGCAGCCACAGCAGTGCAATGGCGAGTAACGGCGTGCACTTGGCGGCGACCACGGGGGCTCCGACCGGGCGGTCTCGGGTTCTTTGCGGGACTGGCATCATTACAAACGAAGGCGATTGCAGCAAGCCACGCAGCAGGCCGGTCGCCGCATCAGGGGCGCGCCCCGGTCAGGAAACTCCTTACTGACAAGTCCCGATTTCGTCCAGCCTCTGCTGGCTCTAACATGGACCGGCGAAGAGTCCGCGGTCTTGCCCGCCCAGACCGCGGCCCTCTCCCCACCCAGGCCGGCGAACCGCCAGCGCCAGGCCCTAACCCCAATCCCTTGATCTCAGACCAAAAGTTGTGTATGCATCAGACCAAGTCCCTTTCTGTCCCGATCATCGGGCTGCTGACTCTGGCGCTGCCTGGCGCGGCATTCGCCTCCTACGACGGAAATGACGCGATCCGCGATTGCGAGAGCCGCATCCGCAGCGAATACAAGCTCACCGACCTGCGCGATGCCACGGTGCAGCGCCTCAACGACGGGGCGCTGCATTTCAAGGTGCAGGGTCAGACCAAGGTCGACGGGGATAGGCACCCCTGGACCTGTGAGGTCAAGGACCGCCACGTGACCGCCGCCGAGTACAGCGGTCCCAAGCCCAAGGGGTTGAGCACGGCCGAGAAGATCGCCATCGGCACGGCCACCGTGGCGGCCGGCGCAATCGCCATCAACGCGGCGGGCAAGCACAGCGGCACGAGTCAGACCGGCTCGGGTGCGGGCGGCGCGAAGGACCTTCAGGACCTGGTCGGAGCGCGCGCAGCCGGCGGCGAGTCCGAACTGCAAAGCCGCGGTTACACCTACGCGTCCGGCAGCAAAGGGGGGAGACAGCGCCTATACGAATTGGAAGAAGGGCTCGCATTGCGTCACGGTGCGCACCACGAACGGGCACTACAAATCCATCGTCGACGTAACTATGCTCGACTGCGGCGGCGGTGGGCAATCGGGCGCAAGCCAATCGGCACGCGGGGGCTCGGGGGCCGCGGGGCTCAAGGACCTGGTCGGCGCCAGGGCCGCCGGCGGCGAGACCGAGCTGCAAAGCCGCGGCTATAACTTTGTAGCCGGCAATAAGTGGAGCAACGGCTCGCAGTGCGTGACGGTGCGCACGAGAAACGGGCATTACGCCTCTATCGTCGATATGCCCATGGCCAAGTGCCACTAGGCTCACGCGCCGGGGTGGCGGCTGTCGCCCCGGCCGTCCGGACCGGCGCTGGGGAACGGTCTTCGTCATCGATCGGCGGGCGTCAGCAGATGGGCGGCCAGGCGGAG
>CAILVI010000157.1 GCA_903837595.1 uncultured Thiodictyon sp.
AGCAACCCCCACCGAGGATTACTGCCGCTCACCAAGCTTCCATACACTAATCGCTGTGTAGTGCCGACCTTTGCCCCTGCGGTGCAAGCCAACCAATGGGTTACGTGAAAAATAGGCGCGAATAGTCGAAGACGGGCTAGCGGGGAGGGCGATCCCGCGCGTTCCACAGTCAAGAAGCTTGGAGCCGAGATAGGCGGAATCTCAGGGGCCGTGGTGGCAGCATTGGCAGGCGAAGGGGGAGCACGTGAATTTAGGTGAAAGCCCGCGCGCTAAGACGAGTTGGGCACTTGAGCCCCCTGTGGTGGAGATGCCCAGCTTGGATGCACGGATCAGATTGCGCCAACGAATTCTTGGAGTTCCACGTGGAACATTCAAGAGAAGCCGTCGCACTACGCAAAGGGCGATCACAGGCATTGTAATGGCTTGCCGGACCATGCGCTTCAATCAGAACCCGCTTCGCCACGCCCTTCAGGGAATGGCCAGCGTGCCCTTTTGGCCTCACGTCGGCATCTCACCCACTCGCCGCAGCGACGTCGGCCCGGGTTTGTTCAACCCATCCGCGAACGGCGGCTTGTCGGAACCGCGGCCACTTTTCGCCAGCCGACCTTGCCGTTCCGCCACCATCCCCGTCAGCGCGCCGACGCGCGCCCACAACTCCCCGATCAAGCCGTCCTTCTCGGCGGCCCTCAGGCAGGTCAGGCCGCACACGGGTGCCATGGCTGCGATAATCCGCTTCAGGGCCGCGTGTTCAGGCAAACTGTGCGCTACGGTTAGTGCGACCTCAGCAAGTTACCTGCGCAGCGACCAAGATTAGACCCAATGCCTCCTCGGCAAGGCGGCAGCTCCCATCAAAAATAGCCCGCCGCGCCCGCGGCGCAGTCCCGGCCGACCCTCTCTGCAAGGCGCAGCAATGCCTGGTCGGTCGGACGCCTCCCTGCACTGCCGATGGGCCCCCCGCACCAGCCCGGCGTGCCTCCAAGGGCATTTCAGCCTCCTTTGCGCACAATATCGTCTGCCGCCGTTGCCGCTTGCCGCAAGCGACCCGCTCCCCCAAGATACCCGTCTATGAACAGCCCTCCCCACCCCTCCAAATTGCCCCGGCGCCTGCTGCTATTCGCCGCAGCCTTACTGCTGCCGGTGGCGGCGGGCGCGGGACACCGGACCAAGGTCAACGGCCATCGGGTCTACTATCTGCGCGCCGGGACCGGCTCACCGGTGGTGCTCCTGCATGGTCGCGGTAACGCTGGCGAGCACGACTTCCAGAACCAGATCGACCGGCTGATCGACGCCGGACATGAGCTGATCGCCCCCGACCAGGTCGGTCAGGGCCACGCGCCGGAGTTGCTGGGGGCGCTTCGGTATGACCCGATGATGGAGGACACCGCCGCCCTGTTGCGCGTGCTCGGAGTCATGTCCAACGACATGATTGCGTTCAGCCACGGCGGCATCCTCGGCCTGATGTTCGCCATCGGCTACCCGGAACTGGTCAACCGACTGGTCGTGAGCGGCGCGACTATCTCACCCGCAGGGCTGCCGCAGGACCATCTGGACGCGCTCTAGCCGCCCGCGATGCGGCGGCGCAGTCCCCGACGAGGACTGCGGCCAAGCTCCGGGAACTGTGTCTGCACGCGCCCACAGAGCAGGACCTGACCCAGCGCTGCTCGCTACCATCCACCAACCCGTGCTGCTTATGGTCGGCGACCACGACCTCACCCGCCTTGATCACACCATTGATATCTACCGCCCCCTGCCAAACGCGCGGCTTTTCGTCGTCCCCGACACGGGCCACGACGCGCTTGACAGCCGCCCCACCCTGGTCAACCCGGTGTTGCTCGGGTTCCATGGGCATCCCTATACTGTAGGGTCGATACGCGCAGCGCATCCACCATCCCAGCTGCCGAGTTGCGCTGGTGGACGCGGCGCGATGAAGCCCGCCCTCTGGACCGCAAGACTCTTGTGTGCTCCCTGTCCACTTTACGATGATTTCACGCCCTTGAACCAATCCGACGAACCAAAAGCTGATAATGGTGAAGTGCTAGGCCAAGGCCAGGCTCTTGCCGCCACCGACCGACACCGTCCCGTGCGCAGTTTCGTGCTGCGCCAAGGGCGACTCACGGCGGCGCAGGAGCGCGCCTTTGTCCACCTGTGGCCTAGCTACGGGGTGGACTGGACGCCAGGGACACCTCTCAGCCCGGCGGCGCTCTTCGGCAACGCAGCCCCTGTGGTGCTCGAGATCGGTTTCGGCAACGGGGATAGTCTGGCGGCGATGGCTGCGGCCGAACCGCGGCAAAACTGGCTGGGGGTGGAGGTTCACGGTCCCGGGGTTGGCCATCTGCTCTTGGAAATTGAACGCCGCAGGCTCGGGAACCTGCGGGTGATCCGTCACGACGCGGTGGATGTGCTCAACCACGGCCTCCTGCCGGGATCTGTGGCGCGGGTCCAACTCTTCTTCCCGGACCCCTGGCCCAAGCAGCGACACCACAAGCGCCGTATCCTGACACCGGCCTTTCTCGACCTGCTTGCCCGGGTCCTGGCCCCCGGCGGGGTCTTCCACGCGGCCACGGATTGGGAGCACTACGCGGCACAGATGCTCGGGGTCCTGGAGGCCACCGGCTCGCCCTTCGAGAACACCGTCGAGCCAGGCCACTTTGCTCCGCGCCCGGACGCCCGTCCCCTGACCCGCTTCGAGCAGCGGGGCGAACGGCTCGGCCATCATGTGTATGAAATGGTATTCCGGCGTAGATAGTGGCCAGCCTCCGCAGGAACGGTGTCCGCCCCCGCGTTCTTGCGCCGGTTAGCCTCACCCTGGTCGCGGGTGACCTGGTCTTCATCTGCGGCCCCTCCGGCTCCGGCAAACACGGCCAATCCGTTCTAGCCTGAGATTGCAGCCTTACTACACCTCGCCTAACCCGGCTTCGACTATTCGACCCAGGATTTTGCCATTTTAGGCCCATTTTGGCCCTTGGTGTTGGGGTAAGTGATTGAGTGAGCTAGAGCGGGTCGTGCGAAAGCGTCTGTAGTGCAGACCTTGGTCCTTGAGCCGGATGGCGGTTGCGCGGACACTATTGGGATGTTCCTGCGATCAAAAGCACGTAAGAAAGACGGCAAAAAGCACCGCTACTGGAGCGTGGTGGAGAGCCGTCGCGTGGCCAGCGGACGGGTGGTGCAGCGCCACGTGTTTGTATTTGGGGGAGATCAACGACCCCCACCGGGCCGCCTGGTGCCGCTCCATCGAAGTCTTGATGAGGATCAGGGCGCTGCCACGCAGATGGCCTTGTTCCCGGAGGACCGCCCGGCGCCGGAGCTGGCCTGCGCGGTGGTCCAGGTCAAACCCCTGCTCGAAGACATCGGCAAGCACCCAAATCGTGGAGAGGTTGACGACCCGATAGAGTTCTTCCCCCGCCAAGAAGCGCATGCCCTGCACCGCCTTCTTCTCAATGACGACCCCACTGACAGGCGAACGGAAGGTGAGCGTCCGGGGCGGCTTTCCGGATTTCTCCAGCGCCTGCAACTGATCATCCGAGATGTCCCAATTGCGCAACCGGGTCAATTCGGACGTTTCCATCTTCAGGGTGCAAGCATGTTCCTCTTTGTCGTCGGGCCGGTGTGTCTGGTGGCTCTGCGCGACAAAGATGTATTCGCGCTGAGCAGCAATTAGGTCGGGACTGTAGACCGCGAACAGGGGCTGACCAGCATCCACCGACTGACCCGGTCGCATTGACATCCAGACGCTCGATATAGCCTTCAAACTTCGGCGCGATCGCGTAGACGCGACGTTCCTCCGGTGCGACCCGCCCGGCGGCGCGCACTATCCCGTCTTCGACTATTCGCGCCCATTTTTCGCGTAACCCATTGTTTGGCCTTCACCGCAGGGGCCAAGGTCGGCACTACACAGCGATTAGTGTATAGGGGTTTGGAGCGCGGCAGTAATCCTCGGTGGCGGTTGCTCGGGCAGGCGGAGATGCAGCCGGTCGAGCAGCAGTTACTGGTCGGGTTCCGGCTCGGTGTAGCGGCTCAAGATCAGCGTGCGTCCATCGGTGGTCGGCAGATGCACATCGACCATCTG
>CAILVI010000158.1 GCA_903837595.1 uncultured Thiodictyon sp.
AGATCTTGGCGCAGAAGAGCCCATCGCGCTCCGGTTTGAAGGTGCGGTAGTTGATGGTCTCGGGCTTCTTCACCTCACCGAAGGACCAGGAACGGATCATCTCGGGCGAGGCCAGCCCGATCTTGATCGCGTCGAATTCCAGGGCCTGGCCCTGCTGCTTGATAATCTTGAGAAGGTCTTTCAATTCACGATCTCCCAGCTTGACGTAGGAGGCCCGCCCGCGGGCCGATGGGTCGAGTGAGTCGCGGCGGGGTTAGCCGCCGCTCCTACGTTCAGTCCTGTTCCAGTTCGATGTTGATCCCGAGCGAGCGGATTTCCTTCACCAACACGTTGAAGGATTCCGGCATCCCGGCCTCCATGCGGTGGTCGCCGTCGACGATGTTCTTGTACATCTTGGTGCGTCCGTTCACATCGTCCGACTTGACCGTGAGCATTTCCTGGAGGGTGTAGCCGGCGCCGTAGGCCTCCAGGGCCCAGACCTCCATCTCCCCGAAGCGCTGACCACCGAACTGCGCCTTGCCGCCCAGCGGTTGCTGGGTCACCAGGCTGTAGGGGCCGGTGGAGCGGGCATGCATCTTGTCATCGACCAAGTGGTTGAGCTTGAGCATATACATGTAGCCCACCGTCACCGGGCGCTCGAAGGCGTCACCGGTGCGCCCATCGCGCAGCAGACTCTGGCCGCAGGGGATACCCTGGGCGCTGTTGTCGCGCTCGGCGAGTGCCAGCATGTAGCGGATCTCGTCCTCGGTGGCACCGTCGAAGACCGGGGTCGCCAAGGGCACGCCCTTCACCAGATTGCGGGACAGTTCCAGGATCTCCTCGTCCGTGAAGCTCGCCAGATCCTCCTTGCGACCGCTGGTGTTGTAGACCTTGTCGAGGAACTCGCGCAGTTCGGCCACCGCGGTCTGGGAGCGCAGCAGGCGCTCGATCTTCACGCCCAACCCATTGGCGGCCCAACCCAGGTGGGTCTCCAGGATCTGACCCACGTTCATACGCGAGGGCACGCCGAGCGGGTTGAGTACGATGTCGACCGGCTCGCCGTCGGCGGAGAAGGGCATATCCTCCACCGGGACGACCTTGGAGACCACGCCCTTGTTGCCGTGGCGTCCGGCCATCTTGTCACCCGGCTGGATGCGCCGCTTGACCGCCACATAGACCTTGACCATTTTGAGCACGCCCGGGGCCAGGTCGTCGCCGGCCGCGATCTTGCGCTTCTTGACCTCGTAGCGGTCGCGGAACTCCTCGCGCTGCAGTTTGATCTGGTTGGCAACCGCCTCCAGTTGCAGGGCGATTTCCTCGCTGTGCATCCGGATCTCAAACCAGCGGTCGCGCGATCCCTTCTCGGTGATGTCCTGCAGATAGGTCTTGGTGATCTTGGCGCCGGGCTTCAGGGTCCCCGGACCGCCATCGGCGATCTTGCCGATCAGCATCCGCTCGACGCGCTGGAAGGTGTCGTTCTCCATGATGCGCGCCTGGTCCGCGAAGTCCTTGCGCACCCGATCGAGTTCCTGGTCCTGGATCTGCTGGGCGCGCGCGTCGCGCTCCACGCCGTCGCGGGTGAAGACCTGCACGTCCACCACCGTGCCGGTCATGCCCGAGGGCAGCCGCAGCGAGGTGTCCTTCACGTCGGAGGCCTTCTCACCGAAGATCGCCCGCAGCAGCTTCTCCTCGGGGGTGAGTTGAGTCTCGCCCTTGGGGGTGACCTTGCCCACCAGGATGTCGCCGTCACGGACCTCGGCACCCACATAGACGATGCCCGACTCGTCGAGCTTGGCCAGGGCCGACTCGCCGACGTTGGGGATATCGGCCGTGATCTCCTCTGGCCCCAGCTTGGTATCCCGCGCCAGGCAGGTCAGTTCCTCAATGTGGATGCTGGTGAAGCGATCCTCTTGGACGACCCGCTCCGAGATCAGGATCGAGTCCTCGAAGTTGTAGCCGTTCCAGGGCATGAAGGCGACCCGCAGGTTCTGGCCCAGGGCCAGTTCGCCCATGTCGGTGGAGGGACCGTCCGCCAGCACGTCGTCCTTGGCGATGGCGTTGCCCGGGCGCACCAGCGGACGCTGGTTGATGCAGGTGTTCTGGTTGGAGCGGGTGTACTTGGTCAGGGTGTAGATATCGACACCCGGTACCCCCGGCTCGGCCTCCTCGTCGTTGACCCGCACCACGATACGCGCGGCGTCGACCGACTCGATGACCCCACCGCGGCGCGCCCGCACCACCACGCCCGAGTCCTTGGCCACCGCCCGCTCCATGCCGGTGCCTACCAGGGGCTTTTCGGCGCGCAGCGTCGGCACCGCCTGGCGCTGCATGTTGGAGCCCATGAGCGCGCGGTTGGCGTCGTCATGCTCCAGGAAGGGGATCAGGGACGCCGCCACCGAGACGATCTGCCGCGGGGAGACGTCCATGTACTGGACCTCGTCCGGGGTCTTCATCGCGAACTCGTTCGCGTGCCGGCAGGACACCAGCGCGTCGGTCAGGCGGCCATCGACGTCCAGGGTCGCGTTGGCCTGGGCGATGACGAAGTTGCCTTCCTCGATCGCGGACAGGTAGTCGATCTCCATGCCGGCCCGTCCACCCTCCACCTTGCGGTAGGGGGTCTCCAGGAAACCGTACCGATTTGTGCGGGCATAGACGGCGAGCGAGTTGATCAGGCCGATGTTCGGGCCTTCAGGGGTCTCGATCGGGCAGACGCGGCCGTAGTGAGTGGGGTGCACGTCACGCACCTCGAAGCCGGCCCGTTCGCGCGCCAGGCCGCCGGGGCCAAGTGCGGAGACACGTCGCTTGTGGGTAACCTCGGAGAGCGGGTTGTTCTGGTCCATGAACTGGGAGAGCTGACTGGAGCCGAAGAACTCCTTGATCGCGGCCGACACCGGTTTGGCGTTGATCAACTCCTGCGGCATCAGCCCCTCGGACTCGGCGAGCGACAGGCGCTCCTTGACCGCGCGCTCCACGCGCACCAAGCCGACCCGGAACTGGTTCTCCGCCATCTCACCGACGCAGCGGATGCGGCGATTGCCCAGATGGTCGATGTCGTCGACGGTGCCGCGGCCGTTGCGCAGCTCCACCAGCACCTTGAGTGCATCGAGGATGTCGGAGGTGTCCCCGTTGGCGGTGCGCAACGCGACCGAGAAGGCGTCGGTGCGGCCGCGGAAATAGCGCCCGTCATAGAGTACCCCTGGCCCCTCTTCCGCGGGTCGCCCGAGCCGCCGGTTGAACTTCATGCGCCCGACCGCGGACAGGTCATAGCGATCCGGGGTGAAAAACAGATTGTGGAACAGGTTCTGTGCCGCGTCCTTGGTCGGCGGCTCGCCGGGGCGCATCATGCGGTAGATCTCGACCATGGCCTCCAGCTCGGTGGTCGTGGGGTCGATGCGCAGGGTCTCGGAGATGTAGGGCCCCTGATCCAGGTCGTTGACGAACAGCGTCTCGACGTGATCGATGCCCTTGGCGACCAGGAGCGCCATCAGCTCGCGGGTGAGCGCCGTGTTGGCCTCGGCGATGACCTCACCGGTGGCGGTGTCGACCTGGGCCCGCGCCACGACACGCCCGACCAGGAAGTCCGCCGGCACCTCCAGGCGCTCGATCCCGGCCTTCTGCAGCTCGCGGATGTGCCGCGCGGTGACCCGCCGGCCGGCCTCCACGATGACCTGCTCACCGATCTTGACGTCAAAACCGACCGTCTCGCCGCGCAGCCGCTCGGGCACCAGGTCCAAGGAGACCTCCTCGCCAGCGAAGCGGAAGGTGTCAGTCTCAAAGAAAAATTCGAGGATATCCTCGACCCCGTAGCCCAGGGCGCGCAGGACGATGGTCGCCGGCAGCTTGCGCCGCCGGTCGATCCGCACAAAAACGTTGTCTTTCGGGTCGAACTCGAAGTCCAGCCAGGACCCGCGGTAGGGGATCACGCGGGCCGAGAATAGTAGCTTGCCCGAGGAGTGGGTCTTGCCCTTGTCGTGGTCGAAGAAGACGCCCGGGGAGCGGTGCAGCTGCGAGACGATGACGCGCTCGGTGCCGTTGATGATGAAGGTGCCGGTCTCGGTCATCAGCGGCAGTTCGCCCATGTAGACTTCCTGCTCCTTGATGTCCTTGACCACCTTGGCGCCGGCCGGCGCCTCCTTGTCATAGATCACGAGCCGCAGTAGCACGCGCAGGGGGGCGGCGTAGGTCGCGCCGCGCAGGTGGCATTCCCGCACGTCGAACGGTGGCTCGCCCAGGCGGTAGCTGACATACTCCAGCACCGCGTAGCCGGAGTAACTCTCGATCGGGAACACGGTCTTGAAGGCCGCATGCAGGCCCTCGTCCACGCGCTTTTTGGGCGGTAAATCGGCTTGCAGGAATTCACGATAGGACTCGATCTGGGTCGCCAGGAGGAAGGGCACGTCCAGAATCGTCGGACGTTTGCCAAAGTCTTTGCGGATGCGCTTTTTTTCGGTGAACGAATAAGCCATTATGCCTTCCCTCGAAAAACTTGGATGGACCCGGATGGAACCCGGATTCAGGACCGCCACAGGCGCAGCGTCGGCGCCTCCAGGTTGAAGAACCCGGACACCTGACGCGTCGCCCTTGCAGTAACACGCTTACTGTAGCTCTCAATCAAACGGCAAAAGGCCAGCGGCAAATCGCCGCCAGCCTAGTCGGTCCGCGAAGAGAGGTCGCGACGCAATGCGTCGTTACTTCACTTCGACGGTGGCGCCAGCCTCCTCCAGCTGCTTCTTGGCCTCGGCGGCATCGGCCTTCGAGACGGCTTCCTTGATGGTGTTGGGGACGCCTTCGACGGCATCCTTGGCTTCCTTCAGCCCCAGACCGGTGAGTGCACGCACCGCCTTGATCACGCCCACCTTGTTGGCACCGAAGGAGGTGAGGATCACGTTGAATTCGGTCTGCTCTTCCACCACCGCGACTTCCGCGGGGCCGGCGGCGGGCCCGGCAACGACGGCGGCGGCGGCGGTGACGCCGAACTTCTCTTCCATCATCGAGATGAGGTCAACGACCTCAAGCACGGTCATGTTACCAATCGCGTCGAGGATCTCTTCTTTCGAAACGGCCATTTGCCTGTCTCCTTAAATCACATTGCGTATAAACGAGGCGCGCGCTTAAGCGGCCTCTTTGGCATCGCGAACTGCGGCGAGGGTGCGGACGAGTTTGCCCGGTACCTCGTTGATCGTCGCTGCAAGCTTCTGGACCGGGGCCTTCATGGTCGCCAGCAACAGGCTCAACGCCTGATTGCGGGTCGGCATCTTGGCCAGATCACTGAGCTTGGAGGGGTCGAGCAATTTGCCCCCGACAGCCACCAGGCGTACCTGGAACTTGTCGTGGTCCTTGGCAAATGCCACCGCGACCCGCCCGACGGCACCCGGGTCTTCCTTCGCGAACGCCAGGATCAGCGGGCCCGTGAGCCCATCCCGCATACACGCGAAATCGGTGCCTTCCAGCGCGCGCCGGGCCAGGGTATTCTTGACCACCCGGACATAGACACCGACCTTGCGCGCTTCGACGCGCAACTTGGTGATCTGTCCGACGGTCAGGCCCCGGTACTCGGCCGCAACGGCCGAAAAGGCGCCCCGTGCGACTTCCGCAACTTCGGCGACGATTGCTTCTTTCTGCGCAAGATTGAGCGCCACTGTCGTCACCTCTCCAGTCAAGGTCCACCCGGCCGAATGACCGGGTCGCGTTGTCGGTCAGCCGCTCCGTCGACCACCGAGAACGCCATGCAGTGCGCCGTCATCAGCCATGTGATTCGGGAGCACCGTCTGCGCAGGTGCCTCATCTCATTAAGGCACAGCAGCCGGGTTTTTCCGGCCCCGCGCCACCTGCGGTCTTTGACGGCTCCGACCAGGTCGGTGCCCCAAAGAGTGGTCCGACCGTCCACGGTCAGACCTCAAAGATAACCTGATATTAGATGAGGGACAGATGCTCGACCACGAGGCCCGGCCCCATGGTGGTCGACACCGTCACCTTGCGCATATAAATGCCCTTGGAGGTGCTCGGCTTGGCCCGCATCAGGTTTGCCAGCAGTGCCTCAAGGTTTTCGCGCAGCTTGGCCGGCTCGAAGTCCACCCGGCCCAGGGGGCAATGGATGATGCCGCCCTTATCGGTGCGGTAGCGGACCTGTCCCGCCTTGGCGTTACGCACGGCCTCGGCGACGTCAGCGGTGACCGTGCCGACCTTCGGGTTGGGCATCAGGCCGCGGGGGCCGAGGATCTTGCCGAGTTGACCGACGACCCGCATGGCATCCGGGGAGGCGATGACGACATCGAAGTCCATCTTGCCGGCCTTGATCTCCTCGGCCAAGTCATCGAAGCCGACCCGATCTGCACCGGCGGCGGTCGCCGCCTCGGCGTTGGCGCCCTGCGCAAAGACCGCGACTCGCACGGTCTTGCCGATTCCGTGGGGCAGGACGGTGGAACCGCGCACTACCTGGTCGGATTTGCGCGGGTCGACGCCCAGGTTTACGGCGACATCGACGCTCTCGACGAACTTGACGCGTGCGACCTCCTTCAGGAGACCGAATGCCTCTTCCGCCGGATACGGCTTGCCGCGTTGGACGCGCGCACGGATCTCGGCTTGGCGCTTGCTTTGCTTCGCCATGATCAGATTACCCCCTCGACGTCCAGGCCCATGGAACGGGCACTGCCCGCGATGGTGCGCACCGCCGCGTCCAAATCAGCCGCGGTGAGATCCGGCATCTTGGTGGTGGCGATGGCCTCAAGCTGCTCACGCGTGACCTTGCCCACCTTGGTGGTATGGGGTATCGCGCTGCCCTTGGGAATACCGGCGGCCTTCTTCAACAGGATGGAGGCCGGCGGGGTCTTGGTGATAAAGGTGAAGCTACGGTCCGAATAAACGGTGATGACCACCGGAATCGGCATACCCTGCTCGAGTTCCTGCGTTCTGGCATTGAACGTCTTACAGAACTCCATGATATTGACGCCGTGCTGACCTAGTGCAGGGCCGACCGGCGGGCTGGGATTGGCAATGCCCGCCTTGACCTGCAGCTTGATGTAGGCGTTTATCTTTTTCGCCATGTCTTAGCTCCTGATGGGTGCTAGCGCCAGGGATTGAACCCTTGGCTCCCCGTGGTGGGTCCCGGTATGGGACCGAAACTTAACGTGTGCCGCGCGCGGCCCCTCAACCCTTTTCAACTTGAGAGAATTCGAGGTCCACTGGCGTCGACCGCCCAAAGATCAGGACTGATACCTTGACGCGACTCTTGTCGTAATCGACATCCTCGACCACGCCGTTGAAGTCCGTAAAGGGTCCGTCGACGACGCGCACCACCTCGCCGGGCTCATAGAGCACCTTCGGGCGCGGCTTCTCGACGCCCTCCTGCATCCGCAGAAGGATCGCATCCGCCTGCTTGTCCGGAATCGGGGCAGGGCGGTCGCCGGTACCGCCAATGAAACCCATGACCTTGGGCACACTCTTGACCAGGTGCCAGGTCTCGTCGGACATGTCCATTTGCACCAGGACATAGCCCGGAAAAAACTTGCGCTCGCTCTTGCGCTGCTGGCCATTGCGCATCTCCACGACCTCTTCGGTCGGGACCAAGACGGACCCGAAGGCGTCTTCCAGACCTGCCCGCCGAACCCGCTCCTCGAGCGAACGCTTGACCTGACCCTCAAAGCCCGAATAGGCGTGAATGACGTACCAACGCTTGGACAAGATCAGCCTCCTTGGCCTGTGAGAAACCTCAAGATTGCCATCAATACCGTGTCGAAAAGCCACAGTACGAGACCGACGACGACGACCATGGCCATCACCACCAAGGTGGTCTGGATGGTTTCCTGGCGGGTCGGCCAAACGACCTTGCGCACTTCCATCCGTGCATCCGCAATGAACTGCCAGAGTGCGCGTCCGGGCTCCGTCTGCAAGGCGATGGCGACCGCGGCGCCAGCGATGACAAGCAACCCCAAGACCCGCAGCAGCGCAGACCAGGGTGCAAAGTAATAAAAAGCAAAGATGCCGACAATCAGCAACAATGCGGCACCGGCCAGCTTGGCAATATCCAAGCTGGCGCCTTTGACCTCAACGGTTGATGTCATGGGTGACGTGTCGCCTCGGAGTGGGGTAAGGGGCGATGGTTGTATGGCAGGCCAGGAGGGACT
>CAILVI010000159.1 GCA_903837595.1 uncultured Thiodictyon sp.
AACAAATGCCGGACTTGGGGCGATTGGGGCGCGGTGCCGAGGTTCGTCGCGGCCGGGGGCCGCTCCTACGACGTAGGAGCGGCCCCCGGCCGCGACGCCCAGTCAGCCGGCCGATTCCTGCTTGATCTCCGGGGGCAGGCTTGGGGACGGCGGCAGTGGTTGCTCGGGGGGCAGCTCCAGCGGCAGTTGCAGCGGTCTCTCCAGGGGCGGCTGCTCAGCAGGTTGCTCCGGCGGCAACTCCGGCGGCAACTCCGGCGGCATCTCCAGCGGTGTCGCCGGTGGCTGTTGCTCAGGTTGCTCGGGGGTGAACTCCGGCGGCAGCGTTGCCGGTATCTCCAGGGGCGCCGGCTCGGTAGGTTGTGCGGCGGGCAACTCCGGGGGCAGCTCCAGGGATGCCTGCGGTGGCAGTTCCGGCGGTACTGGCGCGGCGGCCACCAGCGGTGGCGCCGCCGGCTCCTCCGGGGCCTGGGGTTGCTGGTGCACCTGCGGCTGCGCCGCCGCCAATCCCAGGGGCTCGTTCGGCTCGTGCGGCGCGGCCGGGGGTTCAACCGTCGTCGGCTCGACCGGGGCGAGCGCGGGCTCGACTGGTGCGGCGGGCTGCGCTGGCGGGGTGTCCTGGGCTGTGACCGGGTCCGCTTGGTCCCCGCTCTCCTGGGCCGGTGCGGCGGGCGTTGCCACGGTGCTGGACTGTGGCGCCTCAGGCGCTGGGGACCTAGGTGCGGATTCCGGTTCCCCATCAAGTGCACGATGCGTTTCGGCACTGGCTTCTGAACTGGGTTCTGAACCGGGTTCCGCCCCGGCGTCGGACCAGTCTCCGGCGTCGGTGTCGTCCTCGGCCGGCGCGCTCCCGTCCGCCGCTGGCGCCCCGGTCCCCTCCGTCCCCGGACGGCGCCGATTGCGGCCCCCGCGGCGGCGCCGGGAGGACCTGGGGCGTTCTTCTGACGGTGCGAGCCCGGTTGCGTCGTCCTCAGGGCCGTTTTCCGCCTCGTTCTCCGCCTCGTTCGCATGGGCGCCGTCGCGCTCATCGGCGTCGTACTCACCCATGCCTGCTGCGAGCGTGTCATTCGCGGGTGCGGGGAGCGTCGGCTCCGCCGGCCATGCCGTGGCCGTCGGATAGACCGGGTAGGTGTCGAAGTCGTCGTCGCTCCAGTGGCTGTCTTCCGTGACGACCGGCCGCCCGGGCTGGGACTCCGGTACTGGCGGCGTCGGCAGCGTGGCTGGGGCCTCAAACCCGCGATCGGTCGGTCGGGTGGAATACAGGCTCGTCACCGGCGCTGCCGCGTCCAGGCCGGACTGGTCTGCCGGTGCGCCCCGCGGCTCGCCCCGGGCGGTGGGCCGGTCGGTCTCGGACCGCCGTGCACCGGGACGCTCCCGATGCGGGTGGACCCGCGGCGGCTGGTCCGCGCTCGCCGGCTCGCGATCACTCCCACTGGGGGCGTCCCGGGTGGCATCCCGACTCGCATCGGCGGTTGTTTCCCGCGGACCCCCAGTGGCGCGCGGCTCGCCGTTCACCCCCGGCTCATCGCGTCGGCCGCGACCGCGACCGCCCCGGCGGCTGCGTGGCTCACCCTCGCGGCGCTCTCGCGGCTGCTCTGCGCCTTCGGCCGGCGCCCCGTCCGGGCGCGGCTGGCCACGTTGGCCGGTGCCGCGCTGAACAGTCCCGTCGACCGGTCGTGCCGACTGCCGGTTGCCAACCGCTTCGTCCGCCCGAGCGGGCGACTGGCGGTTGCCGATCGCGTCATCCGGCCGCTCCGCCGGTCGCTCAACTTGCCGATTTCCTTGCCGATCCCCTTGCCGGTCAGGGCCCCGCCCACCATTGCGCTGGCGGTCCGCCTCACTGCGGCCCTGGCTTTGCCCCTGGCCCGTGGTCCCCGACCGCTCCTCCCGGCGCCCGTCCCGTTCACCACGTGGCCGCTGGACCTGCTCGGGCCGGCGCTGACCGCCTTGGGCGGGGCGTTCGGGACGCCCGCCCCGGTCCTCCGGCGTCGGTGGCGGTGCCGGTTGTGCCGGTGGCTCGGCCGGCGCGTAGGGGTCCGATGAGCGCGGGGCGAAGAGCCCGGTCCAGATGCGTTTGAGCAGGTTCTCAGTGGCCGGACGGTCCTCGGTCGGGGTCTCTTCGGGATCGCTGTAGCGCGCGGGTTCGCGCTCGGGGGCGCGGGCCGACCAGGGCGTGTCAGCGGCGCGTTCCGGCTCGGGCGCCGGCTCCCGGGTCGGCACCGGGGAGGACGGGGTGATCGACTTGACCGCCGGTTCCTCGCTGCGGGTCGGCTCGCTCGCGCGGGTGTGGGCGGCGGCGCCCGACTGGGGCGCGCTGCCGAGCTCATAGCTCGGCCGCTCGTCCGGTTGCTTGCTGAGATCCTGGGTGCGCAGGCGCTCGATCTGGTAGTCGGGGGTCTCGATGTGCTCGTTGGGCAGCAACAGGACCTGGACCTCCTGGCGGGCCTCCAGGTCCAGGACGGCCCGGCGCTTCTCGTTGAGCAGGAAGGTGGCCACGCTCACCGGCAAGTGGGCGATGATGCGCTCCGTGCTGTCCTTCATCGCCTCCTCTTCGATGATGCGCAGGATCAACAGGGCCAGCGACTCGACGCCGCGGATCTTGCCCTGGCCGTGGCAGCGCGGGCACTCATTGGTGGTGGAGTCCCCGAGTGAGGGCCGCAGCCGCTGCCGCGACATCTCCAGCAGCCCGAAGCGCGAGATGCGCGCCACCTGAACGCGGGCGCGATCATGCTTGAGGGCATCGCGCAGCCGGTCCTCCACCGCGCGTTGGTTCTTGGGCGGGGTCATGTCGATGAAGTCGATGACGAAGAGCCCGCCCAAGTCACGCAGGCGCAACTGGCGGGCGATCTCGTCGGCCGCCTCCAGGTTGGTATTGAGCGCCGTCTCCTCGATGTCCGCGCCCTTGGTGGCGCGCGAGGAGTTGATGTCGACGGCGGTCAGGGCCTCGCCGTGATCGATCACGATGGAGCCGCCGGAGGGCAGGCGCACCTCGCGCTGGAAGGCGGTCTCGATCTGGCTTTCGATCTGGTAGCGGGTGAAGAGGGGCACCTCGTCCTGGTAGATCCGCAGCTTTTTCAGGTTGCCCGGCATCACCTGGCGCATGAAGGCCTCGGCGCGCTCGTAGACGGCCCGGTCGTCGATCACGATTTCCCCGATGTCCGCGCGCAGATAGTCGCGGATGGAGCGGATGATGACGTCGCTCTCCTGATAGATCAGGAAGGGCGCCCGGCGCTCGGCGGCTGAGGACTCAATCGCCCGCCAGAGCTGGAGCAGGTAGTCCAGGTCCCACTGGAGCTCCTCGGTGTTCTTGCCGACCCCGGCGGTGCGCACGATGAGCCCCATGTCGTCGGGGATGTTGAGCTGGCTCATCACGTCGCGCAGTTCGCTGCGGTCCTGGCCCTCGATGCGGCGCGACACCCCGCCGGCACGCGGGTTATTGGGCATCAGCACCAGATAGCGCCCGGCCAGCGAGACGAAGGTGGTGAGCGCCGCGCCCTTGCTGCCGCGCTCCTCCTTGTCGATCTGCACCACGACCTCGCGGCCCTCGCGCAGCACTTCCTTGATGTTGATGCGGGAGCCGGGCTTGGCGGTGTCGGGTTCGAAATAGGTGCGGGAGATCTCCTTGAGCGGCAGGAAGCCGTGCCGGTCGGCGCCGTAGTCGACAAAGGCGGCCTCGAGGCTCGGTTCGACGCGGGTGATGGTGCCCTTGTAAATGTTCGCCTTTTTCTGTTCGCGGCCGGGGGATTCGATATCGAGGTTGTAGAGCACTTGACCGTCGACGGTCGCTACCCGCAACTCTTCCGGCTGAGTCGCGTTGATCAGCATTCTTTTCATATTGTTCCTTCTTTTCCAGGGCGCATGTCTCGCCGCCGGTCGGGCCGGGCAGACGCGCGGGGGCTTCGAGTGCCGCCGCCGGGTCTGTCTGGCCAGGCGCTGCCGCGTCAGGGGCGGCGGCGCCACAGTGTTGGGCGTCTGACCGGTGGGCCGCGACGATCGCGGGCCGCACCGGGTAGGGACATGCGCGTCCGATACTTACGGGTTACGGGAAGCGGTTGGCTTGCCCGCGTTGCTTGGGACGCCCCCGCTCGGGGCGGCGTCCCGCCATTGGAGCGGCGAGTGAGGGGTCCGGGTGTGCGTGACGTTGCCAGGCCAGGGCGCGTGGGGGCGGTCAGGGTGTAGAATCCGCGGCAACCCGCGGTACGCACCGCTGCCGGACATGCAGCACCGGCACCTTAAACCAGCCTCAGGAACCCTAACCCGCCGGGGCCGATCAGTGACCAGCGGCCGGTGGCCGACGCGGTGCGCACTGCACCCGGGATGCGCTCGCCGCTCACGAAAATGTTCTTGAATCTTTCGCTCGTCTGCGCATTAACCAATACTAACAGTGAAACCTTATGCCAGCAATTGAACCGCAGGTCAGGGTGCAAAGGCGTTGAACCCGCGCCCCCCTAATTCCCATCCCCGTTCGCGCTCCGGCCCCGCCCGCCGTGCGGATGCCCGTACTGAGTCCCGCTCAGCCCCACGTTCCGATCAGGGCCCCGCGGCGCTGCGGTCCAAGTCGGTTGCCGGTCCGGTTGCGCGGCCAGCCCACCGCCCGGCCAAGCCCGCGGCCGCGCCACCAACCCCCGTGGTGGCCATGGTCTGCGTCGATGCGGAATCCGCGGGGCAGCGCATCGACAATTTTCTGCTGCGGCACTTGAAGGGGGTGCCGCGCAGCCATCTCTACCGGGTCCTGCGCCGTGGCGAGGTGCGCGTCAACAAGGGCCGTATCCAGGCCGACTACCGGTTGCAGGCCGGCGACCTGGTGCGTATCCCGCCCGTGCGCACGCCGGCTCCCGAGGCTGTGGTGCGGGCGCCCGACAGCCAGTTGGCGGGTCTGGCCGGGGCCGTGCTGTTCGAGGACGAGCGACTCCTGGTAATCGACAAGCCCGCCGGGCTCGCGGTGCATGGCGGCAGCGGGCTCTCCTACGGGCTGATTGAGTCGCTGCGGCAACTGCGCCCGGGGGCGGAACTGGAACTCGTGCACCGGCTGGACCGCGACACCTCCGGCGCCCTGGTGATCAGCAAGCGCCGCTCGACGCTGCGTGAACTGCACCGCCTGATTCGGGCCGGCGGCATGGACAAGCGCTATCTGGCGCTGATCCTGGGGGACTTGCCGCAGGACGAGGTGACGGTGGATGCCGCCCTGACCAAGAACATCGATCAGGGCGGCGAGCGGGTGGTCAAGGTGGACCGCGCCGGGGGCAAGGCCGCCCGGACCGTTTTCCGGCGCCTGCGCAGTCTGCCGTTTGCCGGACCGGCGGCGGAGGCGGGGGTCGTGACCCTGGTCGAGGCGCGCCTGATCACCGGGCGCACCCACCAGATCCGCGTCCATGCCGCCCACCTTGGCACCCCATTGGCGGGCGATCCGAAATATGGCGACTTCGAGGCCAATCGGCGCCTCAAGGCGGTGGGGCTCGGACGGCTCTTCCTGCACGCCGCGTCGGTCGGCTTTCGCGCCGAGTACATGGAACAACCGCTGTGGGTGGAGGCGCCGCTGGCACCTGAACTGGAGGATGTCCTGGCACGTCTGGCGGATGGCCAAGCGGACGCCAGCCGGGACGGGGACTTGTCTTGATGCGCTTCGCCCTGATTGTGTTCGACTGGGACGGCACCCTGATGGACTCCCAGGCGCGCATCGTCGACTGTATCCAGGCCGCCTTTGTGGATGTTGGTCAGCCGCCGCCCAGCCCGGCGGCGGCGGCCGACATCATCGGTCTGGGATTGGACGATGCCATGGCGCGTTTGTGGCCGGCGGCGGATGCGGCGCAGCGACAGGTGGTCGCCGACCATTACCGGCGGCATTTCCTGGGGGGCAATCCCACCCCTTCGGCCCTGTTTCCGGGGGCAGTGGAGACGTTGGAGTGGCTGAGTGACCAGGGCTACCTGCTCGCCGTGGCCACCGGTAAGAGCCGCCGCGGCCTCGATCTATCCCTGGCGGAGACTGGGCTCGCCGGGTATTTCCAGGCGACCCGCTGTGCCGATGAGAGCTTCTCCAAACCGCACCCCCAGATGTTGTTGGAGATCATGGAGGTGCTGGGGGTGCGACCCGCCGAGACCCTGATGGTCGGCGATACCGAATATGACCTGCAGATGGCCGCCAATGCCTGCACCGGTGCCCTGGCGGTAAGTTACGGGGTGCATAGCCCGGAGCGCCTGCTCGCCCTGCGGCCGCTGGCCTGTTTGAATAGCCTGGGCGCCATCCCGCAGTGGCTGCGCCAGACGCAACCCGATCCTGTCACCCGTGAGTAAGAACGCATGAACTGGAAATTCTGGCGGCGCCGCGCCGAGCCCATGCCCGCCCCCGGGGATCCGGACTGGGAGCGCGCGCTGATCAATCGCCTTGCCCTGGAGCACCTGCAAGACCAGCGCCGCGGCCGGCGCTGGGGTAACATCTTCAAGCTCTTGATCCTGCTGTATCTGCTCGGCATCTTAGGCTTTACCCTGTCGCGCAACGCCTGGAATGGGCTCAAAACCGCAAAGGAGCACACTGCACTGATCCAGGTAAAGGGGACCATCGCAGCCGACGGCGAGGCGGGCGCCGACCGGGTGATCTCGGCGCTGCGCGACGCCTTCAAGGCGGAGCACGTCAAGGGCGTCGTCCTGCGCATCAACAGTCCCGGCGGCAGTCCGGTCCAATCCGGCTACATCAACGACGAAATCCGCCGGCTCAAGGAAAAGTACAAGAAGGATAAGGGCCATGATCTGCCGGTCTATGCCGTGGCCGTGGATATCTGCGCCTCCGGCGCCTATTACATTGCGGTGGCCGCGGACAAGATCTATGCCGACAAGGCGAGCCTGGTCGGTTCCATCGGCGTGCGTATGGACGGCTTCGGCTTTGAGCAGGCCATGAAAGACCTTGGGGTCGAACGGCGACTGCTGACCGCGGGCGCCAACAAGGGCATCCTCGATCCCTTCTCTCCGCTCCCCGAAGCCCAGCGGCAATTCATCCAGGGCGTGCTCAATGACCTGCACCAGCAATTCATCACCGCGGTGAAGACCGGCCGCGGTGATCGCCTCAAGGGCGGGGACGAGTTATTCAGCGGACTCTTCTGGAGCGGCGACCAGGCGCTTGCACTGGGCTTGGTGGATGGACTGGGCACTGCAAGTTCAGTGGCCCGTGACGTGGTCGGCGCCGAGACCTTGATTGATTATACGAAAAAGAAGGACCTCTTCGAGAGCTTTGCCGACCGCTTGGGGACGAGTGTGGCCAACGGCCTCCTGCGGGTGTTCACGCTGCTCGGCGGTGGCAGCGTGCGGTGAGGGCTGTTGCTACCCGGTCATTTCGGCCGGGCCGCCGAAACCCGGCGTCGGGGGCGGCAGCGCTCGCCCGGGGTTGACAGCGCACGCTGGGCTCGCACAGCGCTGCGGCGGAGTTACGCCTGTGTTGGGCGCTCTGTGCCTGTTAGGTCGCTGGACGAAGTTGCGATCGAGGCCGCATGGCCCCTTCATGGCGCGACCTCGTAGTGGGCCGCCATTGGAGTTGCCACTGTACCAGATCGTCGCAGTCGGGTATTATGGGGCCGTGCTGTTCAACGGCATCCCCGATGCCCGCCAGATTTCATGGGTCATGGCTGGGTGATAACCCCGCGTTTTTCCGGAGAGACATTCATGGTAACCACTCGCAGCATCAAACTGATCATGGCCGCAGCGCTCGCCAGCGGCGTCTTCATGCTGGCGAACACCAGCGCCCAGGCTGCCGGAGACTATTACTTCTTTGTCAAGAACAAGACTGACTCGGCCATCGTGAAGCTTCAGGTTTCCGAAGACAAGAAGACTTGGGGTAACTTCGATGTTGGCAAGGGTATCGCGGCAGGTGAAAAGGCGAAGTTGACTTGGGCCTCGACTGCCAATGACTCGGGCTGTAACCAGTGGATTCGCGCAAAATTCGCCGATGGTTCAACCAGCGAGCCCTCAAAGCAAGACTTCTGCGAAAATCTCGACGATCCAATCGAATTCGAATAACTTCTGCTTGGCGTTCGTGGCCATACTGATGCTGATGTCCCACCCAACCTTTGCCGGCACCGGGGGTGCCGAATGCAACCCGCTTCATACCAAGTTGCCGGACTGAATGACCGGGTTCGCGTGCGGCCGAACTCTTTGCGGTACTGGCCTATGAACCCGACCAGCAACTCTTCGTCCTGGATGACCTGTCCCTGGGCTTCGTCTGCGAGCCGCTCTCCAACGCCGAGCGTGCGCAGGCCGGTCGGCTGTCAGTGTTGATGAACCTGGACTGGCCGTCGGAGAGTCGACCCTGCTGAACTGGGACCCTCAGGCCGGCTGGCGCGACCGGATCGTGCCCGAGTGCGATCCGGACCGGCTCATCCGCGAGCAGTTCATCGACCTCACCCACGCGCTGGAGGTGGATGCCAAGGGCATCACGCTCGGCACGCACCGGGCGCAGACCTTCTCGGTCAAGCGCTTTCCCGACCGCATCGCCTTCGGCATGGCCGCCCGCTATATCGGCGACGTGGTGTCCGGCACGCGGGGCATCCGCCACAACGTCCTGATCACCCTGTCGGTGCGCTTTCCGGACCCCGAGGCCATGCGCACCAAGCTCGCGGCCAGCCGGCAATGGGCCACCCACCAGGCCATGGGGCAGTTGTCCCACTACCTGCCCACCCTGGGTCAGACCAAGGCGGGCTATGACGGGCTGTTCGCCTGCCTGGACAACGGCGACCGCCCCATCCAGTGCTATCTCGGGATCGTCCTCTTCACGCCGGTGGACGAGGCGACCGCGGCCGGCTCCAACCTGCGGACCTATTGGCGCGAGTTGGGCTTCCAGGTGATGCCCGATCAGTTCTTCCCGCTGCCCTTGTTCCTGCACTGTCTGCCGTTCGGCGCGGACCGTGACGCCATCCCCCACATGATGCGCTATCGCACGATGGCCTCGAGCCATGCCACCACCCTGATGCCGGTGTTCGGCGACTGGAAGGGAACGGGCAGCCCGGTGCTCAACCTGGTGGGGCGCGCGGGACAGCTCATGGATCTGAACCTCTTCGACTCGGCCACCAATTACAACGCCGTGGTCGCGGCGTCCTCCGGGTCGGGAAAGTCCTTTCTCGCCAACGAACTCCTGGCCACCAACCTGAGCGTGGGCGGGCGTTGCTGGGTGATCGACGTGGGGCGCAGCTACGAGAATCTGTGCGAGGCGCTGGGCGGGCAGTTCGTGGCCTTCACCCGGGACGCGCACCTCTCGGTGAACCCCTTCGGCCTCATCGGTAGCTGGGAGGAGGGGGCCGATGTGGTCTGTGCCCTGGTCACGGCCATGGCCGCCCCGACCCAGCCGCTGCTCGACATCCAGAGCGCCGGGCTCAAGCGGGTGCTCAAGGCCGTCTGGGATCGGATGGGCGCCGCGATGGACATCGACGCCATCGCCGGCGAACTCGCCGGTGCCGAGGATACGCGCCTGCGCGATGTGGGCGAGCAGCTCTATCCGTTCACCGCGCAGGGCGAGTACGGCCGTTTCTTCTCCGGGGCCAACAGCATCCAGTTCGAGGCGAACCTGGTGGTGCTGGAGCTCGAAGAGTTGAAGGGGCGCAAACACCTCCAGCAGGTCATCCTGCTGATCCTGATCTATCAGATCCAGCAGGTGATGTACCTGGGGGAGCGCGGTCAGCCCAAGCTGGTCTTTATCGACGAGGCCTGGGACCTGCTGACCCACGGCGATGTAGCGAAGTTCATCGAGGCCGGTTACCGGCGCTTTCGCAAGTACAACGGCGCGGCGATCACGGTCACCCAATCGCTCAACGACCTCTACAACAACCCCACCGGGCGGGCCATCGCCGACAACAGCGCCCACACGCTGCTGCTGGCGCAACCCTCGCAGGCCATCGACCAACTCCACGCGGAGAACCGCCTGCCGATGACGGCGGGCGGGGTCGAACTGCTCAAATCGGTCCACACCGTCCCCGGGGCCTATTCGGAAATCATGACCCTGACCGACCGCGGGGCGGGGATCGGCCGGCTGGTGGTGGACCCCTTCCGCCGGCTCCTATACTCGACCCGTCCGAACGACGTGGCCGCCATTCGCAAGCTGCGCCAGGAAGGTCACTCGGTGCGCGACGCGATCAACCAACTGTTGGGGAATCAAGCCGATGGATAAGATGCTGATGCCTGCGCCCAAGCCCGTGTGGATGTCGTGGCCGCGGGGTTCCGGGTGGTGGTTGCTGCTGGTGATGGCGCTGGCCATCCTCGCGAGCGGCTATCTCGGCGCGCTCCTGGCCGTGCGCCCGTTGCTCGGCGAACTCGCCACCCGTCCGCCCGTGCTGATCATCGACTCCGCGGCGGCTTTGCGCGGGTTGCCGGCCACGCAGGTCGGTCCGGCGATCATTCGGCAACGGGACCTTGCCCGCCGCCTGGCCGATGGCGGCGTGCTGGTGCTTGATCCGCAGGCGGTCGTTGCCGCGCCCGCCGGGTTGTTCCTGCGCACTGCGCCGCCACCGGCCGAACTCAGGGGCCGTCCGTGACGAACCGCATGGCCTCCCGGCCCTTCGTCGTCCGCGCCGGACTGGGCCTCTTGGTCCTGGCGGCCCTCGGGCTCTATTTGGGCACCCGCTTCCGGGTCGGGATCGACAGTCAGGTGCAGAAGTGCCTGCCGCCGTACAGCGTGTGGCTGATCGACCGGCATGACCGGGCACTGGTCCGCGGTGCGACCTACGGCTTCTTCGCCGGTGACTCGATGGCCCCGTTCTTCGGTCCCGGCCAGCGCGTGGTCAAACGGCTGAGGGGGCTGCCGGGGGATCAGGTGACTGTCACGTCCGAGCGGACCACGGTCAACGGCGTGACGGTGGGCACCGGGCTCGCGCTGGCCGCCACCCTGCACCAGCCGCCGGACGCCTTCGCCCGTCAGGTGATTCTGCCCAACGGTGCGGTGTGGCTGATGGGGGATACACCTGACAGCTTCGACTCGCGCTATTGGGGACCGTTGGCGATCGTCCAGATCGGCGGGAGGGCGTATGCGCTCTTTTAGCGCTGGCGCTGCACTGATCCTTGCCCTCGCGCACCCGGTGCATGCGGCCCCCAATGCCGATCCAATGGGACTGCGCGCCATCCGGGATCAGGCGCAAGCGCTCGACGCGTCGGCGCGCACGACGCCACCGCCCAGTTGGTTGGGCCTGGCGCCTGAGACGGCGGGAGCCGCGGCCGGTGACGACCTGGGGCGTAAGATCCTGTCGCGGATGCAGGAGGCCCCACCGGCGGTGTCGGCCTGCAAGGACTTGGGACAACTGTGCGGGACCGGCCAGGACGTCGCCGAGCCGATGGCGCGTCCGGCCGAGCCGCCCGGTGTTACCTACACCGTCCTGGTCTCCCGCAGCCTCGGGACCGACGCGCTGCGGGCCATCTTCCGCGCGGCCGCCGGCCAGGACGTGCGGTTCCTGTTTCGCGGTGTCGCCCCCGGCGAGCGCTTGATGGACATGATCAAAGAGATCCATGCCCTCCTGGATGGCATCGATCCGGTGCCGGCCGTCGAGATCGACCCCACGGTGTTTCGCGAGGCCGGTGCGACCGTGGTCCCGCTGCTGATCGCCCGCGGTCCCGACGGCGAACTGGCCCGCGTGACAGGGCTGACCGCGCCCGCCTGGCTACGCGAACAGATCCAGGGTGGCGCTCGGGGTGACCTGGGCGTCCGCGGCCCCGCGGTGGCGATCAGCGAGGTGGACCTGATCGAGGAGCTGCAACGCCGGGTGGCCGCCTTGGACATGGACGCGCTGCGCGAAGGGGCGATCAAGCGTTATTGGCAGCGCGCGACCTTCGACACCCTGCCCGTGGTCACCGAGCCGCGCGAGCGCACCATCGATCCGACCGTCACCGCCAGCGCCGACGTGGTGCTGCCCGACGGGACCAAGGTCATTGAGGTCGGCGCGAGCGTCAATCCGCTGGACCATGTGCCCTTCACTCACCGCCTGATCGTCTTCGATGCATCCGATCCGCGCCAGGTGGAGACCGCCCACCGTCTGGGTGAGACCGACAGTCCGCAGCGCCCGCTGTACCTGGCGACCGCGTTCGACCGCGACCAGGGTTGGGACGGCCTGCGCACCGTCGAGGACCGACTCGATGAGCCGGTGTATCTCCTCACACCCGACGTGCGCACCCGCTTCGGCTTGGAGCGCGTGCCCGCGCTGGTCGAAGCCCGGGGGCGGGTGTTCGTCGTCCATGAGGTACTGCCCGATCGCCTGCCGATGGGGCAGCCAGTGGAGTCCAAACCATGAGCGCGTTGGCGAATACCAGGTTACCCGGCCACGGGCGGTCGTTGTTGAGGATGTGGCTGGGTGTCTGCCTCACGCTCGCCGGCACCACGCCGCGGCTGAGCCAGGCCGCCGATCCCGGGTGTCCGAGTGCGGACCTGTTCTCCGGCAAGCTGATCACCGACATCTGCTGGGCCTGCCTGTTCCCGGTGCGCATCGCGGGGCTGCCCATCGGCGGCGGTCAGGTCCCGGCCGGGGCGGCGACCTCCGCCTTTTGCGGGTGCGCCACCGGGGCCGGCTTCACCATCGGCATGTGGGAGCCGGCGCGCATCATCGAGCTGACCCACGCCCCGGGGTGTTCGGCCGCGCTGGGTGGTTCGCGGTTGCCCATGGGCAGCCGCCGCCTGATCGGGACCGAAGGCAAGAGCGCCTACGACTCCACGGATGTCGCCTTCTGGCATTACCACTGGTACTCGTTTCCGTTGCTGATCCTGCTCGATCTGTTCTGGGACCGGAAATGCAACGCCGACGGGCTGACGGACTTCGACATCCTGTACCTGTCCGAACTCGATCCGACCTGGAACAACGGCGAGCTGGCGTTCTTTACCAACCCGGAGGCCGCCTGGCTCGCCAATCCGGTGGCCCAGGCCGCCTGTCTCGCCGATGCGACGGCCGCCACCGCGGGGTCGCCCATCGACTCGCTGTTCTGGTGTGCCGGCACCTGGGGGAATCTCTATCCCTTCACCGGCGTGCAACCGAACCTGGGATCGGACCCGCGCGAGACCAGCCTGGCGGCGGCGCGCTCGCTGGCGGCGCTGCACCGGCGGGGGATGGCGCGGCGGACCATGGGCAATGATGCCGTGTGCAAGGCCCCCATCGACTTCTTCGTCAAGAAGAGCGCCTACAAGCTCACGATGTTCTACCCGCTGCCTGAGACGCAAAAGGCCCACGTGATCGGCCAAAGTACCTTCACCTGGGGGGAGTCACGCACGATCCCCGGGCCCGGTGAGCACCAGCTGTATCTGTTGTGGCGTTGGAGTGACTGCTGTGCCATCTATGAATAGGTTAGGCGGTTGGGTCTGGGGTCGCCGCCTGATCGTGGCGGTCGTGAGCCTCTCGGTCAGCTGGACCCCCTGGGCGCTGGTGTGGGGCGATGCCTTTCGCGATGCCGCCCAAGCGGGTGCCGCCATCGGCACGCAGACGCGCACCACCGCCACGGTCCCAACCGCGTCGGGCGGTTCGGTGCAGTTCCCGGCGAACGCCGGGGGTCCCATCGCGATCCAGACGCTGTTTCCCGGTAGCAACGCCGGCAACAGCGCGGCCTTCGGCGCCTACTTCGGCAATCACGGCGCCACCGTCAAGGCGGGCCAGAATGCCCAGCGTGACCTGCTCCAAAACCAGTCGTCGGCGGGGGACGCGTACCGTGCACTGCGCGAGGGGGTCGACCGCCCCCACCTGGACATCAGCAGCCAGGCGGCGTGGCAGCCGACCGATGCGCTCGCCAACAACCTCGGTAACATCACCAGGACCTTCGCCGATTGCAGCCTGCACAACCAGTTCACCCAGGGTTCGCGGACGCTGCATGTGCCGGACTATCGGATCTGTGAACGCGTGCCGACGCCGCC
>CAILVI010000160.1 GCA_903837595.1 uncultured Thiodictyon sp.
CAGGTACAACATCTGGTCGGAAGGGCGCCAGCAACACTATCTATGGTATTGCTCCGCTATCAAAGGCTGTCGCTACGCATCAGTGACAGGAGGATAGGAAACTCAACAAACCAAGGCGACTCATGGGGCTAACAGTGTTGTTGGCCAGCACAGGTGGTGATTCAGCTTGGGGGGCTTTCCTGGCACATGAGGGTACCACACAATTCGCCCTATGAGCCCAAGTATCAAGCTCTTGGAGATTACGGCCAACCTCGGCTTACCGTCCAAGGCGAATTCCTACCGGCATCCTGCCGGAATGACGGAAGGCTCTTACTGTGTTTCGGGCGGTTACTAAGTAATTGTAATAAAATAGAAATGATCTTATCCTTGCGGGCCGCCAATACTGTGGATCTACGTCTGTTTCAGGCCGAATTGGTCAGCAGGTCAGCAAGGCCGAGAGCATGGGCTGAAGCAGTCCCCTACCGCGACACCGGACATTGTGCATGAACTGAAAGAAGCCCACATACAGCGGCAACTTTTCTTGGGAGATCCCACGATGCGGACGGAGCCAGGAGCGCAGCAGTGACCAAACGCCCTCCATGGTGTTGACATGCACCTCGTGGAAGCCATCGCCATCTTCATCGCGGGCGTACTCGCCTTGGCTGTGGCAGACCGTTTTATGACCATAACCCCACTGCGGCAGTCGGGCGTAGATATCGTATTCGTCCGTGTAGACCAGGGTCCCGGGGGCAATGATCGTCTGAATCAACGGTCGAATGGTCTTTTGCTGGACATTCTCCAACATCCGCAACACCACTTGTCCGCCACGCTCGATCATGCCGAAGATCGGTGGTTTTTCCTTCTCCAGCGTGCCACGACCAGGCGCCCCCTTCAACCGCCGACGGCGCCCTTTTCGCCCTTTCTTTTCAACCGCATCCGGGTGGCCCTTATGGCCAGCCACGACATAGACCTCGTCACATTCGACCTCACCCGACAAGCGGGGCAGCGGCGTCTTGGCGACGATGCCCATGCGCAGTTGCTCGGTCATGCGCTGCACATCATCCTCATTCAGGTCCAATTCGTGAGCAATCTGGCAGTTCGATTGGTTCAGGCCCATCAGGTACAAGCAGCCAATCCAGGCATCCAACGGCTGATGGCGGCCGGCGAAGATCGTCCCGGTCAAGTCGTCGAAGTGGCGTCCACAGTCCTCGCAACGATATTTCTGGCGGGCTGGCTGCGTGGTGTCGTGCCCTTGTTTGCTCACCTGCAACGACTCGCAATGTGGACACATCACGCCCTCAGGCCAGCGCAATCCACGCAAGACGTCGTAACACTTGGCGTCGTCCAACAGCGTTGTAAGAGAGATCATGAGCCTGATTCCGAGTCCTGCAAACCTCACTGGCGGCCCGCTAGGATAAGGCGAATTTCATATTTTTACAACAACTTAGTAGCCGCCTGAAACGCAGGAAGAGCCTCATATTATATCACCACTGATCTGATCGGCTCATCGACGACAGCGCCAGAAACATCGGTGGAAGAGCCGGTCGCGATCGGGGTGTGCCGCTGCGCAACCGATCGCGATCGTCGCCGGGCTCCAGCCGCCGACTCCTCACGCCCATCAGGAGTCGCGGGGAGCCGACTCCGGGGCCTCGCCGAAGCGTTCACGCATCAGGGTTTCGGGGTCCGCGCTGGCGATCCGCGCCACCGCCTGGCGGAGCTTACAGAAGGCACTGAACATGGTGTTCGGCCGCCTGAACGGCGCCTCAATTACACGCGACTGGACCCGACATTGCGGTGTAGCCACGCCGACCGCGCCTCGCCACCCGGCCCGTGTCGGATCGCACAAACCCATCGACCACCAACCAGAGGTATCGAAGATGAAGCTCTATTA
>CAILVI010000161.1 GCA_903837595.1 uncultured Thiodictyon sp.
CCATGGCCAACTGGGAGGCCAATCTGGACGCACTCAACCTGGCGATCGTCGACACGGGCGCCTTTGGTGAGCCAGTGCGCCTGCCCAATGGGTCCCTGGTGCCAGGGGTCTTCGGCAAGACCCCGGTGCCGCAAAGCCCCTGGCCCGAGGCCGGGGCCGCGGTGCGCCTCTCCGGACAGATCAACCGGTACCTGGACCTGCTGGCCGCCGACGCCGCTCGTGTCAACAAGCGCGACCTGCTCGTCATCCGCGGCGCCGGCTATGTCGTCGTGGACCTGGACCAGCCCTGTGACGGGCTGGTACGGGCGCATCTGATGCCAGAAAAGGTGCGGGCGGCACCGTGGTCGCGCTGGCAATGAGCAATGAAGCCCAGGTTTTTCAACTCAAGACGACCGGCATCAAAGAGTCGCAGGACTATTTCGCGACACTTTCCCCAGCGGTGGTCCGCGCCTATATCCGGGCTTATCGAACTGTCGGCACATGGTTGCAGCGTAAATTCTTGCGCGAAATATCGCAGGCTACCGAATTACCGCAAAAGGTCTGGAAGGATCGCGTTTTTGTCTCCCCCCTTGGCACGAACGGGCGAGATGGCATCGCGGTCTGGGTAGGGTCTAATCCAGTAAAGCTTTCGCACCTAGGCAATGTGACCTGGAATCGCCGTATGAGGGGCGCAATGGTCGGTCGTAAACTGTTTCCCGGAACTTGGGCATGGATCGAACCGGGAGAGACGGACTCGGCGGTCATGGAGAGAACCGGGAGATTCGGACGGCGGGGCAAGCAGAACCTGGAGCGCATCGTTGTGGTAAAAATGGAAGTCCACACGGCCGCTGTAGCCGTAGCGCGATATATCTTGCCCGAAGCTGAAGCATACTTTGCAGCCATTCTGCGCCAAGAGATCGAATACGCGATGACGGTTGAGGCAACAAATAAATGACCGCGCCAGTCACTACGACTATTGATATGCTCTACGACGCGATTCTCACCACGCTGCGCGCGAACTATGCCGAGCTGTTTGTGACCTATGCGCCATACGATCCGATGACGCTGTTGGATGCCACAGTGCAACTGGCGGTGCCAGCCTTATACCTGGAAATCGAAGATCAAGTCACTGACGATGAGACCGCGCGTCGGGCGCTACGCCAGCGCACAGCGATCCGCTTGAGTATCAGTCTCTGGGTGATCTTGAGCATTGAGACCGTCGACATCCAGGTCGCCCTCGATGTGCTCGCATCCTCGCTGCTGGTTCTTCTTCGCCAGCCGGACCCTGACCCCCGGCTGGGAGGGCATCCAGGAGCACGCTGGGGGCTGGGCGCCGCGGTGCATCCAGCAACGCGCGTCACGGTGCTGACGACCAACTGGCAGCCTGGGCTGAACGGTTATGGCGCGCGCCAGATTCGCTGGGAGCAGGATATCTACCTGCCGACCGATCCGCTGGAATGTCTGGGTGATGACGGCCCCCGGCGTCCCCTGGGCGGCGAAAGCTAAGGAAAAAACCGACATGAAGGGCATCAGCACGAAACGCGGAGATACCTGGACAGTAGTATTCACCGTCCGCGATTCTGCCGGTGTTGTTATCGAGCTGACTGACGCCACTGCCCGGCTGCAACTGAAAGCTCCCCGAGCGACTCAGGCCGTTCTGTCTGTTAGCGACGCAGACGCGCTTACCATTGACGAACACGCTGGGACTATTACACTTGCAGTCCCATACGAAACGATGGCGGATATAGCGCCAGGGACCTACCAGGCAGACCTAGAGATCACTTTCCAGGACAAGACCCGGACATCGACGGATACGTTTATTGTCAATATTGTTGAGGATATCACCCTGTGACTAGCCTCGCTGTTACTGCGGTGACGTCATCCCCATCTATTGTGGATATCGTCTCGAACAGTCTTGCCGTTACCGCGATTACGTCATCTCCATATATTGTGGATATCGTATCGGAAACACCGGCACCCATCATTGTTTCATTAGGGAACCCTGCCGAACTCGTCGTGACCACTGCACAGCAGGGGCCACCAGGACCTGCGGGAGCTGACGGAAATACTGTTGCTCGACTATACGCATTGATGGGCGCTTGATTATGCCTGAAGCGGCGAAGATCTTAGGACAGGCGAGTCCAGATACGGGCGTCCTGGTTACCCTTTATGAGGTACCACTTTCATCGTCCTGCGTCGTGAGTTCTCTGGTCGTATGCAATAGAGGGGGGGTGGATGGAAGTTTTCGGGCGGCGGTAGCCGTCGGTGGGGCAGCGGATTCGCCAGAGCAGTATGTATACTTTGACCAGCCTGTTGATGGTAATTCGTCGTTTGTAGCTACTATTGGCATAACGCTGGGTTCGTTGGATATTCTTAGAGCACAGGCCGGCTCCTCGAATATGTCTTTTAACCTGTTTGGAATTGAGGTGTCATAATGTCTCAAGGTTCTTCTTCTTCGTCCATCGACCTCAAGCGGGTCAGTGGCAACGCCATTGCAACGGGCGCTGGTGCCTCTTCTACAGGTACTCTGCGGGTTCAACTCAGCGATGAGTCGCTGGCGGCCCTGGAGAACATCAGCATCACCGTTCCAGGTACGGTCGATCTCGGCACTGTATCTCTGGCGGCCCTTGAGACGATCACGGTCGAGCAGACCGACGCGACCAAGTTCAAGACTACCAGCAAAATCACTGACGGAACCAATAGTGCAACGGTAAAAGCCGCCAGCACTGCCGCGGTCGCCGGTGATACCGCTCTCGTCGTTGCGATCAGTCCCAACAACTCGGTTGCCGTTTCCGGGACCGTGGCGGCTACTCAATCTGGTACATGGAGTGTTACCGCGGTTGACGGCGGCGGCTCGCTCACCGTTGATGGTACGTTCTGGCAAGCCACGCAGCCAGTATCTGTCGCCGCATCGGTAGCGGTTACGGATAATTCGGGCAGCCTCACGGTTGACGCACCGGCCACTACTCCTGTGTTTGTCCGGCTGTCTACTGGCAGCGCGGCGATAGATACGATCCCGGTCTCACTGGCGTCGCTGCCTTCAGGTGCAGTAACCAATGCAGGCACCTTTGCGGTACAGGTCGATGGGTCGGCGTTGACATCGCTGCAACTGCTCGACGACACTGTTATTGCCGACAATGCAACATTTGGCACGACGAAGATGTTCGCTGTTGGCGGCACCGACGGGACCAACTCGCAGGTCATCTCGGTGACTTCGGGCGGTCTGGTCAATATCGCTGACGGTGGAGGCGCCATTACCGTTGACGGCACCGTAGCAGTGTCGGGCTCGGTGGCGGTTACCGGGACCTTCTGGCAAGCGACCCAGCCGGTTTCTGGTACTTTCTGGCAAGCTACCCAGCCTGTATCTATTGCATCCACGGTAGCGATCACTGATAACTCTGGATCGATTACGGTTGACGGAACCTTCTGGCAGGCGACACAGCCGGTCTCCATAGCGGCTTCGGTTGGCGTGACGGATGCGAGCGGCAGCCTCACGGTTGACGCGCCGGTTGGAACTCCCGTTTTCGTGCGACTGTCCAATGGCTCAACGACGATCGATACCATTCCGGTCACGGCATCTCATGCGGCGAAAACTAATAACAGCGTATCAGCGTATGCGGCAAGCATGATCGCGAAGGCAAGCGCCGGGACCCTGTACATGATCAACGGGTACAACGCCAAGACATCCGATCAATGGATACAGTTGCATGATACGGCGTCGCTACCCGCAGATGGCTCGGCCCCGAAGCTCACTCTCCTGGCTCCCGCGGAGTCGAATTTCTTCTTCGACTTCGGGGTGTACGGCAGGGCCTTCGCTACTGGCATCACCATCAGCAATTCAACCACCGGGGCCACCAAGACCATCGGTGCCGCGGATTGCTGGTTTGATGCTCAATTCACTTGATCCAGAGGCAAAGATGAACGATCTAACGGAAGTTGAACTGAAGCTGTCGGTACAGAAGGTGAACACGATCTTAAGCGCACTCGGCCAGCTTCCGTATGTGCAGGTTGCAGCCCTGGTGGCGGATGTCAAGGCGCAAGCCGAGTCGTACATTCAGACACAGGCTTCTGTGTCTGGTCCAGTCATTGTGCCTAACTGATAGCTTCGGGTAGCGTCCATGAGCAGCGGCGGATCGTTTCAGTCCAAGGATAAAGATCTGACGTATATTGCCAGGGCTTTGCAGTCCACCCAGACCGGGGTGCTGAAAAAGACCGGTACCGATACTTGGGCTCTAGACGCCAATCTGTACAGTATCGGTACTGTCGGCACCCCGGGTGACGGGACTTTCCTCGTCGGCAATGGCTCCTCCTGGGTCGGTGAATCCGGGGCTACTGCGCTGACTAGCTTGGGGGCCACGACGACGGGGTCTAATTTGCTGACCTTGGCGGATCCAAGCGCCGTTACCTTTCCGAGAATAAATGCGGACAACTCTGTATCAGCGTTGAGTGCAGCGGCGTTTTGTACCGCCATCGGGGCTAATGCTTCGGTTGCGCCCTTGATCGTCACCCATGTCTCTGGTACTGGCACGGATGATGTTGCAGCTTGGATTGCAGCAGGGTATCAGTTTGTCTTTGTGGCCTTATTTGGTGGCGGAGGTGGAGGCGGTAGAGGGTCAGCAGGTCTTTCCCCGCTTGTTGTATCTCCAGGCGCTGGAGGCGGAGGAGGTAACGTAATTATCGCGGGTCCATTTCTTTTATCTAATTTATCATCCTCTGTAAGTTGGATAGTAGGAGCATCTGTAGCAGGTACCCCAAGGGGTGACGGTAGTTTCAATCCTGGTGCGACCGTTGGTATCGCAGGAAATGCTACGTCATGGGGCGATTTCATTACCGATATTCCTACAGCGGGAACGAATACCAGCGGGACTCCGACCGCGAGTCCTACGGGAGTAAATGTCGGTCTTTCATCAGCTTCAAGTAGTGGAGGGGCTGCGTCAACCGCTTCGTTGTCTACTGAGTTTCTAGCTCCTACGGGAGGTGGTGGAGGGGGTATTGGCGTTGGCTGGAGTTCTGGTGCTACATCTAAGCGTTTCGGGGTTATGTCTACACTTGCAGGAGGTGCAGGTGGTTATCCAGGTAGTAACGGAGGGAGTCGTGTAAATTCTACAACGGGTCTGAATAATTCTGGTTATCCTGATTGGCCTCCAATAGGAGGGCAAGGCGGTTCTGGAGGAGGAGGAGTAGGCCAAACACTAGACGGCGGGACTGGAGGGAATGGAGGATATCCTGGAGGAGGGGGAGGAGGGGGAGGGAAGACCGGAGGTGAGTTTAAGTACTCAGGAGCTGGCGGCGTTGGGGCTCGGGGTTTAATATCACTATTACTGTTGTGAGGCATAATAAATGGCTAAAACACATATAGCTCAAATTATTTTTGATACCTCGGATAATTTACACGGAGTCTGGGTATCCTCTTGTGTCTGTGAAGAAATGACTTGGCAACCCCAATATGGTCTTTTCTGTGATGCAAATGATAATCCGATGTCGACATTGGCGCTGCATGAAGAGGGAGGGGGGCTAGGTCAATGTTGGTATGAAGATCATTGGGGACCAGCTATTCAGGACTCTTCTGTAGTAGGTGGGTGGAGACGCGGTTCAGAAGAAGAGGTATCTCTGGAAGAATTTAAAATTTCACTCACCAAATCCGTTATTGACGCCTGGCAGGGCCGCTACGTCCTGGCCGGTATGCTACCTGTGACTGAAGGACCACTGGCATCATTCCCTGCCCCCAACGTTCTGGCACAGATGGACCTATTCGTGGCAGCTAATCTCACAGTGCAGGAACAGGTGCGGTACCACGGCGCAAAGACGTGGCGTCCCACTGACCCCATGGTAGCCACTCTGGGCGCCCTGCTGGGCCTTAATGATGCGGCCATTTACGCTTGGTTTGAGTCAGCGAGGGCGGTGCCGTAACCATGACTAATACCGATAATTTTATGATGCTTTTCGCCGTGCAGTTCTTCGCCCTTGCGTCACTGCTTTTTTTCTTTGCCAGGAGAATTAGTACTATGTCCGAAGCCCTTACCGCCCTTATTGCACAAGTCGCAGCCATTGAGAATGTCGCGGACAGCGCCATCGTGCTGCTGAACGGCATTCACGCCCAACTGATGGATGCGCTTGCGGCCAATGACCCGATAGCACTTACCGCTCTCGCCGATCGTCTGTTAGCCCAGACTAACGAGCTGGCCGAAGCTGTCGCGGCCAACACCGCCGCCGAGTAGCTATGACAACTGCGCCCGATTTGGAGAAGCGGATCGATGCCGTTGAAATTACAACAGCCTTGACCCGTGAGGCAATAGGGAGGATCGGCCACGAAGCCCGCGGCCTGATCGGGCGCATTGAATCGTTGGAGCAGGGATGTTCACGGCGCGGGGTAGACTTCGCTGTACTCCAGAGTGAGCACGGGCACTCACGAGAGCTACTGCACGAGATACGCGAGCAAGGTAGAGCCAATGCGGCCTCGATCGCGACCATTGCTACCCACATCGAAGGGCTCAAAAGCAGTTGGGTGCGGCAAATGTTGGCGGTAGCGGCTGCTGGGATAACCTCCGTGCTCGGGGCCATTTGGATCTATATCACTCACAAATGAGGGCATCATGAAACTGGAATCGTCACCAAAGGCCGCTGCGGTCCTTGAGTGGACAATCGCCCGCCTGGGCGAGCAATCGACCTGGAAGGGTCTAATTGGCTTTCTGACCGCGTGCGGAATTAGCATTGCACCCGAAATTCAGACCACAATCCTCTCGCTGGGCCTGGCTGCCATCGCGATGATCAATGTGCTGCGCAAAGAGGCAGCCCCGGAAAAATGAGCGACCTCAGCCTGACCAACCACATGATCAACTTCCGCGCCAGCATACTGATCCCCGGCCTGGACAAACTCGCAGCCATCGATGGCCCCCCCCGCACCACCCCGGCCGAAACCATCATGCTCACCATTGCCGCCCAGGAATCCGGTTTCGCCTCACGCTACCAAAAGCTCACTGGCGATACCCCGGGCCCCGCCCGTGGCTGGTGGCAGTTCGAGCAAAAGGGCGGAGTCCAGGGCGTCATGCACCACTCAGCCACCCAAATGGCAGCCGCCGCCATCTGCATAACCTACGCCGTCGCGTTCCAGTCCGGCGCAATCTGGCGTGCACTTGAAGGCCACGACGGACTTGCCACTGCCTTCGCCCGCTTGCTCCTGTTCACAGATCCGCAACCACTGCCCACCACCCCCGACGCAGCCTGGAACTATTACCTGCGTAATTGGCGCCCAGGCAAACCGCACCGCGCAACCTGGGCCGCCAACTGGGACGCCGCCATCGCCGCCACCACGTAACCCAACCCCGAGGACCACCCCATGACTGCCCAAGCCTACGCCTTCGCCGGCACCCTCTACATCGATCGCCTAACTGATGCAGGGGTATCCACCGGATTTCTCCGGGTCTCGAACGCCACCAAACTGGCGATTAGTGAGACCACAGACATCAAAACCCTCACCAGTCGGATGCGTGAAACTTACGGTCAGATCATCGCGACCGTCTCAGTGAAAAAGCCCGCAACGCTAAAACTGACCTTGGACCAAATAGACAAAGACAAGCTGGCCCTGGCCCTGCTGGGTAGCGTCACCAACCTGGCCCAAACCGCCGGCACGGTCAGCTCCGGGACGCCAACCACCCTGACCCTGATTCCCGGGCGTAGCGTGCGTATGCCGCACGCCAATATCACGGCCAATAGCGCCGGATCGCTGATCGTAGTGGCGACCACAGACACGGTACCAGTCACCGTGCCGATAACCGATCTATCATTCAATCTGCGCTTGGGCCTGGTCGAATATGTCGGGGACTCGCTTATCGCCGCGACTCCGGTAACCATGAGCTACAAATATGGTGACGTGGCGGGGTTTACCATCAGCGGATCGACATGTCCCTCGATCAAGGTCGGACTGCTGCTCGACGGCATCAATCTAGTGGATGGTACGAACTGTGAAGTATGGATCGATGAGGCCACTCTCACCCCCAGCTCGGAAGTCGATTTCTTGTCCGATAGTTTCATGAGTTTAGAGATGACCGGGCAGATGCGCACGATCAGCGGCAAAACATGCCCCTACACGGTGCAACTAAAAAATGCGTAAAAACACCATCGCCGACCTGGGAGAGAACCGCCACGCCGTTGTACTCGAAATGAGGATGTGCGACATTCGCCGCGCAGTAGAGCGATTACATTCTCTGGCCGAAGTGCCGATTGCTGATCTGCTGCGCTGCCACCTGCCCGAACTGCTGGCTCTGGCCGCTGACAGTCTGAAATTGCCGCCCGAAACGACGGTTGATGACCTCAGCGTGTCGGAAATCATGTCCATCAAAGACGCTTGGTGGGGGATGCACCGGGATTTTTTAACGCCCGTCATCGAGTTCGTGCAGGCTCGCCTGGCGGTGACCCGTGCCTCGCCATCGATCGAGCCTGCCTAGTCTGTATCGAGTTGGGGCACCAGAACGTCTGGGACTATGGATTGTCCCTGTTTCTCACCCTGATCGATATGATAGAAGCCCGTGGTAAAGAGAACTGACCGATGGCAAACCAAGACCTCAACATCAAGATCATCCTGGAGGCCATCGACCAATCATCCGGCCCGATCAAGGACGTACTGGTGTCCCTGGCGAATCTGAAAACCGGCGCGGCAGCAGACTTCGTGATGACCGGCAATGCCGCAAAGGCAATGGGTACGGAGATCGCCAGCAGTGGCGCCGCCGCCGTCAGTACGACGCAAAAGATCAGGGATTATGCAGATACGACCAAGTCGGTGGCATCCGCAACCAAGGAAGTCATTTCGACGGTCCGGGAAGGCACGAACGCCTTCCACGATATCGCATCCGGGTTCAAGGACACGACAGGTGCTATTGCGAATATTGCCACGGTCTTCGCGGCTGTGGTGGTGGGGTTAAATGCGCTAGATGACATCCTCACCAAGACGGGCGGATGCTTTAAGCAGGCCGCTGGCGAGGCCATTGACTTTATCACGGCTATTGATAATATCGCAGAAAGAGGTTTAGAGTCAGCCTTTAGTAAGCTCGGCGAGGGGCTCGCCGCCCTCGGCAGTGGCCTATGGAATACCGCCGCCAGTGGCGTGGCAACGCTGAGTCAATCACTCGCGGAAAATAATAAGGCGGCCACAGAGCAGGCGGCCAGCCTCGCCAAAACACGCGAAGGGTTGGCCGCCCAGATTGATGAGATCACCAAACTGCGGGAAGTCATGGAAAATTCCACGGTCGGCTCGCAAGAATACACCGCCGCCGCCTGGCGCCTGGCGCAGATCATCCCCGGGCTTAACCTGTCGCTTGATCAACATGGGGTCCAGATTGCGCGACTCGGTAAAGGCTACGAAGCGAACACGGTTGCAATCGACGTATACACCGAAGCGCTAAAGCAACAAGATCAAGCGTCGGTAATATCGCAACTGGCGGCGGCGAGTAGCGCATGGTCGAAGAATGAAACCGCAATAAAGGCACAGGTTAATGCGGCGATATCGCTCTATGGCGCCAACGATCGAACCCGCACAGGGTTTCAGTCTCTATTGCTGGCGGCTGATACCTGGCTGGGCGGCATCGATAAGCTTAACGCAAGAGGCGCTGCGCTGGGAAAGACGCAGGATGAAACAACCGCCGAAATGCACAAGACCGCAGAGGCGGCACTTGCCAGCGGGCTATCTATCGACCAAATAACAGAAGCAATGGGCAGGCTCGGCCGGACAAAAGAAGAGATCGCACAGGTCAGCGAGTATCTCAGGAAACTGGCGGTGGCTGCCGCCGACGCGAAGGCCGCGGCGACTGTTGCAGCAGTGGCTGAGGCCGGGAAGACGGCGGCGCAAAGTCTGCAAGGCGTCATAGATGCGGTGGCTGCCGTGGACAAGCAGATCGCAGATCATCAGAAGAATCTGTCCGCGGCTCAAAAGGCCGAGGATGCGGGCTGGAAGGCTATCGGAACAACGGTCAAAGCAACCTATGACGAGGCGCTGGTTGGCATCGATCGCGACACGAAGGCCCGGCTTAATGCGGTCGCGATCAGCGGTGCCAGCGAGCGCAACCGCGCGCAGCAGAGCGGGCAGATCGAGCGCGACGCGAGCGCCCAGAAGCTCGCTGCACTGCAACAGTACCAGCAGCAAGCGCTATCCCTGTTGGATCAGGAGGGCGCCCGCAGGATGACAGCGGCGCGGCGTGCTGGAGAGGATGTCGTAGCGGTCGAGATAGAGATACTCACCGCCAAGCGCAACACCCTCACTCAGATCGAGAGCGATTACCGCAAGCACATCGATGCGCTCACCGCAGAGGGCCAACGGCACCTCGCCGAAGTGACTCGCATAGAGGACCAGATCAAAGCGCTGCATCTGTCTGGCGCTGAGAAAATCCGTGCGCTGCAACAGAGCGCGATGAAAGATGAGGAAGCGGCAACGGATCGTCGGCGGCAGTTCGCGGAATTGGAGTCAGAACAAAAACGGATGTTGGCTGATGGCGATTATAAGATCGCCGAAGACACTGCGAAGAAGATGCAGGATATTGCATCAAAACTCGCAAGCGATGGTGTGGCGCGGGCCAAGAAGGGGGAGACCGACGCCAAGACCGCATCCGAGCGCATTGTAGAGATCGACAAAGAAATAGCAGCAAAACGCGACCAGGTATCGAAACAAACACAGGAGGAAGCAGGGCGGGCCGCTGCCGAAGAAGCACGGCAACATACCCTGATTGCGACGCAAACCGATCAGCAGATTGTAGACTCGGCCCGGAAATCGGCAGAAGAACGCGCGAAAACCGAACAGCAGACCGCGGAGGCTATCCGCAAGCTCACTGATGATCGGCTCAAGGAACAGGAAAAGCTTGCTAAGGCCGAAAAGGATAAGACCGAAGGACAGGCAGCGACGAAGGACGGCATCGACCTTGTATCTAAGGCACTCAATGATCAAGAATCCGCATTAAAAGCGACGGCTGACGCACAACAAAAACTAGGCGACTCGGCAAACACATCTGCGGCAACCATGATCGCGGCACTCGCGCCGGTACAGACGCAGATCGAAGCGATTACTGAGACACTCGGCAAGGACCTGAAGATCAAGCTTACGGCCGACGAATCAACCGTCAATGAACTGGTACGGACGACGGAGCTTCTATTAGAAGGCAAAAAGTTTCTGATTAAAATCCAGCCGGATATTGAGAAGCTTTCCGCGGATATGGATAACGCCATGGCGACGATGCGGGATCACCCTGTTGAACTGGCACTGAGTGTCAACGAGGCCAAGGACAAGCTCAAGGAGGTCGCCAATATGGCCAAGAGCCTGACGAAGTGGGGCGCCGATGTCCCCCAGTTGGGCCTGTCCGTTACGAAAGCGCTCGCCGACATCCAGTCGGTAGGGACCGCCATGGGACAGGCCAAGGCGACGATTGCTGAGAATCCGCCAGAGGTGAAAATCACCGACAACGCGGCCGAGGTGATGCGGGCGATAGACGCGCTTGATGGGCACGACACCAGCAGCACCCACACGATTCACGAACGCACGGTGCAGGATAACGCCAGCGGCGGGCTGATCCATGGCTTTGCGTCAGGCGGTCCCGTCTTCCCGGCCGCGTCCTGGTCTACCGTGCCGGGCACCGGCAACGCGGACACTGTACCCGCAGCATTGCCGGTCGGGTCCTACGTCCTGCGCAAGCCGGCCGCCAGCTACTACGGCGCGCTGCTCAACCGTCTCGCCCTGGGCGGGCTGGTTCCGGCCATGCTCACGCCGGGCGAACGGCTTTTCGGACCGGCGACGGTAGGCCGTCTGGGCGCCGGGCTCTTCGACGCGCTCAACGCGATCAGAATACCGCGCGGGAACCTGGCCGCCATGATCGACGGCACCGCGGCCCCG
>CAILVI010000162.1 GCA_903837595.1 uncultured Thiodictyon sp.
GGGCAGGTGGAGATCATCATTCGCGGTGATTGCGGCTTCTGTCGCGACGACATGATGGCGTGGTGCGAGGCCAACGCTGTCCAGCTTGTCCTTGGGCTGGCTAGAAATAGATTCTTTATCATTGATATAGAGGAATTCATGGGCGAGACTGAGCACCGCTATCACGAGCACGCGCAGGCCAGTCGGGTGTTTGACGATTTCAGCTACCGCACCCGCGAGGATGGCCAAGGGGCAGTTCTACGAGATCAAGGCCGGGGATGTGTGGCAGGCAGCGAGCGTTGCACAGCAGGCCGCCGCGCTCACGGACCGTCTGGAGCCGACCCGGGAACTGATCAGCCGACTGGCCGCCCATACCGACACCGACCCCTTCGTCCGCAAGCATCTGCTCGCCCCCTTGTGAACGATTTCGGCTAGACTTCGCCTAGGCGTACAACATAGGCGAGAGGTGATTTCATGATCGATACCCAGCCTCGGGCATCCGCTCCGCATCCTGCCCAAGTGCGTACCGCGCGGCTCTTCCGCAACGGGAGCAACCAGGCGATGCGGCTGCCTCGCGACCTCGAGATCGATGCCGACGAGGTGCTGATCCATCGCGAGGGCGACAGCATCGTCCTGACGCCCAAACCGCACTCCTGGGATGACTACTTCGCCCGGGGGCAGCGACTCACCGAGGATTTTCCCGACGCTATCGACGCGCCCCCACCCCAGGCCCGGGAAGCCCTCTGATGCGTTGGATGCTCGACACCAATACCTGCATGCGGAAATCCGCACCGAGTTGGAGGCCCAAGGGACCCCCATCGAATCCAACGACCTGCTGATTGCAGCACACACGATGTACCTGGGCTGCACATTGGTCACGAATAACGATATGCCACCCCTGCCAGCCCCCATCGGCCCCCTGCCCTCGGGCGAGGAGACCGCCCGCGACAGCCCGCGGCTACGCCGTTTCTGTGCGGCTGAATCGTCATTGTCATCGAGACAGCACACACCCACATCACCCCGGCGCATCCCGACTCAATCGCAGCGAGACCCCTTTGTTCAGGATCAACTCCACTGCCCGTCCCGCATCGACTTCGAGCACCGGAAAGGTCTGATCGGCCATCCTCATATAGAAGTCGGCGAGCTTCTCCATCGCCCCGCCCACCCCACCGGCAACCGCGGATTCGGCCGCCTGGGGCGAGAACATCGACTGAAACTGCATCTGGCTACCGGCGCCCGCCGCCGACAGGGGAATGGTCGGGACCTGGGTGAACACTTTCGCGAAGGACTGGAGGAAGCCCGCCTGCATGGCATTGGCGAGCATGGTGCCTTGCTTTGACACCAGTCGGCCACGGACCCCGACCTTGCCGTCCTCGCCCACCGCGTAACCGTCGATCGGGACCTCGATCACACCGCCATCGGTACGCACGCAGGTCAGGGTCTCCGAGCGCAGGTAGGCCCGTTCCGAGCCCAAATCCCCAAAGCCCCCGACGATCACGAAGCACTCCTTCACATCGGCGCGGAAGCGGTTCGGCAGGATGGCCTGGGCCTTGATCCGGATCAGCGCGGGGGTCGGCTGGGTGCGCGCCCCTTGCCCGGTGGGTGCATCCATCCCGTTGAGGAACACACCACGCAAGATGGTCCCGGCGGGAATGAACAGGGCGTCTTTGGCGGCGGCGGTCGGCCCGCTCGCCACCTTGGGCGGGGCGGCGGTCACGACGCGAATGTCCATCGCCCGCGCCCCGGCGGGTGCGACTGCCTCGGGTAGGGTCGGCGACGGCGCGCGGGTGAACATCTGCTCGATCGGGCGTTCCTGACGTGGCGGCACGGGGACGGGCGCGGGCACCACCGGTAGCGGCTCGGCCGGTCGGCCAGGCACCCGCTCACTCGGTGGCGTGACCACCGTGGGCGCCTGCTTGGCCGCGTCCAGTTGTTGCCGCAGCGCCGCCACCTCGGCCTTCAGTTCATCCATGGCGAGGCGTTGGTCAAGGGCGGCGGGATCGCCCGGACTGGCGGCCGCCGCGTCGGTGGCTTTCTTACTCAGCGCCAGACTGTCATTCAGATCATCGACATGCTTTTCCATGCGCGCCAGCCGCGTGGCCAGCCCCTCGACCCCCATCGTGCGCGGATCGGTATCGGTGAGCAGGTTGCGGACGAGGCGTTCCTGGGGGGTCGCCGCCGGCTCCAGCGGCTTGACGGTGCTGACGCTCAGCGCGGCCAACGCAAATAGCCCGCCCCCTGCGGCGGCGAACATCGCCCAGCGCTGGACCTTGGGCGAGAGGGCGTTCCACTGCGTCTTGAGGCTCATCGCGCGGCGCCCTGCTGCAGGACCAGCAACACTTCAGTCTCCTGGCCCGGCGCCAGGGTCTTTAACGGCCAGGCACCGACCGCGGCCACCACCTGACCAACATCACAGGCCGACTCGTTGGCGGGGATGGTCCGCGACCCGGTGTTCCGCACGCCCACCGTGACCACGCGCGCGCTCGGCCCCTCGGCGAGTTGGGTGTTGAGCACCTTGAGCCCGGGCAGACACCGGACCGACGGCGCATTGGTCTTGCTGACCTGGAAGCCCGTCGGCAGGCGCCGCTGGGCCATGGCCCGCAACAGGTCGGTGAGGCCCTCGACGTAAGCCGCCGCATCGAACCCATCGCTGCTCGCGGCTGGGCCCTCGCTGGCCGCCGGGGCGGTGGTCTGCGTGGGGCGCTCTTTGGGCCGATACCCCGGAACGGTGACCCGCACCTCGCGGGGTGGGACGTGGCGCGGGGCCAGGGTGAGCGAGAGCGCGGTCTCGTTGCCGCTGCCATCGGTGATCCAGAGCGCGACCGGCTCCTCGCTGGCGGTGGCCAGATAGACTACCCGACCATCGACCGTCGTGCTCGCATTGGACACGGTATGCACCACGGGGGTGGCAAAGGGGGTGACGATCCGGTTCAGATGATCGATGGCCACCTCGATCAACGCCGTTGTACCGGGCTCGACCGAGACATTGCGCGGTCCCAGTTCCAGCCCGCCGGAGGGTGGGCGGGGTCCCAGCGCGACGCGCTGAAAGCGGGCGGCGGATGGCGGACTCGCGGCGGGACTCGCGGCGGAACTGGCGGCCGGCCGCACCTCCCCCTGGCCAACGACCTGGCGAATGGCCAGTGGGACCGGGACCGCTGCCGGGACCACTGGTGGGACCCATGGTGCAGGTGCCTTCGGCGGCTCCGTGTTGGTCTGCTGGCCGCCATCCAGCAGCACCGTCGGCGCTACCGCCGGGAGTTCGATCCCCGTGGCGGGCTGCGCCTTCACGGTACCCACCAGGAGGCTGGCGAGCAATGCGCTGAGGAGACGGCGGGGAAATGCGTGGGTCACGATGGGTCTCCCCGAGGGGCGCTCGGCGGTTTCGGGGGTTCGGTGCTCAGCCGCGCGGGACCCGGATAGACATCCAGGTACGCCACGCGGGGGCGATAGTTTTGGAAGATGATGCGTAGGACGTAGGTCCGCTCGATCGCAACCGGTTGCGCACCGGGACCGGTGGTGACGTGTTTGCCGGTGATGTAGATGTTGTCGTTCTTGGGGTCATGCGTAATGGCGCCGGGCTCAAAGGAGAGGCTGACGTTCTCGCGTTTGATCGCGGTGGTCTGCTCGTCCAGGACCTTGAGGACCTCCTGACGGATGGCCGCCGCCAACAGCGGGTCCAGCGCGGTGATCAGGAAATTGGCATTGCTGGGGGTGACATGGCCCAACAGCTCCACCACGAACAGCGCCCACACGTCTTTGGCTTCCTGGCTGGCCGAATTGCGCCCGATCGTGACCTCGTGCTCCAGGGTCGGCGGGACCAGGACGACCGTGCGGTCGGTTTGGATCAGGGTGACGGCCAGCGCGATATTCGCCGCGATCAGCAGTAGGATGAATAGCCGGTTGAAACGATTTTCGCGATTCACCCCGTCCCAGGTGGACAGGAACCGTTGCAGGGTCACGGTAACCACCGCCGACAGAAGGGGTTCGGCGTGGTCCGTCCCTTGATGGGCAGGAGGCCGAACCAGTACAGGGCGTGCAGGGCATGTCCATCCGGTCGGCTCTCCCGGTACTTGGAGTAGAACCGCACGAGCAGCAGGCCGATCAGTACAAACATGCCCAACCGGTCGGCCAGGATACCAACCACCAGCATGAGGACGATCGGCGCCAGGTCGTCGATACGCCACAGCAGCAGGTGAGGTGGATCATCGACATATTTCGGCATTTCGAGTTGCGGCTTCATGGTTTCCCCCGGGTGATCTTCTGACCCGTGATGATGCCAGGCAACACCCCCGGGCCGTGAGCGCCCAAGGTTGCAGTTTGGAGGGGGGAATGCGGGAGGTGCCGCGCGCTACCAGCGTTTCTGCGTGTTGGCGAGCGCGAGCCCGAAGAGCGCGGCAACAATCGCCCCGACGATCGGCATACCCATCGCCGGCAAGACGATCGGGACCAGGAAGAGCGTGCCGACGCCCACCAGGAGCCAGACGATCACCCGCAAGGAGAGCGCATGGGCCAGCGGGCTGGCGTAGGCAAAGCTGTGTTGGCGGATGCGCCGGCGCACCCAGCCGTCACCCCAGGCGGCCAGGAACAACATCAGGAAAAACGGCCACCAGGAAAACAGGACCGCCACGCGTTGCAGGGCCAGGGCGAGCGCACCCCAGATCACATCCAAGCGACCCCGCAACCAGGGCCAGATCGGGTTGGTGGCCAGGGGCTCCATGCCGTAGGCCGGCGTGTGCGGATCGGGCAGCAGGAGGCGGTAGCTGTATTGCTGGAGGCGGGTTTGGATGAAGGCGGCGTCATACCAGCCGGCCGCGCGATCGAGGATGGCGTTCGCACTGCGGGGGCCTACCGCCTGGACCAACGCCGCGAGTTCCTCTTGATTCACGCGGCGTTCCCAGTCGCTCGGCACCATCGCGGCGAACAACAGAAACTCCATGATGAACAGGATCAGCCCGGCGGCAATGGTCCAGAGCCAGACGCCTTGGCCCTCCTGGCTGTCGTGACTGTTATCCAGCATCGGTGTCACGCCCGGCGCGCGCCGGCACCACGGACAACTGCCGGCCGATGATGCGCCGTTGGGCGTGCGTCAGGGCCATGGCCAAGGCCCGATGTTCGTCCGGCTCCAGCACGGCCGCGATCCCCGCGATGAAGGCACGGAAGCGGTCGCGATCGGACTGCCGGGCGTGTTTCGCGGCGCCATACGCGGTGATCGCCTGGCTGACAATGAGGTCCAGCCGTGCGTGCAGGCGGTCAATCGCATAGCAGGTGCTGAGCCCGACCGCCAAGCGCTCCAGCAGTGCCCGGCTATCCGGCCAGGCGATCTCGATCTGAGTCAGCGCGTCGCGCTGGGCGCGGCGCGTGAGGACCGCATTGAGGTGTTGTCTGCCCACCTTCGCGGCGCTCACTCGGAAACCGCCGCGGTGTTCGGCTCGGACGGCGGCGTTGGCGGCACGTCAGCCACCATCGGAGCGTCCGGCATGGTACCGACCGCGGCTCGCGGCGCACCAAGAATCGGGAGCCGTCCTTTTGAGACCCGTCCCCCCGACCACAACGCGACATACTCGAAGTTCGGCAGTTGACCCAAGAGCGCCGGGGGGAACAGGTCGACCTCCTCCTCCATCAACCGCTCGCCGGTGTTGCCGGTGTAGAGCAGCGGGTTGGTGGAATCGGTGGTGCTGCCGTGGGCGGCCATGATGCTCACCACACGGGCCATGGGCAGGCTCTCCGCAATATATTTCTGCGTCTCCGCATCGAGCACCCGCAGCGCCACGACATTATTGATGTTGCCCAGGACCTGCCGGGCTTTATCGGCATCGCTCCCGGTCTCGCTCGGGATCAGGGCGGCCACGCGGCTCGCCAGTTCGGTGGCCCGGCTGAAGCTGTGCAGCGGGTCGATGCGCACGGACGCGGCGGGAAAGGCCGGATGGAAATAGACGAAGCGCTGGGGTCTCCCGGCCAGGGCACAGGCGCGCTCGGCGGTCCGGCGCAGGTCTTGGTCGCCTTTGGGGTCGATAATAACGACTGCCTCATCGCGCAACACGGCCTGGGTGACGAGAAGATCAAAGGCGCGCGTCTTGCCGGCACCCGTGGTGCCCACGATCAGCA
>CAILVI010000163.1 GCA_903837595.1 uncultured Thiodictyon sp.
CGCTTTGGCGCTGGCGCCCTGCGCCGAGGGCTGTCCGTCACGGACCCTGTGGACGCGGCCCACTGCATGGGCGAAACACCATCGGGCCAGAAATAACCCCGCGTCAAGATTGATTTTGCAGGCGTGTTCTCAGACACTTGTCGGCCATGCAGAGACTTGGGCGGGGGCATGTGCGCCGCGCCTTGAGTCGATTTTTGCCCACGACGATGTGAGAGAAAGATGGCCGTGACAAAAGCCGACATGGCAGAACACCTGTTCGAGGAGCTTGGGCTCAACAAGCGTGAAGCCAAAGACCTCGTCGATAGCTTTTTCGAGGAGATCCGCAAATCTCTGGAACGCGGCCAGGATGTCAAGCTGTCGGGCTTTGGCAATTTTGAGCTGCGCGATAAGAAGGAGCGCCCCGGGCGCAATCCGAAGACCGGTGAGGAGATCCCGATCACCGCCCGCCGGGTCGTGAGCTTCCGGGCGGGGCAGAAGCTCAAGGCACGTATGGATGCCGATGTTGGACCGGAGAGGCAGGGCACCGCAGATTCGGGGTCCGCTGAAAGCGCGATCAATCAGGGGTATCGCGAAACGGACAAGATCGCGCACTAAGCGGCGGGAGCCACGCTCTGTCGGCAGTGACGTTGCGCGCTTGAGCGCTGAGCAACGATACGTCGGCCCTTCACGAGATACTGATAAGTTCCATAACAACATACCTCTGCCTTTTCCATCAAGTGAGTCCGCGATATGCTAATTGCCATGCTGGTTCTTGTCGTCCTCGGATTGACCGGTCTGCGCATCGCCCAAGAGTACCAACGCGTCGTCATTTTTCGCTTGGGGCGGTACGTCGGTCTGCGGGGACCCGGCTTGTATTGGATCATTCCGCTGGGCATCGAGCGGCCGATTCCGATCGACATCCGCACGCGAACCGTTTCTGCCGAACAGCAGGAAACGATTACGCGTGACAGCGTGACCATCAAAGTGAATGCTGTCTTATGGTATCGGATAGCGGATGCGGCGAAATCGGTGATCGAAGTTGCGGACGCGCCGGCAGCCGTCTATCAGTTGGCACTCACCGGTTTGCGTAACATTATCGGGCAGCACGATCTCGACGAGGTGCTGCAGGAGCGAGACAAGATAAACACGCTGCTGAGCGAGAGTATCGCCAGTTCGACATTCGCTTGGGGGCTGGAAGTTCAGCGCTTCGAAATGAAGGATGTCGAGCTGCCCGTGGCGATGCAGCAGGTCATGGCGATGCAAGCTGAGGCCATTCGCGAGAAGCGCGCCCGTATCATCAAGGCCGAGGCCGAGTTCGAGGCCTCGGTAAAGTTGTCTGCGGCGGCTGCACAAATCATGGAGAATCCTGCTGCGCTGGAGTTACGGCGAATGCAGATGATTGCCGAGGTCGGGGCAGAGAACAACAGCACAACGGTAGTGATGATCCCGTCAGACTTCGTTTCTCTTTCTCACACGCTGAGCCAGTATTTGCAACGGGGCGGCGCAACCAAGGCTGATACGAATACCTGAAGATGGTCTTGGTTGGTCTGACCCGTCAGGGTCAGGCCGCCGATGTTTGTCGGCCGCTACCATTAAGGAATGCCCAGGCTATCGCCTTAACTTTTGGGTCATCATGCGACAGGAGGCGGCGATACCGGCCGTAATCCGCTCCGGCAAGGTGGCTCGGTACCCGCACCCGATCGCATTGCGGGCGAACTTTCGGCTTAGCACTGGTGAGGACGGCGTGCAGGGAAGCGATTATCTGGCGCAGATCCGCA
>CAILVI010000164.1 GCA_903837595.1 uncultured Thiodictyon sp.
CCTACGGGGGTAGGAGCGGCCCCCAGGCCGCGACGCATGTCACCAGCAAGGCGGCCGAAATAATGACAAAGGCGCCGGCTCAGCCGTGCGGGATGGGTGATCCTGTTTGTCCTTCCATGCCGCTCCTCCCCACCCAATCCCGCGCAAACTGCCAGGCGGTCCGCCCGCTGCGCGATCCCCGGCGCAGTGCCCATTGCAGCGCGGCACGCTCCGCCGGCGCCCAATCGTCTGGGAGCGGCCCCAGACGGGTACACCAGTGCCTGACCAGGGTGAGATATTGCACCTGGGTGAATGGGTAGAAGCTGACCCAGAGGCCAAAGCGGTCCGACAGCGAGACCTTTTCCTCCACCGCCTCGCCCTGGTGCAATTCGCCATCGACCAGGTGCGCCTCCCGATTCTCAGCCTTCAATTCAGGCATCAGGTGACGGCGGTTGGAGGTGGCATAGATCAAAACGTTGTCCGGGGTGGCGCTGATTGAACCCTCGAGCGCCGCCTTGAGCGCCTTATAGCCCGGTTCATTGGCCTCGAATGAGAGGTCATCGCAGAACAGGATGAAGCGCTCCGGGCGCGACCGCACCAGATCGAGGATATCGGGCAGGTCCCGCAAGTCGTCCTTGTCGACCTCGATCAGGCGCAGCCCCCGCTCCTGATTGGCGGTGAAGACCGCCTTGATCAGTGATGACTTGCCGGTGCCGCGCGAGCCCCACAGCAGCAGGTTGTTGGCGCCCCGCCCGGCCAGGAACTGGTCGGTGTTGCGTACGATCTCGGCCTTTTGTCGGTCCAGACACAGCAGGTCCGCGGGGTCCAGGCGGTGAGGTGCATGCTCCGCCTGGAGCCAACCGCGGCCATTGCGGGTGCGCCAACGGAAGGCCGTGGCACCCCAGTCGGTCGGGGCCGGCGGTTCGGGCAGCAGGCGCTCCAGCCGCTCGATGAACAACTCGGCCCGGGCCATCAGGTCTTCAGCGCCGTACATCAGTGCCCCCTCAGGCCGACAGCCGGCGGTACTTGATCCGGTGCGGCTGGTCGGCCTCGGTGCCGAGCCGGCGGTGCCGATCGGCCTCATAGTCGGCATAGTTGCCCTCGAACCACACCACCTGCGAGTCGCCCTCGAAGGCCAGCATGTGGGTGGCGATGCGGTCCAGGAACCAGCGATCATGGCTGATCACCACGGCGCAGCCGGGGAAGGTGAGCAGGGCCTCTTCGAGCGCGCGCAGGGTCTCCACGTCGAGGTCATTGGTGGGTTCGTCGAGCAGCAGCAGGTTGCCGCCGCTCTTGAGCAGCTTGGCCAGATGCACCCGGTTACGCTCACCGCAGGAGAGGTCGCCGATGCGCTTCTGCTGGTCCGAGCCCCTGAAGTTGAAGCGCCCACAGTAGGCGCGCGAGGGCATCTCGTAGCGGCCGACGATGATGTTATCCAGTCCGTCTGAGATCTCCTCCCACACGGTCTTGGTGTCGTTGAGTGAGTCGCGGCTCTGGTCGACACAGGCCACCTGGACCGTGTCGCCGATCCGGAACTGCCCGGCGTCCGGCTGCTCCTGCCCGTTGATGATCCGGAACAGCGTGGTCTTGCCCGCACCGTTGGGGCCGATGACACCGACGATGCCGCCCTTGGGCAGGTTGAAGGAGAGGTTGTCGTAGAGCAGGTTGTCCCCGAACGCCTTCTTGATCCCCTGCGCCTCGATCACGAGGTCGCCCAGGCGCGGACCCGGCGGGATATAGATCTCGTTGGTCTCGTTGCGCGCCTGGAATTCGCTGGTCTGCAACTCGTCGAAGCGGGCCAGGCGCGCCTTGCTCTTGGCGTGGCGCCCCTTGGGGTTGGAGCGCACCCATTCGAGCTCCTGCTTCATGGACTTGACCCGGGCAGCCTCGGTCTTCTCCTCCAACTCCAGGCGGCGTTCCTTCTGCTCCAGCCAGGAGGAATAGTTGCCCTCCCAGGGGATGCCGTGGCCGCGGTCGAGCTCCAGGATCCAGCCCGCCACGTTGTCCAGGAAGTAGCGGTCATGGGTGACGGCAACCACGGTGCCCGGGTATTCGAGCAGGAAGCGCTCCAGCCAGGCGACCGATTCGGCGTCCAGGTGGTTGGTCGGCTCGTCCAGGAGCAGCATATCTGGCTTGGAGAGTAGCAGCCGGCACAGTGCTACGCGGCGTCGCTCGCCGCCGGAGAGGGTAGCCACCTCCGCGTCCCAGGGCGGCAGGCGCAGGGCCTCCGCGGCCACCTCCAGCGTGCGCTCCAGGTTGTGGCCGTCGGTGACCTCGATCAGGTGCTCAAGCTCCGCCTGCTCCTTGGCCAGTGCATCGAAGTCCGCGTCCTCGTCCGCGTAGGCGGCATAGACGGCGTCGAGCCGGGTCAGCGCGTCCTTGATATGGCCCAGCGCATCTTCCACGTTCCCGCGCACGTTCTTGGTCGGGTCCAAGTGCGGCTCCTGGGGCAGGAAGCCGACCTTGATCCCGGGCTGGGGGCGGGCCTCGCCCAGGATATCGGTGTCCAGCCCGGCCATGATGCGCAGCAGCGTGGACTTGCCCGAGCCGTTCAAGCCCAGCACGCCGATCTTGGCCCCGGGGAAGAATGAGAGCGAGATGTCGCGCAGGATCACGCGCTTGGGCGGCACGACCTTGCCGACCCGATTCATGGTGTAGATGTACTGAGCCATGGCTTAAAAAGTCTTGCAGTATGAGTAGCTTGATAGGGTGTTGGGTGGCCTCACGGCGGGCCGCCCCGCGGGTCGGGGCGGTGTGCGTGAGCCAGCATTCCATTGTGGGGCGCTACCGGGGAAATGTCCAAGCAGGCGGTTTACAGCGCGTTGTGCGCCCTTGCGCATAGAATCAAGGAAAACACCATCAGGAGGACCCATCATGCCCACACGCCAAATCCCCGTCATCGGCTTCGTCGCCCCCAGCGGCAGCGGCAAGACCACCCTGCTGCGGCAACTGGTGCCGCTGCTCAAGGCCCGGGGGCTGCGGGTTGGCTATCTCAAGCACGCGCACCACACCTTCGACCTGGATCAGCCGGGTAAGGACAGCTTCGAGCTGCGCGAGGCCGGGGCCGAGCAGACCTTGTTGGCGTCCTCCTCGCGCTGGGCCTTGCAGGTGGAAAACCGGGTACGCGGCCCCGATCCGGACCTGCAGGAACTGCTCACCCGCTTTGCGCCCGGCGGGCTCGATCTGGTGCTGGCGGAGGGCTTCAAGTACGCCACCTATAACAAGCTGGAGGTCTATCGCGCCTGCGTCGGCGCGCCGCTGCTCTATCCGGACGATCCGGACATCATCGCGGTGGTGACCGACGACACCCTGCCCACGGGCAAGCACCCGCCGCGCCTGCCGCTCAAGACCCCGGCGGTCGTCGTCGACTTCATCCTCGCGCGGCTTGGCGTTCAGGGCTCGGCGGACAGGTAGGCGATCCAGCCCGCATCCGGCGCCCCGGTCTCCACGGGGACGAAGCGGCCGTCGGGGTGGCCCTGCGCATCCCAGCCCTGCCAGTAGACATGCACCCGGGAGAATCCGGCCTCGCTCAGCAGCTCCCGGATCTCCGGTAGCGACCACAGCCGCCAGTCGTAGGTGAAGGCGCGCTCCAGCCGGGAGCCGTCCGGGAAGTTGAAATGGATGTGGCAGACCAGCCGGCCGCTCACCGGGTCGTACAGTGCCTGCTCCCACTCATAGCCGAAGCTCCCAAGCTCCGGGTCCTCCACCGTCCGCTCCTCGATGATGAGGCGGTAGGAGTCATAGCCCCGTAGGCGTCGAGCAGAAAGGCCCCATCCGGGGCCAGGGCGGTCCGGACCTGCGCGAAATAGGCGCGCAGGGCGGCGCGGTCGGTGAGCAGCCAGTAACTGAAGTTCAAGGCCAGCACCAGGTCCAGTGGGCGGCTGGCGGGGGTCGCGACGTCCTGCTCGAGCAGTTGGATGCGCGCGCGCTGGTCCGCTGAGAGTGTCGCCAGATTGTTGCGTTGCGCCCAATCCAGGACCTCCGGGTCCCGGTCGACCCCGACGGCGCGATTGGTCGGGCGGCGGCGCACCCACTCGCAGCCCACCGCGGCGGTCCCGCAAAAGTCCTCGCGCAGCCAGCGGGCACTGCGGCCCCGCAGCTTCCGGTAGGTCTGGTCGATAAAATCCACCTCCGCGCGCGGGCTCTGTACCGCGCGTTCGTAGAGGTGGTGGCGGTCGGCGGTGTGCGCGAGCGGGGGGGTAAAGTCTTGTATCTGCATAGTGGATGGGCGGCGGCGGCCCTGCCGGCAGTGGCGGACCGACCAGCGCGGCGCGAGCGCGGTTTGAAAGCGGCGGTGAGTTCATGTATTGTGCCCCGCTCGCGAGGCGTAAGGAACCCCTGGCCAGATGCTCACCCGCTCTGGACCCGCCCGCAAACACCCCGGAGAGGTGTCCGAGTGGCTTAAGGAGCACGCCTGGAAAGTGTGTATAGGTTAACAGCCTATCGAGGGTTCGAATCCCTCCCTCTCCGCCA
>CAILVI010000165.1 GCA_903837595.1 uncultured Thiodictyon sp.
CTGATCGCCAGTATCTACCCGACGCACAATGAGGATCGGGTCCTGGTGCAGCGTAAGGACCTGCCTGACCTTTTGGTGAACACTCTGATGGCGGTGGAGGACCGGAGTTTCTTGAGCCATTACGGGGTCGATCCACGCGGCATCATCCGTGCTGGCTATCACAACCTGCGGGCGGGCGGGGTGGTCGAGGGTGCCAGTACCCTGACTCAACAATTGGTCAAGAATTTCTATCTCACCGCCGACCGGACCATGGTGCGCAAGCTCAACGAGGCCTACATGGCCTTGTTATTGGAGTGGCGCTATAGCAAGGACGACATCCTGGAGGCCTACGCCAATGAGATCTATTTGGGTCAAGACGGCCGCCGTGGCATCCATGGCTTCGGACTGGCGAGCAGCTTTTTCTTCAACCGCAATCTGGACGAACTCGGTATCCCGCAGATCGCGCTGCTGATCGGCCTGGTGCAGGCCCCCTCCAGCCTGGACCCCCGACGCTTCCCGGAGGCCGCGCTGAAGCGGCGCAACCTGGTGATCGACGTCATGGTGCGCGACGCCGTGATCACCGCCGCCGCCGGCGAGACGGCCAAGGCCGAGCCGCTGGGATTGCGCGAGGGGGGTGGGCGTCCGACTGGCGAATACCCGGACTTCATCGCGCTGGTGCGCCGCCAACTGCAGCGCGACTATAAGGACGAGGACCTGCGTTCCGAGGGCCTGCGGGTGTTCACCACCCTCGACCCGCTGATTCAAGTGACGGTTGAGGCCGCCTTGCCGAAGCGGCTGAAGGAATTGGAAAAGTCCCGCGGGATGCGGATCGGCACCCTGGAGACGGCCGCGGTGGTCACCTCCGTTTCCAATGGCGAGGTGCTGGCCCTGGCGGGCGGGCGCGAGGCCGGGTATGCGGGATTTAATCGCGCGCTCGACACCGTGCGCTCCATCGGCTCGCTGGTGAAGCCGGCGGTCTATCTCACCGCCTTGTCCAAGCCAGAGCGCTATACGCTGACCACCGGTATCCCGGATGAACCCTTTAGCTTACGGATCGGCGATCAGGTCTGGTCGCCCCAGAATTACGATCACTCGGTCCATGGCTCCATCCCCCTGTATCAGGCCCTGGCGCACTCCTTGAACCTGGCAACGGTCAACCTGGGGATGAGCCTCGGGGTCAAAGCGGTGGCGGATACACTGTATCGTCTGGGGGCTCAGCGCCGCATCGTTATGGTGCCGGCGATGATGCTGGGCGCGGTCTCACTGTCGCCCTTGGAGGTGGCTCAGATGTATCAGACCATCGCCGCCGGTGGCTATCGCGCTCCGCTGCGGGCGATCCGCGAGGTCATGGACGCCAACGGACGCCCGCTCAACCGTTATCCCCTCGCGGTGGAGGCGGTGGTGGACCCACGGGCGGCGTACCTGACCGGTTGGGCCATGCAGCAGGTGGTGCGCGAGGGTACGGCTAAGTGGCTGGGGGGGCGTCTGCCCGCGGGTATGACCATGGCGGGCAAGACCGGCACTACCGACGATATGCGTGACAGTTGGTTTGCCGGTTTCAGTGGCGACAAGGTGGCCGTGGTGTGGGTGGGCCGCGACGACTACAAACCCACCGGCTTTGCCGGCGGAACCGGCGCGTTGCGCGTCTGGGCGGAGTTCATGCTGGCCATCCCGAACGAGCCGCTCCAGCAGTCCCCGCCGGAAGGGGTGGTGCTCTCCGGCGCCTGTGGCCGTTCCGGAGTACCCTATATCGAGAGTGGCCCCGCGGGGGGGGGCTGTCCCGACAAGGATGAAACCCAGTCAGTGGCCCGACGCCCAGACGCACCGCGGGGCCCTGCGCAGCAGGAGGCCGGCGCGGCGGGTGGGCCGGTGCGGGGAACGGCCCCAACGACGGCCCCAACCCCGACCCCCCAGAGCGCGCCTGCGGCCGCACGCAAGGCCCCGGTCGAAAACCTTTTTCTCGGCGATATTTAACCGATGTCCAACGCTATTCGCCTTCTTGCCTGCATCGCTCTCCCCGTGTTCGGGTTCGCCGGCTGCGCCCTGGAACCGCGCGACGGGCCACCGGCGCCGGTCGTGACCGTCGCCACAGGTCCGGGTATGCCGCTGCCGGTGACTGAACCGGCCGAACCGGTCACGCCCGTCGCGCCGGTCAAGCCCAAGCCGAAGCCCGCGGTGTCGCGACCCAAGGAGGCGAAGGTCTACGCCTACCGTGACCCCGAGAGCGAGCCGGAGCCGGAGTTGGAGCCGACCCCGGACCCGCGGATGCTGCCGACGGCTGCTGCACCGGCACCGGTCGCGGCGCGCGCCCCGACTCACGCCCAGCCGGCGCCGCCCGCGGCTGCGGCCAAGCCACCGACGGCGGCCCCGGTGACGGTCGCCGCCGCCAAGCCACCGGCCGCGCCGACAACGTCAAAGGCGCAGGCGTCCGTGCCCCAGGCCCCGGCACCCAAGGCGGCGCCGGTTCGGCCGGTCCCGGCCGCACCGGCCAAGCCGACCGTGGACGTCGCGTCCGCAACCCCGGCGGCGCCCAAGGGGGCGCCGGTCCGTCCGGTCCCGAGCGCACCGGCCAAGCCGGCCGTTGAGGTGGCGTCCGCGACCCCGGCGGCCCCCACGGCGCGGCCGGCCGAGCGGGCCAGTCCGGCGCCGGTCAGGCCGGCCGC
>CAILVI010000166.1 GCA_903837595.1 uncultured Thiodictyon sp.
GCCAGGATCGAGGTCGTGTCATGCGCCGTGCGATCCACCACCTGCTTGGCGGTAAGCTGCGGTGTCACGACCAGGGCGGGGATGCGGGTGCCTGGCCCCCATTGGTCGTGCGGCCCCGGGGTACCGCCTTGCCCGGGCGGCGGGACGTGGTCCCAGCGACCGCCGAATTCGTCATAGGTCAGGATGATCATGGTGTCCTTGGCGCAGGGACCTTCAACCACCGAGCGAATCAGCTCCACCGTATGTTCCTGGCCGTGATGCTCGCTGGCATAGCCGGGGTGCTCGTTGTCGGCGCCGTAGGGTTTCACGAAGCTCACCGGCTTCAGGCCGCACTCGCTCCCAGGCTGCTTGGCGCGCGCCATGAACTCCTGCTCGTCGCGCAGGTGCTCCCGGCGTGCGGGCGTTCCCGGGGCGTAGGCGGCGTAAAAGTTGAACGGCTGGTGATGGTACTGAAAGAGCTGGCCGGGGCAATTCGGGAAGACGGCGTCCGGGTGGGCCTCGGGGTCTGAACAGGTGGGGCCCTTGCCGTTGGTCCAACCCGGGGCCTCGAGGTCGCCGTTCGCGTTTGACCAGCCGCCCGAATACCAGGCCCAGTCGACTCCGGCTGCGCTCAAGGTGTCACCGATGGTCCGGTTGGTCTGGGGTGGCAGCCGGTTGGCGTCCGGGGTCTTGGGCAGGAACGGCTGCGTGGCCGGCTGGATGGTGTTGATGGCATAGTCCCCGCACGCTAGGCCCGCGATCGGCGCCGGACACTTCACCGTGAGCGGGCCCTCCTTGACCGGCCCGGTGGGGTTATAGAGGGGGTATTTCGCGGGCATCCCGTTGCTGTCCAGCACCGCGTGCAGGTCGGCCTTGGAGCTGTCGTTCACCGCGTTGAAGAACACCGGGGTTGTCGGGGTGATCAACCACTGGTGGTTCAGAAAGGACCCGCCGAAGGCCGCCTGGAAGAAGTTGTCCGCGATTGCATAGGACGGGTGTGAGGACCCGTGGAGGTAGCGGTACAGGGGGAGCTGGATGGTGTCGTAATAGCCCATGGTGAGGCCGGTGACGTCGCTTCCGGTGACATAGCGGTCCATCTGTCCGCCGTTGAGCTGGTACTGCTCCTGATAGAACCGATGCACCAGGTCTGCGGTGCAGCCGCCCGGCAGGCCCTGACCCTTGGGAACGCCACTGGGGGCACGGGTCCCAGGTGGTGGGCACGTCCGGTCGGCGAAGCGGACATAGTCGGTGATACGAAACGGTGCGTTCGGGAAAACGCTGGTGATCCCATTGGCGTCGTCGGTGCAGGTGCCTGGCTGCGGTGGTGTCCTCAGGTTGACGTCCACCTGGTGCAGGCAGCGCAAGGGCTGGCCGGCCTGGTTCTTCTGCAACTGTCGGGCGGGGTCGGCGGCGGCGAGCCCGTTGACGCCCTCCCAGCCCCCGTAGAGCGTATCGAAACTATTGTTTTCCTGATAAATGATAACGAAGTGGTTGATCTGTTGAAGGTTGGCCGCCGCCTCGTCGGGTGCGGTCGGGGACGCCTGTGCGTGCGCCAGGGGGAGGGCGGGTGGTGTCAGTATGAGCGCGCCCACCAACAGCCGCGTTAATCGATGTGACATGGAAACTCCGCAGGATCTTAAGGATAATCGGTAATCGGCGTCCCGCCCGGGCCGACGGGGGGCGCCGGCCACTATAGCCGCGTTTTGTTGCAGCAAAAATATTGCGTATCGCGCCGCGAGGTGGTAACCCTAGGGGACAGAAAACAGTCGGAGAACCCACGTTGCCCCAGTCGCGGTTGTTGGTGGAAAAGAAGCGGGAGGCGTTGCACGGGGCCTTGTTGGCCCTCGGGGACCAGGTCGAACTGGCCCTACGCCAGTCACTGGACGCACTGCGCGAGCAGGACGTCGACCTGGCCCGGGCGATCGTCGCGGGCGACGCGGCGGTCAATCAGCAGCGCCGGCTGCTGGAGCAGGAGGCCCTGCTGGTGCTGGCGGCGTACCAGCCGGCGGGTCTCGACCTGCGGATCATCGGTGCCTCCATGGAGTTGGTGGCGGAGTTGGAGCGGATCGGGGACTACGCGGCCGACATCGCCCGGCTGCTGCTGCGTTACGCCGAGCCGGGCTTTCCGGCGGCGCTCGTCGCGCCGATCATCGAGATGGGCGCGACGGCGGTGGGGATGTTCTGCGATGCGATGGTGGCCTACGGGCGCTACGGCGGTGACGCGGTCATGGCGCGCGCGGTGGCGACCCGCGACGATGTCGTCGACGCACTGGAGGGTGAACTGCTCGCGGCCATCGCCGCGGCGATCCGTGAGGACCCGGCGCAGGCGGCAGCGGGGCTCGCACTCTCCCGGGTGGCGCACCTGTACGAGCGGGTCGCTGACCGTGCGACCAATATCGCCGAGCGGGTGGTCTACATCGCGACTGGCGAGACCCCTGATCTGGATTGAGTGGGAGCGGGGGGTTGAACGCCGCGGTCCCCCGATTTGGCCGGATCTCGGCCGCGCGCACGACTGTCACCTTGGGGATCGTCACAACCTAAAATGCCATTGGCGTGCGGGCGGCGCGGGCCGCGCAAGCGTGGCCACGCGCACCCCCGCCCTCGCTCGCCGCTAACGCAGGATTGCCCGCCAGCCCCGCCGGCTTGGCAGACACTCCCAGCAAAATTGCGGCGTCGGATCGCAGGCATTGCCGATGCCGTCCCGGTCGTCGTCGGCCTGATCCGGATTGGCCACCAGCGGGCAATTATCCCTCGCGTCCGGTACCCCGTCGTTGTCGTCGTCCGAGTCGGTTGAGTCCGGGATGCCGTCGTGGTCGTTGTCCAGCGGTGGGGTGTCGCAGGCATCGCCCACACCGTTGCCGTTGGTGTCGGTTTGATCGGGATTCTTGACCGTGGGGCAGTTGTCCTGGCTATCCGGGATACCGTCCCCGTCCGTGTCTTGCGGGGCGGCTACCGTAAACTCAGCGGTGATCGGTAGAAAGGTGATCTCCCGCTGCAGAGAACGGGACCAGAACTTCCCGGACAGTGCGATCACCTGGGAGTCGGCGGGGACTGTGGGGGTGGCGGGTTTGGCCCCGGCAGCGACCTTGAAGGTCACGCCACCGACCGCCCCCGAGCCGGCAGTAGGATTGAACCCATCCAGATAGACGCGGGTGCGGGCGGTGCTGTCGATGTAGTCATTCAGGTCGGCAGTGGGGGCTGGTCCGAAGGGTGACGCGGGGAAATATCCGCCACGGGTGAACCAGCCCGTGGTCGGCAGGCTCAGGGTCTGACCGCTCGCGAAGCTCAATTCCAGGCTGAAGGCCTCCACGTCCGCGGGATTCAGGATCTTGACCACGGCAGTGGTATTGGCGCCGGCTAAGGCGGGGCTGACCGTGAGTGAGAGGGCCTCGCCCGCTGCCTGGGCACTGGGGACGCTGGTCGCTCCCAGCAGCGCGAGACCCACGATGAGAAGCTGTCTGATCCGTTTGCCGTGCATGGTGCTTGCCTCTTGGTCGCCGTGGGCTTGATCGTCGCCTGCCGTATTCCCGCGCCGCTAGTGCTGGGCCGCCTGATAGTCCCGCAGGGCCTGCTGAAGCGTCTGTTCGCCGTTGGTGCAATTGGGACCCGGCGGGTCGCCGACGCGCAGGCTGGCCCCGGTCTGGTGGAAAAGATTGAGTGCAGCGCTGAGGTCGCTGAATTCGATGGTGGCCGGGTCGCTGCCGCCGGCGCGGATCTCGGCCAGGGTCAGACAGCCATCGCCGTTGAGATCCGCGGCGCTGCCGGCGGTGATTGGCAGGGGTTTGGCGAGGATGAAGGTCCCGCTGATGACCAAGGGGACCGGCGTCAGTTCGGTGACGGTCTCGGTGTAGCGTCCCGAGAGGGATGCCCCACCATTCCCGACGGTGGCTTGGTCCAGCACGACCTGCCGGTTGACAGTCTTGCCGCTGACCACCGATTGGAACGACTGCGAACTCAGGTTAAAGGCGCTGGCGCCCAGACTCCCACTGACCCGGGGACCCACCTCTTTGCCGCCAATCGGGGGCGCGACGGCCGGAAAGAGCAGGGTCTGGCCCAGGTCAATGTAGCTCCCCGCGTTCTGGATGGCTGAGCCGGTGACATCGAGATAAAAGGCCAGGTCGATGGTCCCGATGCTGGCGGGCTGCTCGATGGTGGCAGTGCCGTAATAGGTGCCGGTGAGCGGGTTTGCGGTGTCCGCCGTGGCCGGGCATGAGGCGGCCAGGACAAAGCAGGCCGCCAGCCAGTTCAGTGTTCTCGTTTTCATGGTCATCTTGCCTTACCGTTGTTGACCTGCCTTCCACCGTAGGTTGGGGTGAGGAACTAACCCCAACATTGCCGGCCACCGCGGGTTGGTGTTGGGGTTCCTTCGTCACCCCAACCTACGGTCCTACGGATAACCCAACGTACGGTCGCACCAGTTACCCCAACGTACGGCCGTATGCCGATCAAAAGTCATGTCCCTCGGCATCCTTTCCGCCACCAGCTTCATGACCTCTAATAAGAAGCTGTACAGGTGCCGGTAACCAATCGGAGCCCGGTAAATTTTTCCCCTCTGGATCTGCAAGGTCCACAGCTTTGCCAAATACGTAGTCTGCTCCTGCGCTACCTATGGTCTTATATATCTTGGCCCCGCCAAGGGCGTATTGCACATGTCCAGTAATTGAGCCTTTCACGCCAGGCAAGTCCCAAAATCCGTTCCTGCGTGCCCATGTAATCCCTCTCATGGTTGCGGCAGCCCCCTTCTCTGCTATTTCGATTCCGATTGCCTGTCCAACTGCCAAGCCCTCCCCAAGTGCAGAAACTGCTACATTCGCTGTTACCTCAACCGTCTTGGATATTCCTGTTGCAGTCGCAGTGGTAACAACCTGCGCAGCGTCTATCGCTTCTCGTGCCCCTTCGTCTATTGCCTTGGCAGTTGCACTTATAATCGTCCGAATCTCCGTTACAGCGCTCGTTGTACTTGCCGAGACGGCTTCAGCGGCCGTGTTGGCAATATTGCTGACGAACGAGCCAACCTCCTTAAAGAAAAGACCGTTAGTGTCAGCATATTTCAGCGGATTTGAAGCATATGCGTAGGGATGGTCGAACTCGGCCTTGTCTGGGGATATAAAGCGACAAACTTCACTATCCAAATACCTTGCATCGATGTAATAGAGGTTCGTCTCGGTATCCAGTTCCTTAAAAAGAAACCGATATTCGCTCGCATAGTCCCCCGTCCGCACCCGATCCTTCCCATAAGGATAAAACACCGACTCCTCGACCAACCCTCCGCCCGAGTCCATGACCGCACTGGCACTCCCTAAATGATCCGGCAGATAGAACAGCGTCTGAGTCTGCACCGGCGGCGGCAGCGCCCCCTGCTCATGCAGTGCGGCGGCGAGTGTGGCGAAGGGCAACAGTCCGGGGTTGGCCTCGCGGTTCAATTGGTAGATACGCACCGCGTCGCTCGCCTCCCCCGGCTCGACCAGCGCGGGGTTGGCGCCCTGGGCGCGGATCTCGTCCAGGCTGATGACGCCGTCCTTGGGATTCACGTCGAGATCCAGCGAGGTCCGGGGCGGGGTCCAGCCGGCCAACTGGCTGGGGCGGAAGGGCGCAACGCTGACCCGGGCGACCAGCCGATCACCGGCGAAGACCTGCTTGATGAGCCGGTCGCCGCGCAGTTCGGTGTAGCGGTCGACATAGAGCGTGGTCTGGGACTGCCCGCCCAGTGTGACGGTCTTACGCTTACGGTCGAATCCGGAATCGTAGGCATAGTTGATCACCGCGCCATCGGTGGTGCGGTCGACCCGGGCGAGTCGGTCGCGGTAGTCGAAGGCATAGGCGAAACCCTGCTTCGCGGCCAGGTTGCCGTTGGCGTCATAGCCATAATTGATGCCGGCGGCGCCGGTCAGTGCGTGGGGTCCGGCGCTGCCGACGCCGTAGGTCATGGCCCCCAGGTCGGACTTGTAGGTCATGTTGCCGATGCTGTCGTAGCGGTAACCCTCGGTCCAGGCGGGGGCGGCGGCCTGGGTCAGGCGGTAGAGGTCGTCGTAGGCGTAGTCGGCGCTCCGGTCTTCGGGGGTCTTGGCGGGACGCCGGTCGGTGATGCGGCGGATGTTGCTCGCCCCGTCGTAGTCGTAGCTCAGGTCTTGCAGGACGGCGGCGCCCCTGGTGCTGCGCAGTTGGGCGAGGCGCTGGCGCTCATCGTAGCCATAGGTGCTCTGCACACCGTTGGCGAAGGTGAACGAGGTCTTCTGGCCGGTGGGTGCATAGTCGATGGCGGTGACGAAGCCGGGGACGGCATCGAGTTTCCCCATGGCATTGTAGACATAATCGACCGCCGTGCCGTCCGGGTAAGTGAGGCGGGTCAGGCGTTCTTGCGCGTCGTGGTCCATGCGGGTGATGAAGTCGAGCCCGCTGAGGCGACGGACTTGACTCGCGACATTGCCGCGGGCGTCGTAGGAATAGGCCTCGCGACCGGCCTGATCTTCGATCCAGGCGAGGCGGCCCAGGGTGTTCTGCAGGGACGGGCCGCCTGGGGGCAGGTCGGCGTCGTAGTGATAACGGACCTGCACCCCGGCGCCCGCGTTGGTCTCGGTGAGGGTCCGGTTGGCCGGGTCGTAGGTATAGCCGATGGTCTGGCCCTTCGCGTCGGTGCTGCCGAGCAGATTGCCGACGCCGTCGTAGGCATAGGTCATCAGGCCCTTGTCCGGGTCCAGCATACGGGTCTTGCGGCCCATCCCGTCGAATGACAGTGTCTTGACGTTGCCCTGGTCGTCCTGGATACGGATGAGATTGTCGAGCCCGTCGTAGCCGTAGCGGGTGCTATAGGTCGCTGCTCCATTGATCTCCTGGACCTCGATCAGACGTTGGCGGCCGTCGCTGATGCTCGTCTGCGGGGTACCGGCATGGGGACCGCCCACGAGCGTGTCCTCCTCGTCCGACGCGACCTTGGCCAGTGGCAGATAGCGGGTGGACCTGAAAGTCCTATCCGTGTTGGTCTCGCGCACAGAGCGACCGCGGGCGTCGTATTCCAGGTCCGTGTGGGGAAGCGTGGCGTCCGGGTCTGCATAGTCGGGGCTTGCGGCAAGGTGTGGCAGCCACTGGCGGGCGATGCCGCGGCGCTGATTGAAGACCGCGGCCTCGCTGACCACCCAATCGCCGTGCTCGCCCTCGGAGCGGGTCTGGAGCTTGCGGCCCAGGCCGTCGAACCAGCTCAGGGCGTCATAGGTGCCGGGCTGGCCGGATTGCTCACGCGAGCGGGTGACGATGGCACTCAACGGGTCGGCTAACCGGTACTCGAAACTTTGGGTGGGCAGTGCCGCGCTGTCGCCCGGTTTGATGATGCGGGTCAGGCGCCCGAAGGTGTCGTAGCCGAAGCCGGTGGTCTGGCCGTTGGGGCCAGTGAAGCCGGTCATGAGACCGCGACCCAGGTCGTAGTCCGCGGTCATGGTAAGCCCCAGACCGCCGATGGTCTCGCGCACTGGGAAGGCATGGAAGGTCGGGTCATAGTCCAGCCCGCGCCAATGCCCATTAGCGTCGGTAATCTTCAATACGTTGCCGAAACCGTCATAGGTCTTGGCGGCGACCGGGATGAAGGTCGAGCCGTCCGGGGAGCGCTCGTCCAGGGTGAGGTTGCCCTTGGGGTCATAGGTCAGGCGCTGAAGGCTCGTGAAGCTGCCGGCCAAGTCGGTCTTGCGCACCCGGCTTGGGCGGTTGACGATCCAATTGGCCGTATCGATACGGTAGTCCGTATAGGTCAGGACCTCGTCCCCGCCCGCGCCGAGATCGGTGCCGGCCACGATACCGTAGTCCAGGTCCTGAATGGTGTTGCCGTAGCCGTCCTGGTCCCAGGCGTGGCGCAGGGTCACCGCGCTCGCGGTGCCCTCGAAGATCCGGGTGTCAGTCTGATTCGTGAAGGAGTAGGTGACCGGCACACCGTTGGTGCCGGTAGCGAGCGTGCGGGTGGTGAGGCCGTGGTCGGCGACTTCGAAGAGTCCCGCCGGGGGGCTCAGGGTGCCGCCCGTCTCCAGCACGGCCTGGGACAGGGCCATGCCCTTACGGCTCTCCTGCTGGTCGCCGACGTCGAAGCTGTAGTTGGTCTGCACTCCGGGGGCGCCGGGTCCGCCCTGTTCGACCTTGGTAACCTGGCCGAAGCCGCGGAACTCCTTCTCCGCACCATCGTAATAGCCGTCCCGGTAGCGGTAATCGGTCATATACTCCTGACCGCTATTGTTGTCGCGTACCGTCACACGGCTCACCACCTGGACTGGGAAGGGCAGCTTGCGTGACCAGGGGTTGCCCGCGTCGCGGTCGCGCAGGTAGTCCTCGATCGAGGAACGGTAGTCGATGCGGGTGTCCTGGCCCAAGCCGTTGCGGATGCGGGTCAGCAGGTAGGGGTGGATGCCGGCGTTGAAGGAGACGGTTTGATAGGGCTCGCTGGCGTCCTGGTTGGTGATGAGGAGGTCGCGGAAGCCGTCGCCGTCGATGTCGGCGAAGCGGTAGCCGGAGTTGCCCGCGGTCGCGGGCGTGCCCTCAAGCAGGATTTCCGGCTTGAAGGCCCCGTTGCCACCGTTGAGCCAGACCCGGACGTGCTCGTTGCCGACCACCACCAGGTCGGCGAGCCCGTCGTTGTTGATGTCGGTCAGGGTCGCCTCGGCCGGCAGGAAGCCGTCGGGCGGGTTGCCCATCTCGACCTCGGCATCGAACTCGCCGTTGCCCTTGCTCGGGAAGTAGGAAACGTAGCCGTCCTGCACAAAGACCAGGTCCTCCATCCGGTCGCCGTTCATGTCACCGAGCTTGGTGCCGGGGCTGGTCAGTGAGAGGTGGGCGCCGCCGGGCAGGGTGGTTTCGGCGTCGAATGCCTGGCTCCAGGGGCCGTCGCCAGGGTTGATCCACACCTGATAAGCAGTCCCGTTATCGCGCAGCACATCGATCAGCTTATCGTTGTTGATGTCCAAGAGCCTCACGTTGGCGTCCTGGAAGCTGAAGCCGGGCATGGGTGAATAGGCGTGCCAGTCCGCCTCCTCCCAGGTGAGTTGGCCACGGTTGCGGAAATATCCGAAGTCCGAAGCGCCCCGGATGAAGAGGTCCGCCAGCCCATCCCCGTTCATGTCCGACATCATCACGCCCTTGGTGTCCAGGTAATATTGGGGCGAGGCGGCGGGTGCAATGGGTTCCGCCGCGAGCGTGCCCCGACCCCGGTTTAGATAGAACCGGTGGCCGCCCGCGAGGCGGTCGGTGTGAACCAGGTCGGGCAGTCCGTCGCCGTCGATGTCGATGAGGTCCAGGTTTGAGTTGGTCAGCGAGACACCGAACGGGGGCGGATTCGCCAGTGCCGCGACCCGATAGCTCGTCGGATCGAACCCGCTATAATCAAACGACATCGGCGGTAGCGCACTGGCCCCATCGGCACCGATCTGGACCACGCGGGCCAGCAGTGAGAAAGGCGCAGCGGGCTGATAGTCAAGCCGATATTTGCGCACCAGCGCCCCCTGGGAGCGCATCTCCACCGCCGCCAGGCGCCGGGCCGTCAGGACGCGGGAGCGGCTGTGATAGTCGGTGAAGGCATCCGCGCGTTCCTCGTAGATGAGGTTTACGGATTTATCGACCGTCGCCGACATCAGGCTGTAGCGGACCTCGGACAGATAGACCTGCCCCCCGTGTTGCTCGTAAAAGTAGCGTATCTCGTTGCCGTTGGTGTCGGTCGAGCGCTCCAACTGCCAGGCGAAGATGCCTTCCCGCGTTCCCAGTCGTGCGGCGCCGGTGGTACCGAAGTCAAGCCGGGTGCCGTTGCGCGCCCAGACCTGCCAGCCGTCTGCCACGCGCTGGAAACGCATAAACTGGCCCTCGATCTTCGGCCGGAACAGACCGCCGCCCAGGGGCACTAATTCACCGACGTCTGACTCAATGAAGGTGTCGGAGTCGGTATAGGCCGGGAGCCCCTTGTCCGTCTGGCGCTGAATCCAGGGGACGTTCAGGCGCCAGCCGATCCCCAGCGGCGAATTTCCGTAGCCGCTGTTGTAGACCAAGGCCAGGTCCGGTTGCTGCTTGTTCACGCCGGGGGACACCGCGAGCTTGACCCGATAGGCCGCGGTGCCGGTGTTCAATTGCGGCTCGAATGATTCGCCGAGGCCCTCGATCGAACCCGGACCCCTGGGCAGGGAAAGCACTTGGGGTGCCACGCCGGACTTGTTCTCGCACCAAGCCGCACCTGACAAGACCAGGCTTGCCAGGGTCAGCAGGAGTGAGGCCATCCGCTTCATGATTTGACTGACCGGTTTCTCACCTGGCAGCTAATAGCAGCACTCGCCGATGGCATCCATGTGGATCTGGATATCGGTGATCTTGCTCAGGTCGGTCGCCGGATACATGACCCTCGAGTCGAACAGTTCGACTTCCCAGTTCGATGCGGAGATGCTGCGGCCCTTGAATCCGCCGGTCCAGGTCCCGCCGGACTGGGTCCTTGGATCGGTCGCGTTCGTGTAGGCAACAAACTCCGCCTCCTTGTAGGGGACGAAATCGCCGCCGCCCTCAAACAGGAAGTGGAAGTTGCTGATCGGGATATAGGAAACGACCTCCCCGAAGCCATTGCGCAGCGATGAGTGCCCGGTTTGGCGCAGGCGCACCTTCGGCCTGAAGTTTGTGCTTTGCGTGCTGATGACGTTGATCGCAGTCCCCAACACCGGTGTCACCAGCGGCTCACAGAACGAGGGCGCCGGCCCGCTCCAAAGCTTCAGGTTGTATTGGCGCGAACCGGCGAAGAAAGACGCATTCTCGGAAATCGTAAAGGGGAAATGGAGGTGCCCCGCCGCATTGACATTGGCGATGATGAACGCCTGTACCGCCTCACGACGGGCCTGTGCGATCGATTTGCCCGGCGTTGCCTGACCATCCCCGTCAGGGTCCAGATAGCGGTCGGTCAGACCCAGGATGTCATAGGCCAGCGATATCACCGGGTATTGGGGGTCGAAGGTGCCCCAAGGGCACTGTGTGGTGCCCAAGGCATTTAGCTTGAGGAGGAATGTCTCCAGGTCGCTGGTCGTTTGGGCCTTAAACAGGTCGGTGATGCTCAGTCCGCCGACGACAGGTTGATCCTCCAGGGGCATCAGGTCTTGGTATTCCAACGCCTTGGCCGCCAGGTAGGCATAGTGAGCGGTGTAGTTGATGCGATCGGCGAGCACGATCGTCGCCTGGGACTTGAGAATGCGCAGCGGCGCGGACCGTTCGGTATAGCAGCTGAGCTGGTCCAATGCGCGCTGATAGAGCTGCCAGAGGTTCTCCTTCTCCTGCAGTGAGTTGTCGAAGTCGGCGATGGCCGAGTTCTTCTGCTGTACGGCAAGTTGGACCTCGATCTCGGCCTCCGCCGCGGACAGGAGCAGGTCCTTGATGACATAAGTCTTCTCCAGATTGACCTGCTGGATCTCGAAATAGGTGGTGATATCCAGAAGGGCCTGCTCATTGATCTGACTGATATGTAA
>CAILVI010000167.1 GCA_903837595.1 uncultured Thiodictyon sp.
GACAAGGGCATCGTGATTGATGCGTGGTTGAAGGTCTCCCTGGTCGGTATCGAGCTGCTCGCCGTCGAAGCCCGTGTGGTCATTGCGTCGGTTGAGACCTACCTGAAGTATGCGGAAGCCATTGGCCTCACCGCCCCGGCGGCTGCTCCGGCCTGATCGAGCTTCTCGCTCCAAAGGGATGCCGCTCCGATGCCTGAAGCATCGAACCTGAGCGGCATCTTTTGCCGGGTCAGGTGGCAAGCCGCGCCGAACCCGGACTTACGGCTGCGCGGGGACCCGCCTGCTCCAGGTCGACCTTCCGCAACGTGATTACGAGGAGCAAGCAATGGGCCGTTTTACCGAAGACATGGGGCGACTGCGCGACGAGATTGAGTCGGACCGCATCGCCCGTCAAACCCTGATCGCGGACACCCGCCAGGAAGTCACGGAGGCCGCACAGGCATTCATCAGTGACCTGAAAAACAGCGTGGAAACGCTGCAGGCCGACTTCCGCGAAGCACATGCCGACATGGCCGAGGGTGCGCGTGCCGATCGCAACGCATTCCTGGCCCGGCTCGGAAGTGCGGTAGCCGATATCCGCATTTCGGCGGCGAACCGCCAGGCCAGTGTGCGTGAAGCGCTCGCCCAGTCTGCCGCTGAGGCCCGCACCGAGCGGGCGCAGTCCACCGCGGTACTGCGTGATGAAGTCGCCGACCTGCAAGACGGTTTCAGGCGCGCACACAGCGTCATGGCGGTTGAGGTACGGGCCGCTGGCCAGGCGTTCGTCTCTGACATCGTCGGGGCCGTCGCTGACATCCAGCGCCAGACCGTCGCACTGGTCAATGACTATGCCGGTGAGCGTAGCGCTGGCCGCCAGGCCTGGCGTGGCGCACCCGCCGCAAAGCCGGCACTCGCGCCGACACCGGTCCGGGCCAAGGCCCCCGTCGAGCCGGAACCGGCCAAGCCGGCACCGAAGGCCCGGCACAAGGCCGAGGCCAAGGCTGAGGCGCCAGTGAAGGCGGCCGAGAAACCGACCGAGAAACCCACGGAGGAAGTGCGGCCAGTCACCCCTACCACGGGTGACGAGTCCACGCCGCACTAGCAACTGCGGGGGTCCGGAGCCGCGACGGGACCGCAAAACCGTTGACTTCGACGCTTATGACCCCCACTTCGCTGGTCCAGGGACGGACCCCGACTTGGGACGCACGCGGACCAAATAAATCAACAACCAAACCATTACGCGGGACCTGCGGCCGAGTCGCGATGCCCCGCGCCCCCTCCCCTTAATGCCAGGAAAGAATCGATGAGCGCCCAGAACCTGGAACACGCCTTAGAGGTTCCCGCGGTGAATAGTGACAACGTGCAGCCCGAGGCCAGCGAGGAGTTCGTCTGCACTCCCCTCGTGGAAAACTTGGCCGATCGCGCATCCGCGTATCTCGACGCCGGCTACCCCGTCCATCTGGCCGGTCCCGCCGGCACCGGTAAGACTACGCTGGCCTTCCACGCCGCGGCCAAACGTGGGCGCCCAGTCAAGCTGATCCATGGCAACGACGAGTTCGGCGTGGCCGATCTGGTCGGCCAGGACAACGGCTACCGGCGCAACACCCTGGTGGACAACTACATCCACTCAGTGGTCAAGACCGAGGAGGAGGTGCGGACCTTCTGGATCGACAACCGGGTCACCACCGCCTGTATCAACGGCGAGACCCTGATCTACGACGAATTCAATCGCTCACGTCCGGAGGTCAACAACCTCTTTCTCAGCATCTTGGGCGAGGGGATCCTGAACCTGCCCAACCGGCGCCATCAGGGCGCGGGTTACCTCCAGGTCCACCCCGAGTTCCGGGTGATCTTCACCTCCAACCCGGAGGAGTACGCAGGCACCCACAAGACCCAGGATGCCCTGATGGACCGCATGATCACCATGAAGATCGGTCACTATGACCGGGAAACCGAGATCAAGGTCACCCAGGCCAAGTCCGGTCTGCCGGCGAGCGAGGCGGCCATCGTGGTGGATATCGTGCGCGAGTTGCGCGGCCAAAGTGTCAACCACCATCGCCCGACGCTGCGCGCCTGTATCGCCATCGCACGGGTGATGGCCACCCGCAAGTTCAGCGCCCGGGCCGACAACCTCTTTTTCCGCGACATCTGCCGCGATATCCTTGACATGGACACCGCGAAGGTTCGCCGCGACGGCAACAGCTTGGGCGAATCGCCGGTGGATGAAGTCGTCGCACGCTTGAGCGGCAAGTCGCGACGCCCGAAGGCTATCGACGCGGAGAAATGAGCATGCCCAAGTCCACCCAACCGGCACGCACGGTGCGCGACATCAAGACCCTCGCCGGCAAGGCCGCGGACCTGATGTCGCCCCACAAGATGTATATGCGATTGTTTTCCCTTGAAACCGAGCGCCACCGGCGGATGCAGGAGCGGGAAAGCGCCATGCTTCGGGTGACCAACATTGATGCCCGGTGTGCCGAGATCGACGTCGAAAAGGAGCTACTGCTGGCCCGTCTGGGTGTAGAGTCTATCCCGCTGACGATGCCCGGCGATTTGCCGGACGGTTCGCGGTCCACTAGCGCCCGATCGTCACGGGGCGTATCGCGCCCTGACCCGCGGCGCGCCCGGCCCCGCGTCGATCAACCGACGCCAGGGACCGAAGCAGTCATCTCCGAACCCGTTAGAATCCGCTACTAGCCGACGCCGGTGGAGGCGTAACATAATGATTATCCACTGTATGTACTGTGGTCACACCATTGATCTGAGCGAGGCCTATGACGATTATCAGGGCCCGGTGCGGTGTGCGGTGTGCAAGAGTCTGATGATGATCCGCGTCGAGTCCGGGCAATTGCGCGGCATGGACGCGGGCCCCGGCGCCAAGGCCGCCCCGGCGGCGCTCAAGGCACGCCCCACGAATCCCGGTTAAGGCAGCGCCCGGCGAAACGCCAGTCAAAACCAGGCACTGCCCATAGCCGGCACCTGAGCAAGAGGTCAAGCAATGCAAGAGGCGAACACGCAGACCGCGGCGGTCGGGCGCTATATCTACGCGATCATCCCGGACCAGGGGCCTCGTCGCCTGGGCGACATCGGGCTCGAGGACAGCGAGGTCTACACCATTGGCGACGGACGCGTCGCCGCGGTCGTCAGTGACTTGGTCGGCGGGCGCATCCGCCCCCAACGGCGGAACATGGCCGCGCACCAGGAGGTGCTCAAGCAACTGCTGCGTGACCTGACCCCGCTGCCGGCCGCCTTCGGCCTGGTGGCGGACGATGACGCGGCCATCACGCGGATACTCAAGGACAACCGTGCGGCCTTCCTGGACCAGTTGGCGCGGGTGAACGATAGCGTGGAGATGGGCCTGCGCGTGAGTTGGGATGTCCCCAATATCTTCGAGTTCTTCGTCGGCGTCCACCCGGAGCTGCAGGAACTGCGCGATGACTACTTCCGCGATGGCGCTAACCTGACCCAGGACGAAATGATTACGCTCGGGCGCAGCTTTGAGCGCCTGCTGGAGCAGGACCGGGAGGACTATACCGCTCAAGTGGAGGCCGTGATGCGCACCTGTTGCCGAGAGATCAAACGCAACAAGTGCCGCACCGAAAGGGAGATCATGAACCTGGCGTGCCTGGTGGACCGGTCCGATTCGGCCCGCTTCGAGCAGGCGGTGCTGCTGGCGGCGCGCCCCTTCGACAATAACTACGCCTTTGATTTCAACGGGCCTTGGGCGCCCCATAACTTCGTGGAGATGGATATCCACCTGTGATCGCCCTGCGACTGCCGAGATGACATACAGGCCGGCGCCCGCGGGCAGCCGGCCACCCCCTGTGGAGGTTTTCCGTGTTGCTGGTCGATGACCTGCTGGCTGCTCCCATTAATGGAATTCTCTGGGTCTTTCGCGAGATCGAGAATGCGGCCAGAGAAGAACAACGCTCGCGGCGCGACGCGATCATGGCGAGCCTGAGCGCGCTGTATATCTCGCTGGAGCAAGGCGAGATTACCGAGGAGGTCTTCGACGAGCGGGAACAGTCACTGCTTGATGATCTCGACGCACTGGATGCCCAAGCCGATGCCGAGGGTTCCGAGGACGATGAGGATGAGGATGAGGATGAGGATGACGAAGAGGATGAGGATGACGAAGAGGACGACGACGAGGGCGACGGATTGCATGTGTCCCGCACCGTTCTGCCCGATCGCTCTGAGCCGGGAGGTACGCAATCATGATGCTCGCGATCGGTGAGACCCATGACAGCACTGAGACCTTCGAGGAACTCCAGCGCGTCTCCCTGTGCGAGGCATTGGACCGCATCCTGAACAAGGGTGCCGTGGTGTCCGGTGAACTGACCATCGCCGTCGCCAATGTCGACCTGCTCTATCTCAGCCTGCAATTGGTCCTCACCTCGGTGGCCACCGCACGGCGGGAGTTCGGTCATGTCTAGTCTGAGCGAACTCCACCACACCCCCACGGCGGCGCCGGTGAAGGCGCAGGCGGCACTGCCGCCGAGCGCGGCGCCGGAGCCCAGCGACAGCATGCGCCCGATCAACCTGCTGGCAGATCTGCTGGAGACCAAGGTTGCCGCCACCAGTCGGCGCATCGATATTGATCCGCAGCGCGTCCAGCAAGGTCTCGGCCAGTTAGTGCTGACCCTGGTGAAATTGCTCCATGTGCTGCTGGAGCGCCAGGCGATCCGGCGCATGGACGGCGGCGACCTGAGCGACGACGAGATCGAGCAGGTCGGGCTGACGCTGATGCGTCAGACCGAGGAGATCGACCGCCTGCGCCGCCTATTCGACCTTGAGGAAGAGGACTTGAACCTCGATCTCGGGCCGCTCGGAAAGCTTTTTTGAGGACGTAACCATGTCCGTACAACGCGCCACCCTCACCCACTCGACCAACAGCACCAGCGTCGCTGACCTGTTGGAGCGGGTCCTGGACAAGGGCATCGTCATCGCGGGCGACATCCGCATCAAGTTGGTGGACATCGAGTTGCTCACCATCCAGTTACGACTGGTCATCTGCTCCGTCGACAAGGCGAAGGAGATGGGCATCGACTGGTGGTCAGACAACGCCATGTTCAAGGGTCTGACCAACAAGGACGCCACCAGCGCCCTGCCCGCGCCCGCGGCCACCCCCGCGTTGGCCCCGACGTCGCAGACCGCGGCGCTTGAGGATCGCTTGGCCCGACTGGAGTCGCTGCTGCTCAAGCAGACCGCCGCGGCCGAGGAGTCGGCCTCGCTGTAGGCCAGCACCCATGCCCGGTAACACCGAACCGGATCGGGAGACGACCTCCCCCGCGCTCACCGCCTCGCGCACCCTGATCTATTGCCCCGTCATCCACAGTGTCGTGGACCTGGGGGCCTTAGGTAAGCCGGTGCAGACCGCGACCAGTACCGCGCTGGGCGCGGAGGCATGGCGGCGGCGGGTCCACACGGTCGAGCAGATGTGGAACGAGATCGAGCGCCTGATCGAGGCCATGGACCTTGACCCCACCCACACCCGGCTCTATCAGGACGGCCTGCCGATCTGCGCGCACGAGCTCGATATCGTCAAGGAGATGACCTATAAGGGCAGCCGCAACCATCGGATCTTGCTGCGCCTGCACACCCGCGGCGCGCTGCTGATGGGCACCGAGTCCGCCCCCCTGTTGCTCCAGGAATACAACCTGGCCAAGCGCCTGATGAGCCCGGACCACGGGGGCCTCGACAGCGAGGGACGCGACGACCTGCAACTGCAAGCGCGCGAGCTGCTCAGGGCACGCGACCGCTTCATCGCCGAACGCATCAACGCGACCCTGGCCCCCGGGGAACTGGGCATCCTGTTTCTGGGGATGCTCCACGACATCACGCCCTGGCTGGACCCGGATATCCAGGTCGCCTATCCACTGGGCATGCCGGTTGGGTCGGACACGGTGGCCCACCCGCAGGACGGCGCCCGCAAGTAAGCGTGGTGGGCGGTGAGTCGACGCGATTTTGCCCCATCGGCCCGAGGACGGGCCCTTGGCGACCAAGGGACGCCCTGGACTGACCCGGCGTCGGTGACATTTGCCAGGCTGGCCGCTCGCGGCCAATAACGCACAAGAGGTAAACGAGCATGTTCAACCACAGTAACAACCGTCGCAACCCGAGCCGTCGGAACCCGAGCCGTCGCAACCAGAGAGGATCGGTCGAAGGCTTTCTCGGCGGGCTCACCACACTGGTCGAGAAGCTTGGCGAACTGGCCGAGAAGGGCGAGCAGATGAAGCGCGAGGGCAACTTCGAGCTCGAGGGGAAGGACGGAAAGAAATTCAATGGCATGTATGGATTCACCGTACGCTCCGGCATCGGTGGCGACCGCGATGAGGTCAAGGTGGAGCCCTTCGGCAACATCAAGCGCGACAAGGTCACGGGCAAGGCGGTGGTGCAAGAGGTCCGGGAACCCGTCATCGACATCTTCGACGAGCCGGATCAGGTGGTGCTGGTCGCCGAGATGCCCGGAATCGCCGCCAACGAGGTCCTCGCCGAGGTGGCAGAGGATATCCTGACCCTGCGTGCCGGCAAGGGCGAGCGCTCCTATTACAAGGAAATCGTCCTCCCCGCCCACTGCACGAGCGAGGGTCTGGCCATCACCTGCAACAACGGGGTGGTGGAGATCAAGTGCCCCAAGGTCGCGGGCGATGCCAAACAAGGGTAAGGCAATGAGTGAGCACGGCGAATTGAGACTGAAGGTCTCCGAGGCCCTGAGCAAGGACGTGGGGCGCGCCTTCGCGCGCATGGACCCGGCCGATATGGCCCGCTTGGGCGTGGCCATCGGCGACATCGTGGAAATCGAGGGCAAGCGCCGGGCCGTGGCCAAGGTGCTGCCCGCCTTCAAAGAGATCCGCGGTCAGGGCCGGGTGCAGCTCGACGGCATCAGCCGCGACAATGCCGGGGCCGGGCTCGACGAATTTGTGATGCTGCGGGTAACGGAACACAGCCCCGCCGAGCGCCTCACGCTGGCCCCCACCACCGTCACCCCCAGCGAGCGCGACCTGCCCTACATCGGCAGCCTCCTGGACGGCCTGCCGGTGCGCGAGGGCGACCGCGTGCGGGTCACGCTGTTCGGCAGCCGCTCCACGGACTTCCGCGTGGTCGGCACCAACCCGCGCGGCACCGTCATCATCAATCCCACCACCCAACTGGTGATCAGCGGACCCAAGGGCCAGAAGGGCGCGGCGGCCTCCTCCGCTCCCAATCCAGTGTCCTACGAGGACATCGGCGGCCTGAAGCCCCAGCTTCAGCGCATCCGCGAGATGATCGAACTGCCCTTGCGCTATCCGGAGCTGTTCGACCGGCTCGGCATCGACGCCCCCAAGGGCGTGATGATGTACGGCCCGCCCGGCTGCGGCAAGACCCTGATCGCCCGTACCATCGCCGCCGAGGCGGAGGCCAACTTCTTCTCGGTGAGCGGACCGGAGATCATTCACAAGTTCTATGGAGAGAGCGAGGCGCACCTGCGCAAGATCTTCCAGGAGGCGGCGGCCAAGGGGCCGAGCATCATCTTCCTGGACGAGATCGACGCGATTGCGCCCAAGCGCGAAGGGACCCTGGGCGAGGTGGAAAAGCGGGTGGTGGCCCAGTTGCTGGCCCTCATGGACGGGCTCAACGCACGCCAGAACCTGATCGTCATCGCCGCCACCAACATCCCTAACAGCATCGACCCGGCCCTGCGTCGGCCCGGGCGCTTCGACCGCGAGATCGAGATCCCCATCCCGGACCGTGACGGGCGCTTGGAGATCCTGGAGATCCACAGCCGCGGCATGCCGCTCGCCGACGACGTCAGCATGCGCCAACTGGCGGATGTGACCCACGGCTTCGTCGGCGCGGACCTCCAGGGGCTGTGCCGCGAGGCGGCGATGAGCTGCCTGCGCCGCCTGATGCCGGAGTTGGACCTGGGTCTGGACACGGTGCCCTACGAGCGCCTGGCCCAACTCGAAGTGCGCATGGACGACTTCCGCGATGCACTGCATGAGGTAGAGCCGTCCGCGGTCCGCGAGTTCTTCATCGAGATCCCCAACGTCAAGTGGGAGGACGTCGGCGGCCTGCACGAGACCAAGGCGCTCCTGCGCGAGGCCGTGACCTGGCCGCTCAAGTACCCGCACCTGTTCGAGCAGGCCGGGGTGCGCCCGCCCAAGGGCATCCTGCTGGACGGCCCGCCCGGCTGCGGCAAGACCATGCTGGCCAAGGCCGTCGCCAATGAGACCCAGGTCAACGTCATCTCGGTCAAGGGTCCGGCCCTGATGTCCAAATACGTAGGCGAGTCCGAGCGCGGCGTGCGCGAGATCTTCCACAAGGCCCGCCAAGCCGCCCCCTGCATCATGTTCTTCGACGAAATCGATGCACTGGTCCCGGCCCGTGGCGGCAGCGGCAGCGACAACCCGGTCGGCGAACGGGTGCTGAGTCAGTTCCTTTCCGAGATGGACGGCATCGAAGACCTGCGCGGCGTCCTGGTGCTGGGAGCGACCAACCGGGCGGACATGCTGGACCCGGCCATCTTGCGGCCCGGGCGCTTCGATGAGATCATCCGTATCCCCCTGCCGGACGACGAGGGGCGTCAGGAGATCTTCAAGGTCCATCTCAAGGGCAAGCCAGTCACCGGGGACATCGACGTCGCCGCGCTGGTCAAGGCCAGCGCCGGCTTCAGCGGGGCCGAGGTCGCCGCCGTGTGTGCCCGTGCCGCGCTGGCGGCCGTGCGGCGAGCGGTCGCCTCCTGCAGCGATGAGATGGACCCGAAGGACCTGGTGGTCGAGGTGCTGATGTCCGATCTGACGGCTGCGCTGGAGGGCATCCGCATCCGCTGACGATCGTTTTAAGGTTCTCAGTCGGGGGGGACCTCACCGGCGCGTCCTGGAGCAATCCGGGGGGCGCCGGTTCTCGTTTGGGGGGACAGAAAAGAAAGCTGTCCGCAAGAGTAAACAGCAATTTCCGAGCGACGGGAGACTCGCGACGCGGGATAACTCTGAACGAAGACGCCTTGCACTCGTATATTGGAATGGATATAGTCCGACACATGAAACCGGTGCGATTCCTGGGCGATGCCCTCAAATGCCTCCGGGCCTTTCCGCGCGATGCCCGGCAAGACGCGGGGCGCCAACTTGACCTGGTCCAGCGAGGCTTGCCTCCCGATGACTTCAAACCCATGCCGACGATCGGCAAGGGTGTCGAGGAGATCCGAGTCTGGGATGAGGCGGGCACTTTTCGCGTCATCTACACGGCGCGCCTGGCGGATGCCGTCTACGTCCTTCACGCATTCCAGAAAAAGACCCAAACCACCGCCAAACGCGACATCGATATCGCCAAGGCGCGTTTCGCTCGACTGATACGGGGTGAGCAATGAGCAACCCAACCAACGAACAAGACATTCAGACCTTTGCTAGTGTGTGGGATGCCATCGCCGATACGCCCGCAGAGGCCGCAAACCTGAAATTGCGCTCCGAACTGATGGACCAGATTACCGCCATTGTGACAGAACACGGGTGGACCCAGAGCGAAGCAGCCACGCGTTGCGGGGTGACCCAGCCCCGCATGAATGACCTGCTGCGGGGGCGCATCTCACGCTTCTCGCTCGATGCTCTGGTGAATATCGCGGCGGCGCTCGGTCTGCGTGTTCAGGTCCGGCTCGAGGCGGCGTGATTTCCACGTAGTCGTCTCTCATGCGATTGTTCGAGAATTTCTGCCAGGCCAAACCATAATTCGCGCCTGCCCTCCTTGTCGTGCAGAAATCTGCGCCAGACCGAGCGAAAAGCCGTGACGTCGGGCGCCTGCCCCGTCATCATGCTTCCTAAGCTAGAAGCTTCAGCATAAAGCCTCCCATCGCGGGAACCTGGTCTGTCAGGTGCTCGGGGAAAGCGATCATACAGCCCCGACGAGGTCCGGCCATACCCTCCCAAGGCACAAGAACCCCGTCCCGCCAACGACCGAACTTTCGTATCCTCCCGCATTTCATGAAAAATCGCCTCACCCAGGTCCATATCCGGAATTTCCGCGCCATCGCCGGACCGGTCGACATCAATCTGGCGCCTATTACTATTCTCTATGGGCCGAACTCTGCGGGAAAAAGCGCTGTATACGGAGTGATCGATCTCGTTGGTCGCTTATGCTTGCATGGTCAAGCGACGTTCAAGGACAACGAGGATTTGCTCCGTGCGATGCGTAATCATGATTACACTCAGACAATGACGATTGGACTATCAGGGCAATTCTATAAATTCTCTTATTACGACATCAATAACGCTGGTCACATCGCTGAGCTTGCTAGAACGCTACACGAAAACCTGCCGGGCCTTGCATCCTACTTGCACATCGTCCCGCCTCGCAACGAAAACCTACCACTCGATATACGTGTCGACTGGTCCGTAAATTACGCAGACGATCGTTGGGATTCCGATACTGGTGAGCTTCGCGGAAAGCGCCGCGGACCATCCGCTTATCCCGTTCAAATAAGTATTGATGGGACGCCATTAGTCACGATCACGCAGGACACGCTGAAATTCAACCTCTGCCATCCAGCCATCGAAATCGTCAATACAGACTTGCAAGATCATAATGAGAGTTTCCCAACTCTCTTTGATCGCATATACGGCACAGACCCCGAGTCTATATATGCAGATGAGAACATTCTCAGCATCTCCTTATGGCACTATTTTGATAACGGCTTTCTTGATCTAGACGGCGGACTCGCACGCGACCCAACAAGCGCCGACCAAGTGATTTTATTGCTCATGCGCACAGTGATTCGCAGTCTGATAATGATACCCTTTCATTACATCGCGTCGTCGGCACTCGAGTTCACACACATTGGGCCTGTCCGAAAAATGCCGACCGACAAAGACCTGACTTTCCTTTCAGAGAATCTTGCAACCGACAAAGACCGAACTCACCTTTCCGAGAATCCTGAGGGAAATAGTTTTCAAATATATGCTGACCTGAATAATTCCCAATGGTCATGGAAAGACGGCAGTCAGGCATGGAAAGAACTCGCGAACAGCGGACACAATTATATTCCAGTGCTTACGTATCTCTTAACTTTTTCCGAAGACCACCGACCCCGACCATTGATAACCCTTGTCAACGACTGGCTGAATGCGCCTCAACGACTGAATTTGAAATACAGGATTTGCGCTTCTCATTCAGATGTCCGCGTGCCCGGTGCCAGCGATTCAAGCGAGATAGCCGGAGACCGGCAACGACCTACCTCCACTGTTCCGGACCGTATCACATTCATCGATCTGCATGAAGATGGACTGAACGAGCGGGTGAGCGTCAGCAATGTGGGCGCCGGTATTCCGCAACTCGTCCCGGTTCTTACCGCCGGCTTCTTGGAGAATCAACTTTTTATCGAGCAACCCGAACTGCATCTGCACCCGGCGCTTCAGACCGTGGTTGCTGACTTTTTTATCAGCCGATACAACAGCAGCGAAACCTCCTTTGTAATTGAGTCCCATAGCGAATACCTTGCCCTTAGGCTCCTGCGGCGCATCCGAGAGACCAGCGTGGCGGATATAAGACACCGGGAATTTCAACTGGAACCCGACCAAGTTGCTTTCTACTATTTTAATCCAACCACTGAGGGCACAGACATCGTGCATCTACGGGTATCACCTGACGGCGAGTTCATTGACCGATGGCCACGAGGCTTCTTTGCCGAGCGCGAAGCGGAGTTATTTGGCGAAGATGATTAAGAAATTTGCCGTTCAGCCAAGCGCGTTGACCCGTTGGGAGGATTTCCGTTATGTCATGGAAAAACTCAGCTTCGCCCAAGGCCGGGTCTTGGTTCGCTTCCCGAAGTCCTGGTCCCGCGTGCTACTCGATTCGCTGGATGTCGGCGACGTCGAGCGGATGAAGTTTGTGGAGAGGCTGAAGAAATACAAAGAAGATCGGATGGTATCTTCCCGGATGCCTTATGACAGTTCGCTTGATTGGATATCCAATGCCGAACGCTCCGAGCCATCTGCATTCGACCGGATCATCGTCCAAGAGCAGAAACCAAGGACCCCCAGCGGCTTGGCATTTGCCCCAGTCGGAGACATAGACGAGGATTTTTTTGAAACGGCACGCGAAATCCGCTGCATGAACAGTGCAGAGAATCTGGCCCAGGCCGGCGCGGTCTTCCTCCATGAAAGTTCAGATGCCGCGATCGTTGACCCCTATTTCCGCGCGGGGAGCCCTGGCTGCTCGAGCGTTCTTTGCCGATTTGCAGACCTGGCGCTGGACGCCGGAAAGTGCAAGACTTTTCATGTGTACACAAAGGCAGATTACTGCGCGAAGGACGGCGGATCGAACGCCCGCGACAACTTTGAGAAGCGCCTCAGTCGCCGATCCTTGAGCGGCTTTCGCGTCTTCTTTTATTTCGTTGACGGCACAAACTCCGACCAGTCGTTCCATGCAAGGTATTTATTGACCAGCAAGGGTGGACTGCGCTACGACAAAGGCTTCGATGCGCCGCCTGAGCCACAGTTGGTGGACATTTCGATTATCGACAAGGACCTCCACGCCAAGTTGTATTCATTGTATTTGGAGCAGACTCATGAGTTTAGTATAGCCGATTCCTGGGAATGGCGATTTTAGTCTGCGTCGGGGATTTCGTCATCAGGTTCTGGAGATGGGGTATGCCTTGCCCATCACATCGATCGCGAGACCGTGTTCATCAACATGAGTAACAAGTATGTCAACGCAACTGTTCACACGTTTTCGTCCCGCAATCGTCGGGTATCAGAAAGGCAATACCCGCCAAGAGGGCGCCGGCCAAGTCTTGCCGAATGAGTTCCTGCTTGAACGTGATGGCGACCTCTCCATATACTATGTCCCATCCGATTATGTGAACCCCGATGCGAAAGTGATTCTACTCGGGATCACTCCTGGACTGACCCAGGCTGTAAATGCGATCGAGTCCGCGCAAACCGCCCTGGCGCAAGGGTGTTCGGATCAGGAGGCACTGGTGGGAGTACAACGCGCTGCCGGGTTCAGTGGAAAGATGCGGGGACCTTTGGTTGAGATGCTTGATGCGGTCGGCCTACAGAGACGCCTGGGCATCGAAAGCGCGGCAGCGCTGTTCGACGCAAAGGCCAATTGGTTGCAGGCCGCCTCAGCCCTTGTGTTTCCGGTTTTTGTCAACGGAGCGAACTACAATGGCGCGCCTACCATGACGCGTCACCCCCTGTTGACCAAGATGCTGACATCACACCTCGTCCCACTCATCAAGACATTGGCGCACGCCATCGTCATCCCGCTGGGACCCAAGCCGACCCTGGCACTGGATTGGGTCGCGCAGACCCACGGAATCCGCCCCGCCATGGTCCTGCGGGGGCTCCCTCATCCATCCGGCGCCAACGCCGAGCGGATCGCCTATTTCCTCGGACGCAAGCCGCGCAACAATCTATCGGTAAAGACGGACCCCGACAAGCTCGATGACGCAAAGCGCCAGATTATCGAACTGCTGAAGGCGTGAATAAACGTCGATCTTGATCGGCCAGGCCACACGCCTTCGCCTAGGACCTTACCTATGTCACCCAAGAACAACTGGATATATCTCTGGAAGCGCAATCAATGGGAAAAGAAACGGACTGACATAGCGTTTGGAGAAAAACATATCACTTATGCAGCAAGCGATTTCATGTCTCGCCGGGGATTGACTTCAGGGGATACCTTGTATGTTGCCTCAATCAACAACGGAGTACTTTATCTCGGGGGCCGCGTCGAGATTTCCGCCATCCTAGACCGCCAGTCCACCGCCCTCGCGCTAGGGGTTCGCGCGGAAACATTATGGCCCGCTAATGAATACGCGTTAGGAAACTTAGCAAACCCCGACCATTTCCGCCCAGGCCTTGTAGTAGACACCGCGGTACTAGACAGAATGTGGATGGACCACTATGAACGAGGCAAGAGCTTACCGGTGCGTAACAGCAAAGGCGGCGTTGACGGACAGACTTTTCGGATGATTCGGCGACTAATGACAGGCGCAGAAGCGGGCCTGGAGCGTCTACTCCAGTAAATCAGCGACGTAGTTCCGGCTTGGTGCTGCCCTCAATGCAGCACCGCCTCCAAGCTGTCCGCCGTGAGAATGCGCTCAGACCACTGCAACAGGGTCTCAGGGTCCGCAGTCACGATCCGTTCGCGCACCGATTCGCTCGTCAGACCGAACTTGCGTTCGATCTGCCGCAGCAACATCGCGGCCTCGCCCTGCTGTCGGCCCTGCTGCCAACCTTCCTGCCGTCCTGCCTGCCGGCCCTGCTCGATTCCAAGCTCAATGCCCTGTTGCCTGCCCTGCTCAATATAGCGATCGATGAAGGTCTGCATAATCGGGTCTCCGGTCCAGGTTTGTTGCAGCAGCACGCGGACATCGCGCTCTTCCACACGCTGGGTGCCCTAGACATAATAGCGCAGCAAGGATTCAAGAATTTCCAGCGCGGTGGCACGGTCTTGTATCTGCTCGATCAGCGTCAACAGTTCGTTGAGCCGTTCAACGGGTTCTTTGCTGAAGATCCACCGCATGGCCAGTTGGACCAAACGGGTCAACACATCGCCCTTGATCTCGGCGTCGGTACGGGCGGAAATATCGTGCAGGGCGTAGGTGAACTGCGGCACGAACGGGGCCAATGCCGACGGCAGGGGTGCGACCAATTCGTGAAAGCTCCGGGGTGCGCGCCAGTGCCGCTCGCCATGATAGATGACCAAAGGGTAGATCGGCGGGAGGCGACGGGCATGGGGATGCTGCTTACGATACTCCTGGCCCTCGGCCGCGATGTAGCGCAACAGTTGCAGCAAGGTCCAGTGCTCGGGGCTACTCTTGTGCTCGAAGAGCAGGTACACGTTCAAGCGCGTGTCGCGATACCTCAGGCGATAGACCAAGTCGGAGTAGGCGGAGCGCAGGTCGGTCGAGACGTAGGTGTCTTTAGAGATCTCCAGCGTGCCCAGGTCAACCTCGGCGAGGACCTCGGCGGGGAGCTGATGCCGCAGGAAATCCAAGGCAATCTCCCGGCGGCCGAAGCTCTCGCGGAAGAAGGCGTCATGGGGTGTGGCGATCTCGTCCATGGCAACGCAGGTTAGTGCGGCTGTGTGCGCGAGGCAAGCACTTTAGGCCCGCAACGCCGGGATTGGCCTGAAGGCGGACCTACGCACAACGACAAGAGGTGGCGGTAACATGCAACTGACATTAGAACTTCCCGACCAGTTGGCGGAGCAACTTGCTGCATTGCCTGATCCACAGGGATTCGTCATTGATCTGCTGGCCAAGTCGTTAACCGGCGGCCTGAGCCAGGACGAATGGTGGGTGCTGCTACAGGAGAGCAAAGGAGTCGTGGTTGATACGGTGGCCAGAGACCGCCATAATTCCGTCAGCGGCAACAGCCATCGCCAGCATTCGGGAGAACAAGTATCCGAAGAATGAAACCCAATATCATGACAGTGGTGCAATGCTGGGATGACGGAGTGACGACGGACGTGCGGCTGATCGACATCCTTCGGCGGCACGGGACCAAGGCCACCTTCAACCTCAACGCCGGCCTGCACGAAAAGCAGCGAAAATCCGGCTGGATTCACCGGGGCACGGAGGTCGCGCGGCTCGGCTGGGATGACATGAAAGCCGTCTATGACGGCTTCACGATCGCCAACCACAGCCTGACGCATCCGCGACTCGAACAACTCCCGATCGAGACGGCGCGGCGTGAGGTGGCAGAAGGTCGCGACCGCCTGCAACAGTTTTTTGGACAGCCGGTGTCCGGGTTTGCTTATCCGTTCGGCTCATACAGCGAAGCCGCGATGGCCGCCGTACGCGAGACCGGACACCCCTATGCACGGACCACGCGCCAGGTTGCGTACCCCTTCCCGCCGGAGAACGCCATGGCCTTTCATCCCTGCTGTCACTTTCTGGCGCCGGACCTGTGGGCGCGCTACGAACAGGCCCGCACAGGCGGCGTTTTCTATTTCTGGGGCCACTCCTACGAAATGATTACGCCGGAGATGTGGGCCGCATTCGAGGCCGTAATCGCACGCATCAGCAATGACCGCTTGGCACGCTGGGGCGAGATTGCGGAACTGTTTGACGAAACAACGCAAGTCACGATTTCGCCAATTGGAGGCTTGCCAGGGGCGGCAGCCAGCCTGCTGGACTCAGGCCTATAGGAGGCGCGTCTGGCCGGCCGCGGACCGGATATGACATCAATATCGATTGCCAGCACGCAGGTGATACGGAGACGTCGGCCTTGGCCATCATCCCGGCCGTCGCGCGAACCGCAACGTCGCCGGTCCGCACA
>CAILVI010000168.1 GCA_903837595.1 uncultured Thiodictyon sp.
CGGTGGCCACATCTATGGTCAAGAGCTACCTCCGGCAGCTCTTACAGAACGGTCTCAACGACTTAACGTCAAAGGTACCATCTTGTTAGTCGAGATACGTCACCGAGGTCGGCCCGATCAACCAAAGAAAACGCACTAGATTTACTCTGGTATAACCTAACGTGTAAAATAGTGGTTCTTAGTCTTGCTATTTCTACCCTAACTGTTGAAGTTTTTACTTGGCCCGGACGCATCTCGCGCTGTGGATAACTTAACGCTCCAGCGCTAGACTGGAGTCCACCGGCGACAGAAAACATGGCGCCGCTGGATCAAGCGGTACCCCACGACCCGGGACCGGTGGGGAGTGTAGGGTTGAGATTCGAGATGTTCGACTGGTAACTGAGGAAAAATATGAATCCCTGGCAGGACTGCATTCAAAGACTCAAAGCGGAATTGACAGCGGCTGAATTTAACACCTGGATTTTGCCCTTGCAAGCTCGCAGAGAGGGCGAGGTACTGCGTCTGCTGGCCCCTAATAAGTTTGTACAAGACTGGGCGCGACAGCACTATGAACAGCGCTTGCTCGAATTATGTCGTCACAGCAGCGACGGAGCCATCACCCAGTTAAGATTTGATGTTGGTGGATTGGATCGTGTCGAGACGCGTAGCACTATCGTTGCAGAAGTTCAGTCCCTGGGACTGAGCGAACGACGAGCAGAAGCCAATCTTAACCCGGAGTTTTGTTTTAACAGCTTCGTTGAGGGAAAATCAAACCAACTGGCACGGGCTGCATCCATCCAGATCAGTCAGAACCCAGGAGTTGCCTACAACCCTCTGTTTATATATGGCGGAGTCGGTCTGGGTAAGACCCACTTGATGCACGCAGTGGGTAATATGATATTGGAAACAAACCCTACTGCGCGCGTCATTTATCTTCACTCAGAACGGTTTGTTGCGGAAATGATTCGGGCACTTCAGCACAACCGTATTGATGAGTTTAAGAAAACGTATCGATCCCTGAATGCCTTACTGATTGATGACGTTCAGTTTTTCGCGGGAAAAGAGCGCTCGCAAGAAGAGTTTTTTCACACATTTAATGCTCTGTTCGAATCGCGCCAGCAGATCGTCCTATCCAGCGATCGTTTTCCAAGAGAGGTCGTAGGACTGGAGGAAAGGCTAAAGTCGCGATTTGGGTGGGGCCTGACGGTCTCAATTGATCTGCCTGATCTGGAAACCAGCGTAGCGATCTTACAAAGTAAGGCGACACAACTCGGCGTTGTCCTACCAGAGGATGTTGGGTTTTTCGTCGGCCGGCGCATCCGCTCCAATATTCGCGAGCTCGAGGGAGCTCTGCGTCGATTAGTTGCCAACGCGCAATTTACCGGCCGAGCCATTACCGTTGAGTTTGCCAAGGAGACGCTGCGGGATATGTTGGCCGCGCAAGATAAACGGGTGACTATTGATAGTATTCAAAAAACCGTCGCTGAGTACTTCAAAGTGCGAACCGCCGACCTTTTGTCAGCAAAGCGCAGTAGGTCTATTGCGCGACCACGACAGATTGCTATGACCTTAGCAAAAGAACTGACGAAACATAGTTTACCGGAAATTGGTAGCGCTTTCGGCGGACGAGATCATACGACAGTGCTTCATGCGACACGGAAGATTCGCGATCTGCGGGATAGTGATCCTGCTCTTGAAGAGGACTTTAGGAATCTGTTGCGTAGTCTGTCGTCTTAGCTGTGGATAACCTGGGTGAAAGATTTGCTGGGGGTTTTCGCAAGAAGTTATACACAGGTTTCAGGGGCTGTTTGGCCGTAGAAAATATGACATAACACTTTGTTAGAAAAAGAAAAAAGCAAGTAGCGCACATTTCCACAGCCCTTATTACTAAGAACTTACTAAATATTGTTTGTTTAAGAGAGGTGAGCAGTATGGATGTCAAGGTCAACCGTGAAGAAATGCTTCCAGTCTTAAATCGTGTGGTGTCTGTGGTTGAGAGGAGGCAAACACTACCAATTTTAGGAAATATACTATTACGTGCAGATAATGATTCGTTAACCGTTATTGGTACGGATATGGAGATTGAGATTCGCGCAATTTGTCCGGCTCAGGTGATAGAAACGGGGGAAGCGACAGTTCCTGCCAGGAAGCTAGGGGACATTTGTCGCTCTCTTGCAGAAGGCTGCGAAATGAGACTTAAGGTGGGAGGGGAGCGTTGTGTTTTGACGGCTGGTCGAGGACGATATGTTCTTGGGACCCTGCCCGCACAGGATTTCCCCGCGATGGAATCGATATCGCCGGATCTTGCTTTCACACTAGAGGGGGGTGTGCTAAAGAGGATATTCGAGAAGACGGCTTTTGCGATGGCCCAGCAGGATGTGCGATATTACTTGAACGGACTGCTCTTGGAGGTGGACGGGAGTGGTGTGAAGGCCGTGGCAACTGACGGGCATCGCTTGGCGTGTTATGTGCATCCCTGTTCACTAGGGGTAACAGGGGCACGATCGGTTATTATTCCCTTCAAGACGGTTAACGAAGTGCGGAGGCAGTTGACTTCAGGAACGATGCCTGTGCAGATCGAGATTGCAGAGCGACTAATACGATTTATTGTTGGAGAGACTGTTTCGTCGTCAAAGCTTGTAGATGGTCGTTATCCTGAGTATGGGCGAGTTATTCCGGCGGGCCTGACGAAGATTGCTATTGCTAACCGTGATTCGTTGCGGAAAGCTCTAGCGCGGACGGCGATTCTCTCAAATGAGAAGTATCGTGGTTTGCGGGTGACCTTTGAGCCTGGCGTTCTTAGGCTGGTTGCACATAATCCTGAGCAGGAAGAGGCCGTAGAGGAAATGGAGTTGGATTATACTGGTGAGCCAACGATTGTGGGATTTAACGTTGCTTACTTGTCGGATCTGCTTGGCGCGGTGGATAGCAATGAGGTTGAAGTGCATTTTGATGATGGGAATAGTAGTTCTCTTTGGCGAGGAGTCGCGGCTGCTGGGGAAACGTACGTCGTTATGCCGATGCGGCTTTAGTGTCTGTGGGTTGCGGGATATGGTCATCACATTGAACCTCGCCGCTAATCGAAATGCGCCTACTTCCGCTAAGAAAAACGGACCCACCCAGTGCGCATTGGATGACTGCGGAGGTGGGTTGGTTACCGCGCAACAAGCCGCTGTCCTGGTCTGGTTTCCCAAGAAACCGGACCACGATAGGAGGCTCAAGTGCGGGAGTGAATCGGTGGACGGGAGAGACTCTCGACCGGCGCCTCAGAGGCGCTTGGACGGCCGGTCAGGATACGGCTTGATGCGGTGATGCCGCAGGTGGTCGCGCCCCGCTTCGACCAGGGCTTGCGGAGCAGCGCTTACCACTGCATAACGTCGAGATTGGGACTGCGTGCGCGAGGCCTTGCTGTCGTTGCTTATCCCTGCCTGGCCAAGCCTGCCGATCGTTGGCAGCAAACGCGGGCATACGGCGCAAGAACTTCAGTCGATCCTGGCAGATGACCAGCCAGTCGCCTATCATGCGCGACAAAAATAACGCAAGATTTTGATACTAAAAACCATTCGCTATGCGTAGGGGATCTAATACCCTGGCGGTGCGCCTTTTCAGCACCGCGGCTTGGGTGTCCCGCGCTGCACACGCTGGGGTGAGCGCCGCCAATGGCCAGGGCGTCGTCCTGGCGGTTATCCCGTGGTGGCCGTAGCACGCAGCCAACTCTTGGCGATGGGCAACGATCGAAAGCCACATTCAAGTACCGGGCGCTGCGCGTGTCGGCGCGCGCCAACACCAGCAACGCCCACCGCAGAGCCTATCCGTAAATGCTTCCTTGGGAAACTGCCGCCTGAACAGGCCCAGGTAGCGGTAGCAGCGGCGCCGAACCCCGATCGCTACGCTCGCGCTCACGGAGCAACTACAATAGCCATTGTAGGCACAGAGCTGGCGGCGGTCGAGAGGGATCATTTCGTTTAGCGCAGATGGTTCCGAGCCCGGGGGTGGGTCCCAATTATTATCATGAGGAAACCTCCGGCTCCGTCGGCGGATCGTTACTTGTAATAGAACCGGGGTAGATTCGTTGGGCGGATAGCGGGAGTGCGACAGCTGGGAGGTTTTTCTTGGCCGTTTTAGGCGGTGAATGATTCCGTTCTTTGGTGGCGTGGATAGGTTCTCTGGGTCGGAAAAGCGTGTCGTGTGCTTCCGGCACGTCTGCCCCAGACCAACGCCAGCGTGGCGCGCTGCATCGCCGAGATTACCACTCCTCCAACTTCTTGTCTAAAGGGGGGCTTGTGCTGACTGCGCAAGGGACGAGACTGTCGTCTCAATCCACTGCTCTACCTTCTGGTTGATCTCTTGGGCGGTCCTTCCCTTGCTGGCGATGACCTCGCCTATGACGAGTTCAATTGTTCCTGGGCGCTTGATGAGGCTTCGCCTGCCCCAGAATACCCCAGCGTTATGCGCGACCGGTACGACTGGATATCCCGTCCGCTCCGCAAGTAGCGCACCACCGATGCTGTAGGGTATCCGAGTGCCCGCCGCGACGCGAGTACCTTCCGGAAAGATCATGACCCAGCGTCCGTCTTTGAGTGAGATTGCACCATCCTTCAATAGCTGCTTAACGGCCTTTCGGCCGGCAGAACGATCAATCGCGATTGGCACAAACTGTCGGAGCGCCGAGCCCAAAATCGGTATGCGGAGTAACTCCCTTTTTAATACCCATGTTTGGTCACTTGGAAACAGCCCTCGCAGCGCGATGGTTTCCCATGCTGACTGGTGTTTGCACAGAACAATCGCCGTCGTTGCCGGTAGGTGCTCGAGACCGGTGATCCGATAATTGAGTCCGCATAAGTGTTTAAGTGCGAACAAATTCGACAATCCCCACGCACGGCCCAATCGACCAACGGTACGGTACGGAACGAAGCGACCAGCAATTGCTATCGTAATGCCAAAAAGTGCTACCGATGCAATGAGAAATACTTGGTAGGCCAGCGAGCGTAGTAGAGTCAAGAGCTACCCCAACGACAAATTAATTCTTCGGAAACCGACTTTAAGTCGTCAAAAATGGCAACGCCATCGAGAGCGGCACCTCCCTGCGCCAGGGTCCTGGCTCCCTTCCCGGTCTTCACGAGGATTGGTTCCATCCCTACGAGCCTTGCCGCTTGTATATCGGTGAGCGAATCCCCGACAAACGGCAATCCTCGCAGAATTAGGCCAGTTCGATCGCCGATTTCCCTGAACAGACCCAAACGTGGTTTGCGGCACAGGCATCCCTCATGCGGCGCATGTGGGCAAAACATAACCATCTCTATCTGCCCGCCCAAGAGATATGCCGATTCCCTTAGCTTGCGGTGCATTCTGTTGAGCGAACCGAGATCAAAAAGTCCCCGGGCGAGCCCCGACTGATTCGATACAACCACGATACGAAACCCCGCATGCGTCAATTCCGCAATTGCCTCGAGACTCCCTGGGATTGGCACCCATTCGGCTTCTGACTTGATGTAGTCATCAGAGTCTTCGTTGATGACCCCGTCTCGATCAAGGATAAGAAAGCGCTCAAGCTGCATACTGAAACACCAGCGGTAACTGCGCAGTGTGCAAGGCCACCTAACGTAACAACGAGACGTCAGCGACGTTCAAAAACAGCGCCTGCATACGCTTCAAAAGTATCAGCCTGTTTTCTCTAATAGCCGCGTCTTCGCACATCACCATCACATCTTCGAAGAATGCGTCTACATCTTCTCCTAGTTCTGCAAGTCGAACTAATACGCCCGAGAAGTCTTGCTGGCTGATCAGTGGTTCAATAACCTGCTCGAGTTTGCATACGCTTTGCCACAGTTTATGTTCAGCACTTTCAGAGAACAGCGTCGGGTCTGGTTGCCTCGCTGACTTGCAGGAAATGTCGGATCGAGCAAGAATATTGCTGATACGCTTATTGGCTGCGGCCAAGGACTCGCTTGCTGGCAGGTTCCGAAATGCCTGCACCGCTCTAATTCGCCGGTCCAATTGACTGATTATCGCCCCCCCAGCAGCGATAACCGCTTCAATGCAGTCCAGCGAGACGCCTTGTTCTTGGTAATATCCCTTAAGTCGGGCGAGCATGTAAATTACGACCGCGTCAGCCGTATCAGGACTCAGACTCGCGGATGGAAAGTGCCCCACAGCGCCCGCGAGTAATACTTTGAGATCAAGATCCAGCGGTGTCTCCACGAGCATGCGGACGATTGCGATGGATGCCCGACGCAAGCCGTACGGGTCTTTAGCCCCAGTCGGACGCTGGCCAATGCCAAAGACTCCAACCAACAGATCTAACCTGTCCGCAAGGGCAAGTACTAAGCCAATTTCTGTTCCGGGCAATGTATCACCGGCGTAGCGGGGATAATACTGTTCGGCGATCGCCGAGCAAACGGCGAGCGGCTCTCCTGAATGTTTCGCGTAGTAGCCGCCCATCACGCCCTGAAGGCTTGGGAACTCAATCACCAACGAGGTCACTAAATCACACTTAGCAAGCAGCGCGGCGCGCTTTGCCAACAGCGGGTCTACCCCGATCAACGTGGCGATCATCGTCGCGAGTTTCGCAACACGCCTGCTCCGGTCTGCGACAGAACCGAGTTTATCCTGAAACACAACAGACTCGAGCTTGCTAAAATAGGCGGCGAGTGGGCAACGTCGGTCTTGTTCCCAAAAAAATTTGGCATCGGCGAAACGGGGGCGAAGCACGCGTTCGTTGCCCTTTCTTACTTCCTCAGGGTTCTTGCTTTCGATGTTGCATATTGCAACGAAGCTTGCCGAAAGTTGGCCATCACCGCTGCGTACCGGAAAATATTTCTGGTTTTTCTGCATCGTCTCGATCAGGACCTCTGAGGGCACTGACAAGAATGCTTCATCAAAGAACCCATAAAACGCGATCGGCCATTCGACGAGCGCCGTTACCTCATCAAGCAAATCCGGCGGCAGATCAACTGCAACGCCGTGATTATTGGCGGTCTGCGCGATCTGCCTCGCGATTACTGCTCTACGTTGTTCAAACGACGGTTCCACAAACCCACCCTCTCGTAACAATTGAGGGTAGAGCGATGCATGCGTGATGGCGCGCGGCCCGGGTGCGTGAAATCGATGACCGAAGGTGTCGCGACCAGCGTTTACGCCTAGTACCCGCCCTGGTATCGTTTCGTCACCAAAGACCAGGCAAATCCAATGCACCGGCCGCACGAATTCCGCATCCCCGGTGCCCCATCGCATGCGTCTTGCAATAGGTAGATCGGCGAGAGCCAACTCGACTATTTGCGGGATCAGCCGTATTGTGAGGTCACCTGATTCAACCGTACGAAAGACAAGCCATACCCCTTTTTCTGACTCCTCGCGCCCAAGGTTCTCTACCGCCACCCCACAGGAGCGGGCAAAGCCGGTCACTGCCTTCGTCGGCCGACCCTCTGGATCGAAGGCCGCAGCCACCGAAGGGCCTCGCCGCGAAATTACCCGCTCAGCCTGTCGTACCTGCACCTCGGCAACGAGGATCGCAAGGCGACGAGGGGTGCAGAAAACGGAGTAGCTGGAGTGCCCAATCCCCTGTGCGGTCAATCGCTCCTCGACCCCGCGAGCGAAAGCGACCGCCAAGTCCCGCAATGAGGCTGGTGGGAGTTCCTCAGTACCAATTTCTATCAGCAGATCCTTAGTCATGCGCGCACTCAAGTGGAAATGGTCGTTTCAGCATCGGGAACCCCAGCGTTTCACGCCTTTCGAGGTACGTCTGCGCGACGTCTCGTGCGAGCGCACGAACCCGCAGGATAAACCGCTGTCGCTCGGTCACCGAGATGGCACCACGTGCATCCAACAAATTGAACGCATGCGACGCCTTTAGTACCTGTTCATACGCCGGCAGCGGCAGTCCGTCGGTAACCAGTTGCCGACTCATCCGTTCGCTCGCGTCGAATGTCGCCAACAAGGCTGCGACGTCGGCCTTCTCAAAATTATAGGTCGACTGTTCAACCTCGTTCTGATGGAAAACGTCCCCGTAGGTGATCAACCCCTCAGAAGATCGGCTCCAGACAAGATCATAAACGCTTTCAACTGACTGTAAGTACATGGCGATGCGTTCCAGACCGTAAGTAATTTCCCCGCTAACCGGGCGACAATCGAGTCCTCCGATCTGTTGAAAATAGGTGAACTGGGTGACCTCCATACCATTTAGCCAGACCTCCCAGCCGAGTCCCCAGGCACCAAGTGTGGGTGATTCCCAGTTATCTTCCACAAAACGGATATCATGGACGAGCGGATCGATCCCGAGGTATCGCAGGGACTCCAAGTAGAGTTCTTGAATATCGAGCGGCGCAGGCTTCAACAGAACCTGAAACTGATAATAATGTTGCAGCCTGTTTGGGTTTTCCCCATAGCGGCCATCAGTTGGTCGCCGCGAAGGCTGAACGTAAGCGCAACGCCAAGGTTCCGGGCCGATCGAGCGCAGAAATGTGGAAGGATGAAAGGTGCCGGCGCCGACCTCCATATCATGAGGTTGGACAATGACGCACCCCAAGGCCGCCCAATAGCGCTGCAGCGCAAAAATGATGCCCTGGAATGTGGCGACATCCACCGGCTCAAGATTCAAGCTATACCCCCGCTGCACGTTGACTAGATAAGTGCCCAGTATAGCTGTTGTGCAGCCTCGGTTGAAGCTTCTTCCCGCCAAGGTAGGGCCGGTCTGACTTATCCCTGCCCAGCAGCGGGGCTAGAGTGAGAGCAGTTCGGCTAACGCGCCAGCAACAGGGCACCGAGCCTGTGAGCTTTCCGTGTATACGAAAGGGTATGGCGGACGCGCCGTGAGCGATTTCTGGCCGGGCTGGGACAGTTCGGGCCTGGAGGGCATTGCTTAACATGTTGGTATGTTTGGACAGTTTTCTTGCTGCTCGGGGCGGCGCTTGGGCGGGAGTCGGATTGGCATGGTGCTTGTCACCTGCCTCGTCGGGCCATGGCAGTGCTTGAACGACCAGGCGAGAGGGGGCTCCTTCGCATCCGCAGGCATGAGGAGTGAAGCGGCCTTCGCCTGGGCGGACTTGTGAGACGATGCGCCATCACCGCTGTGTGTCCGCAGTCACTTGGTAGCGCTCGTACACGCGATGCTGGCGATGCGGCCGTGCGGCACCACAAGGCCCGGCTGGTCTACCCGTACTCCTGGAAGTCCTGTCTAGCCTTGCCCTTGGCCTCGTCTATCTGCTTGGGTGCGTAATTTTTTTGGCCAGAGCAAGGAGGGGGTGAAGAGGGTATGATATCCGAGTGGCGACGACAAGCCGAATACTGCTGGCCTGCCATCAATGGCAGGCCTCGGCGGAACAATTGAGTGAGGCTATAGTAAATTGGGTAACAGCATTGCGGACGCGGTCCACGAAAGCGACCGTAGACTTGCCAGGCCGGTAGTGATGGCATTGTTACCCGGCATGAACTCGCCGCCCAGCAGGGTGTTTTTGTGGCATCGTGGCGTGGGCTAGCCCTGCATTTCAGATGACTGCTCCCTTGCGTCATCACCGCTTGCGGCTGGCCGCCCGCGTTATTGCTCATGGCGGCCTGCTCGCTTATCCGACGGAGGCGGTCTATGGGTTGGGTTGCGATCCATGGAACGCAACCGCGGTCATGCGACTGCTTGCGCTCAAGCGCCGCGATCCGGCGAAGGGGCTGATCGTGATCGCCTCCCAGGTCGAGCAACTCGCGCCGTTCGTCTTACCCCTGTGGCCCGAGCGGATGTCGGAGATACTCGCCTCCTGGCCTGGGCCCAACACCTGGCTGATGCCCGCCCGCAGGGGTGTGCCGGACTGGCTCCGGGGCCGTTTCGACACCCTCGCGGTGCGCGTCACCCAGCACCCCCTGGCGGCGGGTTTGTGCCGGGCATACGGTGGCGCCATCGTCTCTACGAGTGCCAACGTCGCGGATCGCCCGCCGGCCCGGTCCGCCATTGAGGTTCGCCGCCGCCTCTCCGGTGGACTCGACCTGATCCTCGCGGGGGCCTGCGGCGGGGCGGACCGGCCCTCTATCATTCGCGACGGGCGCACCCGCCAGGTACTGCGCACCTGACCAGCAATCCCGGCGACGCTGGCGGATCTGCGAGCGACCGCCGCGCCCCCCCAGACCGCACGGCCCTTTACCGCGGCCTTGCTCTGAGGCCATCATCGTCGGCCGCGGAGTATCGCCCTGGCGGGCCGGTCCGACCCAAACGTGATAGTAATCCCCAACAATCCGGAGAATCAGGATGCTTGACAATAACTTACTGGAAATCCTCGTGTGCCCGGTCACCAAGGGGCCGCTGATTTATGACAAGGCGCACGCCGAACTCGTCTCGGTCTCCGCTCGCTTGGCCTACCCGATCCGTGACGACATCCCGGTCATGCTTGAGGAGGAGGCGCGCACCCTGTCTGCCGAGGAGGCGGAGACCTACCGCAAGCGCGGCACCTCGCAGCATGCCTGAGGACCGCGCCGCGATAGGAGGGTAACTTCAGCGGTGCTGTGACATAATGCGGGGCTGTTTTTGCGCGGGTTTGCGCCGCCGCCGCCGCACCCCGACCTGATCCGACCATCGGTAACCAACAGGAACCCCCATGAGCTTCTTGATCTCTGACGCACTCGCCGCGGCCCCCGCCGCTGGCGCCAGCCCCATGACGGACTCGCTGATGTCCTTTCTACTGCCGGTGTTTATGCTGGTGGTCTTCTATTTCCTGCTGATCCGCCCCCAGGCGAAGCAGCGCAAGGAGCACCAAAAGCTGATCAATGCACTGACCAAGGGCGACGAGGTGGTCACCCTGGGTGGCATCGCCGGGCGCGTTGCGGATCTGGGTGACAACTTCGTCCTGCTCGAGATCGCCGAAGGCGTCCAGGTCAAGGTTCGCCGCCCGGCCGTCGAGGCCGTCCTGCCCAAGGGCTCCCTGAAGGATCTGTGACCCGGTAGGGCCGCCTAGCCGAGGCTGGGGTGCTGTTGACCCGGTACCCCGCGACCCTCCCCGCCGCGTGAGCGATTGGAAGTGCGATGAACCATTACCCGCTGTGGAAGAACCTCTCGATCCTGGCCATCGTTCTGGTCGGCCTGGTGCTGGCCTTGCCGAACCTCTTCTCCCAGGACCCCTCCATCGAGATCACGGCCGCCCGCGGCGGCCACGTGACCGAGGCCAGCGCTGGGGAGCTGCGTGCCGCCATGGAGAATGCGCAGATCCCATTCAAACGCTTCGACGCCCTGTCCGGGGGCAAGCTCCTCGTGCGGTTCCACACCTCGGGCGATCAACTGCATGCCGAGGAGGTGATCGAGAACACCCTCTCTGACCGCTACCGCAGCGCACTCACGCTGTCGGCTGACCTGCCCCGCTGGGTGCGTGCGATGGGCCTCAAGCCCATGAACCTGGGCCTTGATCTGCGCGGCGGCATCTACGTGTTGATCGATGTCGACATCGACGCGGCCCTGGACCAGGCGCTGGAGCGTTATGTAGAGGATATCCGCACCCAACTGCGCGACGCCAAGGTGCGCTATATCACGGTCGCGCGCGAGAAGGGGCGCGTGGTCGTGAAGTTTGCCGATGCGGCGTCCCGAGATGCGGGCTCGAAGGTCATCGGCAAGGAGTTCCGCGACCTCAAGCTGCAGGCGGTGGAGGAGGGTGGTGAGTTCCTGGTGACGGTGGCCCAGACCCCGACCCAACAGAAGCAGATCCAGGGCTTCGCACTCCAGCAAAACGTGACGACGCTGCGAAACCGCGTCAACGCGCTGGGGGTCGCCGAGCCCAGCATCGCCCGTCAGGGCGATCGGCGCATCGTCGTGCAGCTACCGGGCGCCCAGGACCCGGGCCGGCTCAAGGAGATCCTCGGGGCGACCGCGACGCTGGAGTACCGGCTGGTGGATACCGAGCATAGCGCGACCGACGCGGAGGCCGGGCGTCCCGCGGCGGGCAGCCGGCTCTACAAGACCCGCGACGGCAAGCCGGTGCTGCTCAAACGCCGGGTCATTGCGACCGGCGACCAGATCACGGACGCCTCCTCGGGCTTCGATTCACAGAGCGGCACCCCGATGGTCAGCGTGAGTCTCGACGCCCAGGGCGGGCGGCGGATGCGCGACATGACCACCGAAAACGTGGGCAAGCCGATGGCCGTTGTCTTCATCGAGAACCGTACGACCACCAAGATGGTGGACGGCAAACCGGTGAAGCGCACCGAGAAGGTGGAAGAGGTGATCAGCGTCGCGACCATTCGCGAACCGTTCGGCCGGCGCTTTCAGACGACCGGGCTCGACAGTGCCGACGAGGCCCATAATCTGGCCCTGTTGCTGCGTTCCGGGGCACTCGCCGCGCCGATCCAGATCGTGGAGGAGCGCACCGTGGGCCCGAGCCTGGGGCAGGACAACATCGACAAGGGCGTGCGCTCGGTGCTGGTCGGGTTCCTGCTGGTGTGCCTCTTCATGGGCATCTATTACCGCGTTTTCGGCCTGATTGCCGACCTGGTCCTGCTCGTCAACGTCGTCCTGCTGGTCGCCATCCTGTCGGCCATCCAGGCCACCCTGACCCTGCCGGGTATCGCCGGTATCCTGCTCACGGTGGGTATGGCGGTAGACGCCAACGTACTGATCTACGAACGTATCCGCGAGGAGTTGCGCAACGGCAATTCGGTGCAGGCGGCGATCTATACCGGCTATGACAAGGCCATGGCGACCATCATCGACTCCAACGTCACCACCATGATCGCCGCCATCGTGCTGTTTAGCTTCGGTACCGGGCCGGTCAAGGGCTTTGCCATCACGCTGTTTTTCGGCATCCTGACCTCTATGTTCACCGCCGTGATCGGCAGCCGTGCCATCGTCAATCGCCTGTACGGCCACCAGCGCCTGACCAGCCTGCCCATCTGACCTGCCTGATTCGGAGCCGCGCCATGGAACTCTTCAAACGCACCAATATCGATTTCATGTCCATCCGCTGGCCGGCTATCTGGCTGTCCTCGCTGGTGAACCTGATCGGTATTGGCTCCTTCATTTTCCTTGGGTTCAACTTCGGGCTCGACTTCACCGGCGGCACCGTGGTCGAGGTCGGTTACGAACAGCCCGCAAACTTGGTCCAGGTCCGCTCGGCACTGACCGAAGGCGGGTTCAAAGAGGCCGGCGTGCAGCATTTCGGCAGCACGCGGGAGGTCCTGATCCGGTTGCCCCCCGTGGCCGCTGGTACCGGTTCCACCCTGGGTGACCGGGTCATCGCCGCCCTGAGCGCTACGCCGGAGGTGGGCAAAATCCAACTGCGCCGCGTCGAGTTCGTCGGCTCGCAGGTCGGCGGGGAGTTGGTCGAGCAAGGCGGTCTGGCCATCCTCTATACCCTGATCGGCATCCTGATCTATGTGGCTATCCGGTTCGAATGGCGCTTCGCGGTGGGTGCGGTCATCGCCACGGTACATGACGTGATCGTGGTCCTGGCCGTTTTCTCGCTGTTTCAAATTGAGTTTGACCTCACGGCCTTGGCCGCAGTGCTGGCGATCATTGGTTACTCGCTCAACGACACGGTCGTGATCTATGACCGGATTCGGGAGAACTTCCGCAAGGTGCGCAAGGGCACAGTACTCGACGTGGTCGACCTGTCTATCAACGAAACCCTCTCCCGGACCATCATCACCCACGGCGTCACCATGTTGGCGGTGCTTGCCCTGTTCTTCCTGGGTGGTCAGGTGATTCATGGATTCGCCCTCGCGTTTATCGTCGGCATCTTCACTGGCACCTATTCGTCTATCTATGTGGCGAGCAGCTCCGTCGTGTTGTTGGGGATCAGCCGGGCGGACCTGTTGCCGGTGCCCAAGGAAGGCCCGGGAGTGGATGCACGGCCCTAGTTTCCGGCGCCGTCGGGGCGAGTGTAATCAATGAAGAAGCCGGCAATGAGACTATTGCCTCGCCGAGTACGCGCCGCCTGGCTGGCGCTCGTCGCATGCGCCGGGCTCATCGCCTGCGGTGCGGCGCCGGACCCTCAGCTCGAGGTCACGGGCCCCACCATGGGGACCTACTACGCGGTCAAGGTCGCCCGCCCCCCCGCGGGGCTCACCGCCGACACCCTGCGCGCCGGGGTGGAGCGCCTGTTGAGCGGCGTGATCGCCACGCTCTCCACCTATGACCCAGCGTCCGAACTCTCCCGCCTGAATCGCAACCCAAGCACCGACTGGGTGCCGGTCTCGGCCGCTCTCTATCCGGTCCTCGCGCAGGGCCAACGACTCAGCGCAGTGTCAGAAGGCGCCTTCGACATCACGGTCGGACCGCTCGTCAACCTATGGGGCTTTGGCCCCGGTGCCCACTCAGACGCGGTGCCCGCCCCGGAACTGATTCAGGCGGCCCGGGAGCGGGTTGGGTATGGAAAACTCGAACTGCGTACCGAGCCGGCGGCCATCCGCCGGCAGCGCGGGGACCTCTATATCGACCTCTCGGCGATGGGGGAGGGCGAAGGCGCGGATCAGATGGCAGCCTGGCTCGAGTCTATCGGCGCGACCGACTATATGGCCGCGGTGGCCGGGACCCTGAGGGTTCGCGGCAAGAACGCCTTGGGTCGTCCCTGGGGCATCGCCATCGAAGTACCGGACCCGGAGCAACGGTCGGTGCAACGCATTCTGCCGGTCACCGATCGCGCCGTTTCAACTTCAGGCGACTACCGTAATTTCTTCAAGGCCGGTGGCAAGCGCTACTCACACCATATTGATCCGCATACCGGTACCCCGGTCGAGCAGTCCCTGGCCTCGGTGACCGTGGTGCTGCCGGCCGGCACGGACAGCGCCCGGCGCGCGGACGGGCTGGCTACCACCCTGATGGTCATGGGCGAGGCGCGGGGCCTCGCCCTGGCGGAGGCCCAAGGGCTCGGGGCCTATTTCATCCTGCGCGAAGAGGGGGGCTTTCGCGAACTGACCACCACGGCCTTCAAGCGGATCGCGGTGGAATAAGTAATTGTTTTTCTAGGGCGGAGACGTCACATGACCGGACTGCTGCGTACCAAGGCGATCAACGCCGACCACCATCTTGCGGACACCGGGTTGCGGCGTGTCCTCGGGCCAGTGGATCTCACCCTGCTCGGTATCGGCGCCATCATCGGCGCCGGCATCTTCGTCCTCACCGGGGTCGCCGCGGCGACCAAGGCATGGCCGGCCATCGTGCTCTCCTTTGTGGTCGCCGGGTTCGCCTGCGCCTTTGCCGCCATGGCCTATGCGGAACTGGCAGCGGCCATCGGCGGTTGCGGCAGTGCCTACGGTTACAGCTACGCCGGCCTAGGCGAGCTCATTGCCTGGATCATCGGCTGGGACCTGATCCTGGAGTACGCGGTGGCGGTCTCGGCGGTCGCCATCGGCTGGTCGGCCTACGCGAATAATGCACTTCAGGCAGCCGGTCTCGCACTCCCCGCGACGCTTCTCAAAGGCCCGCTCGAGGGGGGGCTGATCAATCTCCCAGCGGCCGCAATCGTACTGATTCTCGGCGTATTGCTGTCTCTGGGGGTGCGCCAGAGCGTGCGCATCAACGCGGTCATGGTCCTGATCAAACTGTTGGCGATCACCGTCTTCATCGCCATCGCGCTCTCCCATGTGCAGCCGGCCAATTGGAGCCCCTTCATGCCCTTCGGCTGGAGCGGCGTGATGGGGGGCGCGGCCCTGGTGATCTTCGCCTATCTCGGCTTCGATGCCGTCTCCACCGCGGCGGAGGAGGCGCGCGACCCCCAACGTGACCTGCCGATCGGCATCCTCGTCTCGCTCGCCGTCTGCACTGTGATCTATATCCTGGTCGCCGGGCTCCTGACCGGCGTCGTCCCTTACGCCACGCTCAACGTCGGCTCCCCGGTGGCGGACGTGGTGCTCCGGCTGGGCTATCCCTGGGGTGCCGGTCTGGTGGCGGCCGGGGCCATCGCGGGCCTGACGACGGTCATGCTGGCCATGTACTACGGCCTGACCCGGGTCTTCCTCGCCATCGCCCGAGACGGGCTGTTGCCGCCACTGTTTGCCCGGATCAATCCGCGCACCCAGACCCCGGTCCGGGTGATCCTGGTGAGTGGCTTGCTGATGGCGGCGATCGCCGGGTTTACCCCCATCGGTGACGTGGCTGAGCTGGTGAACATCGGGACCCTGGGCGCCTTCTTCCTGGTCAGTATCGGTGTGGTGGTCCTGCGCTATACACAACCGGACCTGCCGCGCCCATTCCGCACCCCGTTCTCGCCGCTGGTGCCGCTACTGGGGGCCGTGTCCTGCCTGTACCTGATGGCGAGCCTGCCGCTGGTGACATGGATGCGTTTTGGTCTCTGGCTGGCGCTCGGACTGGTCATCTATTTCGCCTGGTCTCGTCGCCACAGCGCCCTGGCGGGGAGTGACTGATCCCGTGACGCTTTTTCTGCTCGCCAGGGGGCCGCGAACAGCCGGAACTGACCCGTTGTCGCTGATTTCAGCAAGCGAGTGCCGCAAGTGACGGCATCATAATGATAAGACCAATCGACAGAGAGGAGGAGACATGAACAAGACGATCGCGGGCGCGCTGTGTGCCGGATTAATCGCCATCGGTAACGCCGGTGGCGCACTCGCTGGTGCTTATGACACCTTTCAGGAGATGATCGGGGGAAGCGACTTTCCGCCGGTGACCAACGAACGTTATCGCGCCGAGTGCGGCGGCTGTCACCTGGCCTTCCCCCCGCGGCTGCTGACCGCCGCTGCCTGGCGGGACATGATCGGCAAGCTCAAGAACCACTTCGGCGATGATGGCACCCTGGCCCCGGCCGTGACCAAGGAACTCCTGGACTATCTGGTTGCGAATGCCGCGCAGTGGAATATCCAGGATCATACCCCGTTCGCTGTGAGCAGCGGAAGCGCCAATGATGGGCCGCCGCGCATTACCGAAACCTTCTTTTTCACCACCAGGCATTCCCGCCGGGTATCCTTGCAGGAGGTCAAAGCCAATCGCAAGGTCGGAAGCTTCGCGAATTGCGCGGCATGCCATCCCAACGCCGATAAAGGCAACTTCAGTGACCACGAGGTCGCTATTCCCGGGAAGAGCAAGCCACACGACTGAGCGCCCGTGGAGGCCTGCGGCGCAGGGGCGGGTTTCAAACCCGCCCCGACGCCATTTTCTTAAAGCATAATGAGGCAGACGAGGTGCCCCCAGACCATGTTGCACGAATTGATCAATTGGCTCCTGCTCACCGTCCACGACTGGGGCTACGCGGGTATCTTCATCCTGATGGCCCTGGAATCGACTGTCCTGCCCGTCCCAAGTGAACTGGTGGTGATCCCGGCCGGCTATTTGGCGTATCAAGGTGAGATGAGCATCTACCTGATCTTCCTCGCGTCCACCCTAGGGAGCCTGGCCGGGGCCTTCATCAACTATACCTTTGCCCTTCTGGTGGGCCGGCCCTTCCTCGAGCGTTACGGGCACTATTTCTTCGTGCGCCCCGCGCTCCTGCATAAGACCGACGCTTTTTTCGCCCGGCACGGTGCCATCTCGACCTTTACCGGCCGCCTGGTCCCCGGTATTCGTCACCTGATCTCGCTGCCTGCCGGATTGGCCCGGATGAACATGCTCACCTTCAGTCTCTATACCAGTCTCGGTGCCGGCCTGTGGACCATCGTGTTGATCGCCATGGGTTGGTTCATCGGCGGCAACGAGAACCTATTGAAAGAGAACCTGCCGTTGGTCACCGGCGCGGTCCTGCTGTTCGTGGGTCTGATCCTGGTCGGCTATACTCTGTGGCAACGGCAACGCTCGCGCTGAACTGTGGCGACCTGCGCGGGCGGCCGCGCCCGGTCACGGTGTACCCGCCGCTCCGGTGAGCCGCGCCTTTACATCCAGCCCCATCCCCTTGCCGATAAAGCGGGTGTCGGCGACCTGGCTCAGGTCAACATCATTGGGGCGATAGAGCCCGGCCGCGACCATCGCGTCATAGAACGCCCGGATACGCTCCATCGTCATGGCGCCGATGCCCTGGGTCAGGGCTGCGCCTGAATCGACGATACCCTGCGACTTGAGAAGCGCCAGGGAGGCCTCGAGCTCGATCTCGGTCATCTCCGGGTTCTCCTTGAGTATCAAAGTATTGGCGGCTCGGTGGTCGCCATACAGATAGTTGGTCCAGCCGATGATGGAGGCGTCGACAAAGCGCTGGACCAGGTCCGGACGAGTGCGCACCGTCTCCTCCCGCGCCTCGATCAGGGTCGAATAGGTGGAGAACCCGTGATCGGCGAGCAGGTGTACCACGGGGACGAAGCCTGCCTCGCGCTCCACATAGATGGGTTCGGCCACCGAGTAGCCCTGCTGGAGCGCCCGCGGGTTGGTCAGGAATTGCCCCAGCGCATAGTTATAGGGCCGCAGCTGCTCGTCCCGGAAGCCGTGGGCGGCCTTGAGCCACTGCCACCAGGTGAATTGTGCGTCCTTGGCGATCAGCACTACCGGCGCGCCCTTGAGCGAATCGAATGACTCGTAGCCTTGTCCCGGGTGGGCGATGAGCGCCTGTGGGTCCTTCTGGAACAGGGCCGCTACCGCCCGTGTGGGCACACCGTTCTTCACATTGTCGAATGATTGCAAGAGGTTGCCGGTCAGCAGAAAGTCGATCCTGCCGGCGGGCAACAGCGGGCGGTTGTTGACCTGGGGGCCGCCCTGGCGGATCTCGACCGCGAGCCCATGGGCGAGGTAGGTGCCGTCCGCCAGCGCCTGATAGAAGCCGCCCTGGGCGGCCTGGGCCTTCCAGTTATTGGCGAAGACCACAGGCTCGGGTGCGGGGGGCGCCGGATCGGCCAGGACGGCAGTCGCCGCCAGGGCGAGCAGGCCGATCATCAGGCGTGCGCGGCAGGCGGCTTTGCGCGTTCGTCCTGGCCAGGACGCCGGGACCCAAGCCAAGGCGGGCAACCTCGGAGCAGCAACGCCGTCGCAAAACCTAGCGAGAATCTCTAAGTCTGCCATCGTCGCCTCCGCAAGTGGTTTGATCAACAATGATGGGGCCATCAGTGCCCGCTAGCCGCGTAGCGTCGCCTCAACAGGAGGCGCGCCAGCAGGTCCAACAGCAGGAAGATCGCGACGCCGGTGAGCGCGATCAAGAGCAGGGCCGCGTACATCTTGGGGATCTCGGTCCGAAAGCTGGCCTCCAGGATGCGCGAGGCGAGCCCGGTCTCGCGCCCGGCCGCACCCGCCGCGAACTCCGCCACCACCGCCCCGATCAGTGCCAGACCGCCGGAAATCTTGAGCCCGGCGATGAAATAGGGGAGCGCCGTGGGTACCAACAGCCAGCGCAGCCGCTGCCAGGGCGAGGCGCGGTAAAGCCGGAACAGGTCCTTGAGCCCCGGGTCCGCGGCGCGTAGCCCGATCAGAGTGTTGGACAGGATGGGGAAGAAAGCGACGATCCAGGCACAGATCAGCAGTGCCGCGGTGGTGCTGTCCACATAGATCAGGATCAGCGGGGCGATGGCGACGATCGGGGTCACCTGCAGGACCACGGCAAAGGGGAAGAGCGCCAGTTCCAGGGTACGCGATAGGGCGAACAGTGCCCCGAGCAGGATACCGCTGAAGATTGCGAGCACCAGTGCGCCGACAGTGATCTTGATGGTGAAGAGCCAGGACAGGGCGAGCGAGTCCAGGTTGGCCCACAGGGTGGTCAGGATCAGGCTCGGAGCCGGCAGTATGTAGTGTGGGATGCCGGCCAGGCGCACCGTCGCCTCCCAGCTGCCGAGCGCCGTGCAGAAGACCAGGGTCGGCAACCAGATGCGGGCGGGTGGCGGCTTCATCCTGGAGCTTCAGCGGGTAATGACGATCGGGTCGCCCGGACGCAGGCGCGAGAACAGGTATTGGGCATCCCCGCCGTGCAGGCGCACGCAACCATGGGAGGCAGGATAGCCTGGCAGGCGGCCCTGGTGGATGAAATAATTGCTGCGGAACTGGATCGCGTAGGGCATGGACGCCGGCCGCCCGTTGGAGCCAGCGTAGCGGCTGGAGAACTTATGGCGCTGCTTACTCAAGACCCGGTAGGAGCCACCCGGGGTGCCGTAGCCCCGTTTCCCGGACGACACTGGCCCGCTGCGCACCACTTGCCCACCCTCCGAATAGGTGAAGCGCTGAGAGCCCAGATGAATCGTCAGTCGGCGCGACGGGCCCGCGGGCACGGCCGGCGTCTTCTGCACGTTGGCCGGAGCCGCCTCGGTCGTCGGTCCGCCGGCCCCCGCCGCTTCCCCGCCCGGCGCCGGCGCCGGCGGCGCGCTACCGGCACCCAGAGCGCCCTGTCGTGGCGCCGCCGGTGCCGTCGGTGGCGCCGCGGGTGGCGCTGGGACTGGGACGGGCACGGCCGACCCGGCCCCAACGGCCGGGGAGGGGTCTTGCGCCCAACCCTGTGCCAACGGCATGGCGGCGCCCAACGCGACGGCAGCCAATCCGATCAGTAACCCATTCACTCGCTTGACCGCCATCGCCTAAAATCCAACCGCTTTTTGCCATTCGCCGAGGTTCATGCCGGCCAGCGCCTTGAAGCCGCCGGCCGGGATCGCGCCTCTAGCCAGCGACACATAGGGCGCCGCGGTCAGTGCCATACCGACATGGCCCGGTTGCATGATCCGGTGGGCATAGGCGATATAGGTACGGTCATAGATCACACTCTGGTCCTTGCCGCAATCGACCACGGACCCGACCACGACCTTACGATGCTCATCAAGAAAACGTACCAGCTCGGCCTCCCGATCATTCTTGGTCCAGACGCCCGCGTCCTCGATAAACAGGCTGGCTGCCTGGGTCCGGTCCTTGGCAATGGAGATCGCGACATAACTCCAGACACCATAGCCCTCGCCTTGCGCTGTATCAGGCGTGCCGTTCACCGGGCGTAAGGCCATCGCACTCTTATTGGCACAGACCACATGAGCGCCCGGGGCCGGGGGGAAGCGGCGCTGGTTCTCGGTGCCAAACAGGGCCACGCCGGCCCGCAGCAGGGGCGCGGCATCGAATACTGGAAGCGCTGAGCCATCGTACTGGGTGAGCGTCAATAGGGGTTTTTCCGTCTTCGTCTGAATCTCCTCGGCTACCGCCAGGTCATAGCCCCAAATGCTCCCCGCCGGGCCATTGAACGAGGACGCGGTCAGCATATTGATCTGCCCGATATAGGCATCGGTCGCCTCGGCTCGATCATAGGCCACGATACCGTCGATGAGCCTGTCATCGGTCCTCTTGGTCTCGCCGGTGGAGACCTTGAGAACCGAGACATAGCCGAGCCCCTCCGCGCCCGGCATTCCATAGCCGTCGCAATAGCGGTCGAACGGACTAATGGCCGTCTTGTCGAGAACCAGTGGCCCAGGACCGCCGGCCGGGTCAGCTGCTGCAATCATCGCTAACAGCAACGTCGCGGCGAATGCCTTGCCAAGAACCGCAGCAGGCGCGTTGTGCATCAGGCTAAGTCCTCGAGTGTGTTGGTGATTGGGGCGAACCGCGGCTACGACACCCGCGTGATCCCGTAATCGTCGAACCGCGAGTCGACTGATGACATTTTCCCCGGCCAGTGCGCGGCGGGTGAGTTCCGAGAGTTGGGCCTTGGCCGCGGCGATGTTGTACTGGCTCATAGGGTTGGATTCTGTGGGCGCTTCTGGATCGCTAGGGTGATGGTCATTCTAGGTGACTAACCCAGACCAAGGGAAGTCGGGTGCCCCCCAGGGCGGTGCGCCCGGCAGGCCCACGGCCGCGCCGAAGCTCAACCGCGCCGCCCGCAAGAACCTCTCCCGCCTGGCGTCAATCATTCATGTGCGTTAACTTGCCTCGACTTACGAACACTGTCCCCACCCCGGCATGACTGAACGCAGCCCCCCCTACCAGGCCCCGGCACCTGAGCACCTCTCTGGCTCCATTGAGCGCGTGACCTTCCACAGCCAAGAGAGCGGGTTCTGTGTCCTGCGCGTCAAGGTCCGCGGGCAACGCGACCTGGTGACGGTGATCGGGTCGGCGGCCTGTGTCACCCCGGGTGAGTATCTGGAGTGCCAGGGCGAGTGGATCAATGACCGGCAGCACGGACTGCAGTTCAAGGCCGCGCAGCTGCGCTCGGTTCCGCCCTCCACGCTCGAGGGGATCGAGCGCTATCTGGGCTCCGGCATGGTCAAAGGCATCGGCCCACACTTTGCCCGCAAGCTGGTCCACGCCTTCGGCGAGCGCGTCTTCGACGTGATCGAGGACAACCCGGAGGCACTGCTGACACTCCCCGGCATCGGCCCCAAGCGCCAGGCGCGGGTTACCAGCGCCTGGGCCGAGCAGAAGGTGATCCGTGAGATCATGGTCTTCCTCCAGTCACACGGGGTCGGCACCGCGCGCGCGGTTCGCATCTACAAGACCTACGGCGATGAGGCCATCGCCCGGGTGACCGAGAACCCCTATCGCCTTGCGCTCGACATCCACGGCATCGGCTTCAAGACGGCAGATGCCATCGCCCAGCGCCTCGGCATCGCCCCCGACTCGCTGATGCGCGCCCAAGCGGGGGTGCGCCACTGTCTCCAGGAGGTCGCGGGCAACGGACACTGCGCCGCCTTTCGGGAGGTGCTGGCCGAGCAGGCGGTGAAGCTGCTGGAGATCCCTCCGCCAGTCATTGAGCAGGCAATCCGCGCCGAGGTGCGGGAGGAAAACCTGGTCGAGGAGTCCATCGACGCGCGCCCGGCACTGTTTCTCACGCCCTTGCAGCGCGCGGAGCAGGGCATAGCGCTCGGCATGCGGCGGCTGCAACTGCGCCTGCCGCCCTGGGGTCACATCGACCCGGAGCGCGCCATCCCCTGGGTGGAGGGGCGCACCGGCCTCAACCTGTCGCCCTCGCAGCGCACCGCGGTGGCCGCGGCCATCAAGGGCAAAATCACGGTCATCACCGGGGGCCCCGGGGTGGGCAAGACCACGGTGGTGCGCTCCATCCTGGACATCCTGGCCGCCAAGGGGGTGGAGATGCTGCTGTGCGCCCCGACCGGGCGCGCCGCCAAACGCCTGGCGGAGTCGACCGGGCGGGAGGCGCGCACCATCCATCGCCTCCTGGAGTTCGACCCCAAAGCGATGGGTTTTAAGCGCGACCAATACTCGCCACTCGAGACCCATCTGGTGGTGGTGGACGAGTGCTCCATGGTCGACGTGGTACTGATGAACCAGCTCCTGCGGGCGGTGCCGACCGCGGCAGCCGTGCTGCTGGTGGGCGACGTGGACCAGTTGCCATCCGTGGGGCCGGGGGCGGTGCTCGCTGACCTGATCGGCTCCGGGGTGCTTCCCACCTGCCGGCTGACCGAGGTGTTTCGCCAGGCGGCGGCCTCCCGGATCATCGTCAATGCCCACCGCATCAATGCCGGGCGGATGCCGGAGCGCGCCGAGGAGGGTCCGGTGGACAGCGATTTCTATCTCATCCCCTGCACCTCACCGGAGGAGATCCAGGACCGGTTGATGCGGGTCGTGCTCGAGCGCATCCCCCAGCGGTTTGATCTGGACCCGGTGGCGGACGTGCAGGTGCTCACCCCCATGAACCGGGGAGGGCTGGGCGCCCGTTCACTCAACGTGGCACTGCAACAGCGCCTCAATCCGACCGCCACCCCGCGAATCACCCGCTTCGGCTGGACCTATGCCCCGGGGGACAAGGTCATTCAATTGGTGAACAACTATGACAAGGAGGTCTTCAACGGCGATATCGGGCGCATCACCGCCATCGACCAGGAGGATGGTCTGGTGCAGGTGGAGATTGACGGACGGCAGGTGGAATATGACCTGGGCGAGCTCGACGAGCTGTCACTCGCCTACGCCACCACCATCCACAAGGCCCAGGGGTCGGAATATCCGGCAGTCGTGATCCCACTCGCGGTACAGCACTATATGCTGCTCGAGCGCAATCTGCTCTATACCGCCGTCACCCGCGGCCGGCGGCTGGTGGTGCTGATCGCCGAACCGCGCGCGCTGGCGATGGCCGTTAAGCGCGTCGGCTCCAATCAGCGCTTGACCCGGCTGCGGCAGCGCTTGCTCGAGGCGATGGCGGACGCGGCCGAATTGACCGAGAGTTCCCTTTCATGACACCGCTCCGCTCCCTCTGGTGACACCGCTGCGCGGTGTCACCCCCGTGTCAGCCGCTCTGCGGCGCGAGACGTCGTGTGCTCACGAGGCCACATTTGCCCTAGCGACCTGCGTCGCTGCACCAGCAACCCAACCGCTCGGCGCCCGAGCATTTGCGGTACCGGCAAGGACCGCACCATGCCTGACGAACCGATAAAGCCCTTGAAACCGATCGACACCCGGTGACTCAGTTTATTCGTAACGCCGATGACCACCGCCGTGGTGGTCATTTGGCGCCCGACCGAGTGGCCCCGATGAGGCGGGCATGGGTGGTATATTGGCGGCCGCGTCTTCAGACGGGAGGTCGGCTGATCCGGAACGGCCTGGCCAACAAAGTCGGCATGCGCTTCGCTGACCCGACCCAAAAAATTACCGCGCTTCCTCCATAAAATGATCCGATCGCTCATCCTCTTGGCCGGCTTGCTGCTCCTGTTGAGCGTGGCGGGAGGGTGTTTGGCGCACCCGACGCAGCCGGACCCGGGGCCAATCGATATCGCCCTCACCCCGACGATCAAAGAATTGGCCCGGCATGTCGAGATCTTGGAGGACCCCACCCAGAGGCTCGATCTGGCGGCGGCCCTGGTCTCCGTGGACTGGCAGCAAAACCGCTATGACAACCTCAACTTCGGGGCCAGTAGCGCTGTCTGGTGGGTGCGATTCGACCTATCCAACGATTCCGGGCAGGACCGTCGTGTGGTGCTCGAGGTCGACTGGCCGCTGCTGGATTGGTTGGATGTCTATCTGATCCGCACGGGGCGGGTGATAGACGCTTGGCGCACGGGGGATCAGCGCCCCTTTGCCAGCCGGCCGCTGAATTCCCGGGACTTTGCCTTCCCCCTCGAGGTGCCGGCCGGGCAATCCCGCCAGGTGGTGATGCGCCTGGCGTTGAGCGATGGCATCTATGATCCCGTGCCGCTGCACCTGTGGGCGCCGACGGCTTATACCGACGCCCGCCAGTGGGACAATTTGCTGACCGGGGCCTATTACGGCGCATTGCTGGCCTTGCTGCTCTATAACCTGTTGCTGTTCTTCTCCACCCGGGAACGCAACTTCCTGAACTATTCGCTCTATCTGAGCCTGCTCGTCCTGTGGAATCTGGGCTTTTTGGGATATGGCTATCAATATCTATGGCCGGATCACTCGTGGTGGAATAACCAGGTGGATCTGGGCCTCTCATGGCTGCCTCATATCGGTGCCGCGCTCTTTGTGACCCAGTATCTGGAGACCCGCAAACGGATGCCAGTCTTCCATTGGCTGATTTTGGGCGTGACCGCCGGGATGGGCATTCCTGTCTGCCTGGCGTTGGCCGACTCGCTGGGATGGATCGCGCCCAGCGCGTGGGTGGTCAATGGCGCCATGGTCATGAGCAGTGTGCTGGCCCTGCTGTTTCTCAGCGCCGGTGTGCTCGCCGTGCGCCAGGGATTCCGTTCTGCCTACTGGTTCGTATTCGCTTGGTCGTTCCTCACCGTCGGGGTGCTGATCTATGCCTTGACTTCGTTTCCCGGCCTGCTGCCGACCAATATGTTCATCAAGAACAGCGTGAACATCGGCAGCGCGCTGGAGTTTCTCTTTCTGGCCCTGGCGTTGGGCAGTCGATTCAATCAGCTAAAAGACGAGAAGCTGGCGGCGGAGCGACATGCCGTCGAATTGCAGACTGCCCATGCGAACACCCTGGAACTGCGGGTCCAGGAACGTACCAGCCAATTGCGCGAGGCCCTGCTGAGGATCGATGAGCTTGCCCGCCGCGACGATCTGACCCAGCTGCTCAACCGGCGGGCCTTCAATGAAATTTATCGGCGGGAATTCAGCCGCAGCCGGCGCGAAAACGCCTGGATCGGCTTTTGTATGATGGATGTCGATCATTTCAAGCGCTACAACGACCATTATGGCCATATGGCCGGCGATGAGGCCCTGAGACGGATGGCCGGTGTCTTGTCCGACAGCTTACGCCGCCCTGCCGATTATGCCTTCCGGCTGGGTGGCGAGGAGTTTGGGCTGCTGCTGGTCAGTGCGGCCTTTCCGCAGCGTGCCATCGGTCTGATCGAGCAGATTCGCACCCGCATCCTCGATCTAGCGATTCCCCATGTCCGCAATGGCGCCGGCGTTGTGTCCAGTTCGTTCGGTCTCGTTCTTGCTCACGCCCCAGACCTTTATTCGCCGGAATCGCTGTATCGCGATGCCGATCTGGCCCTTTACCGGGCCAAGCAAGAGGGCCGAAACCGGGTGGTGGTGGTCCATCCTCAAGAGTCTAGGTCGGCCGATATCCCTGACGACTGAGGTTCGCAGGGAAGTCCCGGTCGAACGGGTCAGCAAGGTTTACGCCGTGGCACCGAAGCGGCAGACATCCACCGCCGACTAGGTCTGGGGTTGGTGCCCGTCTTGCCGACCATCCGCCAGCTCGGGCGCCGGAACGCACCGCCTGCCCGGCCAACGTCCACTAAGCGCCGATGCACGGCTGCGTCGGGTATCATGCCCAGTCACCGCAGACGGCGCGCCGCGCTGCCTGATCACTGGAACCCACGAGAGCGCATGAACACGGAGACCCACGCCCAACTCGCCGCCTTTATCTGGGACATCTGCAACCTGCTGCGCGGTCCCTACCGGCGTAACGAGTACCGCAAGGTCATCCTGCCGCTGACGGTGCTGCGGCGCTTCGACTGCATCCTGGCCCCGACCAAGCAGGCGGTACTGGCCGTCTACCGGGCCAACCTGGCCAAGCCGGAGACCGTGCGCCAGCGTCTGTTGCAGCAGGCCGCGGGTTTGAGCTTCTACAACACGAGCCGGCTGGACTTTCCCCGACTACTCGACGATCCCAACCAGCTTGCGCCCAACCTGACGGCCTACATCGACGCCTTCTCACCCAACGTGCGAACCATCATGGAGCGCTTCGGCTTCGAGCAGCAGATCGCCAAGATGGCCGAGAAGAACATCCTGTTCAAGGTCGTCAAGGCGTTCTGCGACCCGCGGGTGGACCTGTCAACGCAGCGCGTCGACCACATGCAGATGGGCTATGTCTTCGAAGAGCTGATCCGGATCGGCGCCGAGCAGGCCAACGAGGAGGCCGGGGAGCACTTCACCCCGCGGGAGGTTATCAAGCTGATGGTCAACCTGCTGCTCTCGCCGGAACGCGACTTGGCGCGGGCCAACGTGGTCAAGACCATCTACGACCCGGCCTGCGGTACCGGGGGCATGCTCTCCGAGGCCGAGAAGTACATCCGCCAATTGAACGCCGATGCCCAGCCCCACCTCTACGGCCAGGACTGGAACGACGAGGCGTGGGCGGTCTGCAAGTCGGACATGCTGATCAAGCGCGAGGATGCCGAGAACATCAAGCGCGGCGACAGCTTCATGGAGGACTATTTCGACCGCGACGCCCGCGGCCGGCGCTGGACCTTCGATTACATGCTGGCCAATCCGCCCTTCGGCGTCACCTGGAAGCAGCAGGAGGACTTCATCGTCAAGGAGCGCGACCGCCTGGGATTCGACGGCCGCTTCGGCGCCGGTACGCCCCGGGTCAATGACGGAGCACTGCTGTTCCTTCAGCACATGCTGGCCAAGAGCCGTGCCCCCGAGGACGGCGGCACCCGCATTGCCATCGTCTTCAACGGCTCGCCACTCTTCACCGGGGATGCCGAAGGCGGCGAGAGCAACATCCGGCGCTGGATCATCGAGAACGATTGACTCGAAGCCGTCGTCGCCCTGCCGGACCAGCTCTTTTACAACACGGGCATCGCCACCTATATCCGGGTCCTGACCAACCGCAAGGAGCAGCACCGGCGCGGCCGTGTCCAACTCATCGACGCCCGCCGTTTCTACGTCAAGATGAAGAAGAGCCTGGGGAACAAGCGCAATAAGATCGGGGACCCCGGCGAGCCGGGCGAGCCGGACCATCTCGGCGAGATCACGCGCATCCATGGCGACTGCCGGCATGACGACGGCCGCGTATCCAACATCGACGGGCGGGACAAGCGTCTGACGGTCTCCAAGGTCCTGGACAACGCTGATCTTGGGTACCACAAGATCACGGTGGAGCGCCCGCTTCGACTCAACTTCCAGGCGAGCGAGGCACGTATCGCACGGCTCGACCTACAAAGCGGCTTTCGCGCCCTGGCGACGCCCCGAAAAATGGCCGAGGACGCCCGGCGGGTCGAGATCGAGGAAGGTCTAAACCGTCAGGACGCACTGCGGGATTTCTGCCGCACCCTGGGCGAGCAGACGCAGGAGCGGCTATTCACGGACCGCCCGGAGTTTCAGGCGGCGATCAGCGGGACGGTGCGCGCGACCGGCTTGAAGCTCTCGCTGCCCGAGCGCAAGCTGATCCTGGCCGCCTTGGGCGAGCGCGACGAACAGGCCGCCATCTGCACCGATGCCCAAGGCAACCCGGAGCCCGACCCGGAGTTGCGTGATACCGAGATCGTACCCCTGACGGAAGCAATCCAGACCTACTTCGAGCGCGAGGTCCTGCCCCATGTGCCGGATGCCTGGATCGATCACGAGAAGACCCGGATCGGCTATGAGATCCCGCTCAACCGCCACTTCTACCGCTACGAGCCGCCGCGCCCGCTGCCAGAGATCGAGGGCGATATCAAGCGGCTGGAGCAGGAGATACTGACCCTCTTATCGGAGGTAACCGCATGATCACGCGTCTCTATGTCGACAACTTCCGCTGCCTGGTCAACTTTGAGCTGAAGTTTCAGGATTTCACCCTGTTGGCGGGTCTCAATGGCTCGGGTAAGTCCTCCGTACTCGATGTGATGTACGCGCTTCAGCTTTTGCTCTCTGGTCAAGCCAATATCAACCACAAGCATGTGCTGCCGAACGCCAGTCGCACCCGTTGGAGCGAGCGCGACACGCAGGTTGTCGAACTGAACGCTCAAGTCGGCGACGAGGAAATGCGGTATCGCCTGAAGGTGCAGCATGAAGCGGGGGGCGCAAGGCACGAATCGTCGAAGAGCGGCTTCTGTCGCCGGATGGACCATTGTTCGTGTTCGAGAACGGGGAAGTACAACTTTACCGCGACAACCTCAGCGAGGGACCCAAGTTCTCGGAGGATTGGAGCGAGTCTGCGCTGGCTCGCGTCCCCCCCCGGCCCGACAATCGGCGACTGACCGGCTTTCTAGACCTGATGAACAGGGTCCATGTCTGTCGGTTGAATCCATCGACATTTGGTGGCGACAGCCCTCACGAAGAGCAAGTCCTGCAGCGCGAAGGAAACAACTTCTCTTCCTGGTATCGACACCTGGTTCAGGAACACGGGGACAGCTTTGAGTACCGTTCGGTTCTCCAGAGCACCATCAACGACTTCCAGAAGCTTCGCCTGGAAAAGGTCGGCGCCGATGCGCGGACACTCGTGGCGGTCTTCGGCACGGGCAAGGCAGAGTACGAGTTGGGACTTGAGGAACTGTCCGACGGTCAACGCGTACTCCTCATCCTTTACGGCCTGCTCCACTTCCTGGACAAGTCCGGACATCTTCTTTTCTTGGACGAACCTGACAATTTTTTGGCGGCTTCGGAGATTCAGCCATGGCTACTTTCGGCTGAGGATGCGATTGAGGAAGGTCTGCCGCGGGTGGTGATCGCCTCTCACCATGCCGAGGTGATTGACTACCTTGGGGGAGATCGCGGCATCCTGCTGGAGCGTGAGGATACTGGGGTGACGAAGACCCGGCCACTGCGGGATGTCGGCATCCCCGATACGATGAAGCTGTCCGAGGTTCTCACCCGAGGCTGGGAGCGATGACCCGGCGCCGCGTCCAACTCGTCATCCTGTGTGAAGTCGCCAGCACGCGGCCTTTGCGCGCCGCTTCGCCTACGCCAACGGCTGGAACAAGCGACAGATCGATGTTATTCCGAATCCTTACGGCCGCGAGGGCCGTGGTAGCGGGGAACAATGGGTCAGAAAGCGCTATGCCGTTGAAGTGGCTAAGCTACGCCGCGCACCGCATGTCGCTCGGGCACTCGTGGTTATAATCGATAATGACATGAAAAATCTGCCGCCTGCCCAACCAGCGGGAGAAGCGGTCCAGCCGTTCAAGAAAGCCCACGAGAAACGAATCAAGAGTCGCGAAGAGCAGCTGGCGCTAGCACTGGAGGAAGCGGGTTTGCCGGCAAGAACGCCCGACCAGGCCGTGCTGCATATCGTTCCGGCCCGCAACATCGAAACCTGGCTCGAATATCTGAAGGGCGAAGAGGTCGACGAGCGCGGAAAGAAACTTTATAAGGATTCACCAGAACGCGATTGCCGCCCGATGGTCGAAAAACTCAAAGCGATGTGCGACGCCCAGAGGCTTCGCGAGCCCGCACCAGCCTCGCTTGAGCGCGCCTGCACCGAATACCGGACAAGGATGCAATGAGACAGATTCACTCTGCGGAGAAATGCCTGCTGGTGGCAATAGCGGGTCTTGGTCGAGGCGCGAGGCTGGCCCTATCGGGCCGAGGTTGGGTCTTGAATCGCGGGAGGTTCGCGCGATGAAGTGGCCGGCTTATCCCGAGTACAAGGAGAGCGAGGTCGAATGGTTGAGAGAAGTGCCAAGAGATTGGGAAGTTAAGCCCGTCAAGCGTATCGGCCGTATCCGGTACGGCTTGGGCGAACCGCCGGAGCTAGCCGAAGACGGCATCCCATTTATTCGCGCGACGGATATGAAGAAAGGCCATATCGTGCTCGAAACTGCGCTGCGGGTTAATCCCAGCGAAGTTCCTTGGGGTCGTGGACCGCAACTTCGGACGGGAGAGATTCTTGTTGTCAGGAGTGGCGCTTACACGGGCGATTCGGCATTAGTCACCGAGGAGTGTGACGGATGAATCGCGGGATACGACATGGTTGTTACCCTGCAATCCGTTGTTCCGCGCTTTGTCGCCTGGGTATTCCTATCTAAGTATGTGGTGGAGAGCCAATTCGAGATTGCGAGGTCTCGGGCAGCACAACCGCATCTCAATGCCGAGGACCTCGCCAGCGCGATATTGACGTTACCTTCGATATCCGAACAGGAGGAGATTGCTGACTTTCTCGACGCAAAGACCGCGAAAATTGATGTCCTGATCGCAAAAAAACGAGAATTGATCGGCCAACTTAAAGAGAAGCGTGCGGCCCTGATCGCCCACGCAGTGACCCGCGGCTTACCTCCCGACGCTGCCGCGGCGGCCGGCTTCGATCGCGATCCTCCGCGCAAGCCTTCAGGCATTCAGTGGCTTGGGGATATCCCTGATCACTGGGGCTTGGCGCCCCTATGCTACCTGGTTAAGTTTCGCGGGGGTTCGACCCCGAGCAAAGACAATCCGGAATTCTGGGACGGCGAAACTCCTTGGGTATCCGCGAAAGATATGAAAGTCTGGGAGATCGGTGATTCGATCGATCACGTTTCAGAAGAAGCCCTGCGCGAAACCAGCCTGACGGTCTTGCCCCATGATTCGGTGCTTATCGTGGTGCGCGGCATGATTCTGATTCATACGTTCCCGGTCGCCCGGACAACGGCGAATGTCACGATCAATCAGGACATGAAGGCGCTGCTTGCAGGCCCGCGCATCCTGCCCGCATTCCTTCAGTTCGCCTTGTCTGGTTTTTCGAAGGTTTTCATTTCCCTCACCGATGAATCGGCGCATGGAACACGTAAGATCGAGCAGGCGGTTCTTGCGCGCTTCATGCTGGCTATTCCACCAATCCGCGAGCAAGAAGCTATCGTCAATTACCTGGAATTGGAGCGTGAACGAACGGATTTGCTTCTTTCCAAGGTCATGGTGATTGTCGCGCAACTGTCGGAATACCGGTCGTCCCTCATCACCGCTGCCGTCACCGGCAAGATCGACGTGCGCGGTTGGCGGGAAGCGAGCAACCGCGCCTCTCCCGAGGTCGTCGCGATGGGTTTCGCTGCGCTCTACCCATCCTACCCCGGCCAACCGCACGGCACGAGATCGTAGCATGGTCAGAGCGCAGCGAAACCCATCATCCCCCAACCACCGGATAGCGCGGCGTCGTAGGATGGGTAGAGCGCAGCGAAACCCGTCATCCCCCAACCGCCGGATAGCGCGGTATCCTAGGATGGGTAGAGCGCAGCGAAACCCATCGTTGCCGGGCGCGGAGCCAAGGTTATGACCGATTACCGTCGCTGCCGCGTCCCGGGTGGGACCTATTTCTTTACCCTGACGCTACAGGAGCGGGCTGCGTCGCTGCTCGTCGACCGTATCGATGACCTCCGCAACGCCTTTCGGGAGGTCCGCACGCAGCACCCGTTCACAATCGAGGCGATCGTGGTTTTGCCCGCGCATCTGCATTGCATTTGGTCGCTGCCCGACGGCGACAGCGATTACAGTATGCGCTGGCGTCAGATCAAGTCGGCCTTTTCGCGTACCATCCCCAAGGAGGAGCGGCTGTCGGCAAGCCGACGGCGCAAGGGCGAACGGGGTATCTGGCAACGGCGATTCTGGGAGCACACCATTCGTGACGACCGGGGATACGCGACCCGCTTCGATTACATTCATTACAATCCCGTGAAACACGGGTATGTCAAACGGGTGAAGGATTGGCCGTTTTCTTCCTTCCATCGTTATGTTCGGCTGGGGGTTTATCCGGAGGATTGGGGCGGCGATCCGGATCTGGCCCAGTTGGATTTGGAAGAGGACTGACGGGCGGCCGGGCGGCGTTCCACTTGGGCGGGGGTGATGGGTTTCGCTTCGCTCTACCCATCCTACGAACGGCGAATGGCGAACGATAAACATAATGAAGACGGCAGGATCGCGATGAGCCAGACGAACGAGCACGCCTTCGAGTCCTATTGCGAGCAGATGCTGCTGACCCAGGGCGGATGGGAGCGGGGCGACCTGGCCGAATGGGATCGGGGCCTGGCGCTCTTTCCCGCCCGAGTCTGCGCCTTTCTGGCGGATTCACAACCGGTCTTGTGGCAGAAGCTGCACGACCTGCACGGCGACGCTCTGAGGACCAGGGTGGTCGCGGTCCTGGCCAAGGAACTGGACCTCAAGGGGATGCTGCATGTCCTGCGCCGCGGCTTTAAGTTCCAAGGCAAGACCTTGCGCATGGCCTACTTCAAGCCGGCCCATGGGCTGAACGCGGCCGTGGTCGAACTATTCGCCAAGAATCGCCTCACGGTGACGCGACAGGTGCCGTGCCACGCCAAGGGCGGTAAGACCTTGGATATGCTGCTGGCACTCAATGGACTGCCCATCGGGACCTGCGAACTGAAGAATCCGGGTACCGGCGAGAACTGGCGGCATGCAGTGCAGCAGTACCGCAGCCGCCGGGACCCCGCTGCCCCCTTGTTCCAGTTCAAGGCCCGTGCCCTAGTGCACTTCGCCGTCGACCCGGATGAGGTGCATATGACGACGCGCCTGCTGGGGGAGCGCACGCGCTTCCTGCCCTTCAACCGGGGTAGCGACCCCGGGACCATCGGCTGCGGGGCCGGGAATCCGGCGCACCGGTCCGGCTATCGCACCGGCTATTTCTGGGAGGATGTGCTGGCCCGGGAGGGGCTGCTGGAGGTGCTGGGCAGCTTCATGTTCATCGAGCGCAAGGAGGAGAAGCAGGAGGACGCCAAGGGCAAGGTCCGCCGCGTCACCAAAGAGACGCTGATCTTTCCCCGCTATCACCAACTCGATGCGGTGCGTCTCTTGGTGCGGTTGGCCGGTGTAGAGGGGGCCGGGCACAATTCGCTCACCCAGCACTCGGCCGGCAGCGGCAAGACCAATACCATTTCTTGGCTGGCCCATCGGTTGGCGAGCCTGCATACCGACGGCGATCTGAAGGTCTTCGATTGCGTCGTCGTCATCACGGATCGCCGGGTGCTAGACCGCCAATTGCAGGACGCGATTTACCAGATCGAACACGCACAGGGCGTGGTCAAGGCCATTGACGAAGACTCGGCTCAACTCGCCCTGGCCCTGGTCGATGGGACCAAGATCGTCATCACGACCTTGCAGAAGTTCCCGTTCGTGCTGCGCGGCCTGCTCCGTGCGGCCGGGGCCGAGAGCGTCGATGCGCCGTCCGCGGCTGCTCGCGAACGGGCGGCTGCCTGGAAGGCGCAGATTGCCACCCGCCGATACGCAATCATCGTGGATGAGGCCCATTCCAGCCAGACCGGCGAGACGGCCCGCGAGATGAAGGCGATTCTGGGCGCCGGGTCTGGCTTTTCGGACCCCGAGCACGCGGAACCCACCGCGGTCGACGAGGCGAACCCGGACGAACCGCCGGCCAACGACTGGCAGGATGGGCTTGCCGCGGTCCTGGAGACCCGCGGACCCCAGCCGAACCTGAGCTTCTTCGCCTTCACGGCGACGCCCAAGCCTCGGACCCTGGAGTTGTTCGGGCGGCGGATCGATTCGGAAATTCCGCAGGCGATCCACGTTTACAGCATGCGTCAGGCCATCGAGGAGGGATTCATCCTGGATGTGCTGACGAACTACACGACCTATGAGGTGTATTACCGCCTGCTCAAGAAGGTCGCCGACGATCCGCTCCTGCCGGAACGCAAGGCGACGAAGGCCCTGGCGCGCCACATGAGTCTGCACGAGTACAACATTGAGCAGAAGACGGCGATCATGGTGGAGCATTTCCGCGGGAAGGTCATGCCGCGTGTGCAGGGCCAGGCCAAGGCCATGGTGGTGACCGGCTCGCGCCTTCATGCCGTGCGCTACATGCTGGCCTTCCAGCGCTACATCAGCGCGCACGGTTATCCGGATGTGCGCCCGCTGGTCGCCTTCAGCGGCACCGTACGTGACCCGAAGAGCCATCTGGAGCACACCGAGCCCCGGATGAATCCTGACTGCGTGACCGGCAAGCCGATCGGCGAGGCGGCCCTGCCCGAACGTTTCGATTCCAGCGACTACAACCTCTTGCTGGTCGCCGACAAGTATCAGACCGGCTTCGATCAGCCCAAGTTGCTCGCCATGTACGTGGACAAGCGCCTGGACGGCGTGCAGGCGGTGCAGACGCTCTCCCGCCTCAATCGCAACTTGCCCGGCAAGGATGCCCAGTTCGTGCTGGACTTCGTGAACAAGGCCGAGGACATCTTTAAGGCGTTCAAGCCCTATTTCGACGTCGCCCACCTTGAGGAGACGTCAGACCCCGCGTTGCTGAACCGGCTGAAGCATGAGCTGGACCAGACACAGGTCTACCACTGGCGGGAGGTCGAGGCGTTCGCCCGGGTCTTCTACCGGGCGCCGGAGCGCCAGGCCCCGGCCGATCACGCAGCGATGGAGAAGCAGCTTCAGCCTGCCGTCGATCGCTTCCGCGAGCTTCCCGACGATGAGGCACGGCAGGCGTTTCTGGACCGCCTCAGGGGCTTCGTCCGCGCCTATGCCTTTCTCAGCCAGATCATTCCCTACGCTGACCAAGAGCTTGAAATGCTCTACAGCTTCGGCCGCTTTCTGCTGCCCCATCTGCACGTTGGGGACGCCGAAACGCCGGTGCGGCTGGCGGATGAGGTCGCGCTGGAATACTACCGGGCTGACCGCGCCTTCTCCGGCCTCATTGACCTGCGCGACGGGGACCCGGTACCGCTCAAGCCGACGAAAGATATCGGCACTGGCCGGGCCGAAGACCCGCCCGCGCCGCTCTCGGAGATAATCAAGGCACTGAACGAGCGCTTCAGCACTGCCTTCAGCGAGGAAGATCGGCTGTTCCTGGCCCAGATCGAGGAACGGGCGCTCAAAGATGAACAGATCGCCGGCACGGCCCGAGCGAACCCGCTGGACAAGTTCAAGGTCGGGGTACGCAAGGCCGTCGAAGGCCTGCTGGTGCAACAGGTGGAGGAGAACGATGCGTTCGTGACGCGCTACCTGGAAGACGAGGCATTCCAGCAAGTGGTCTTTGAGGGACTGGCCGAGGCGATCTTTGCAAACCTTAAGGACGAGCCGTCGGATCGGCCCGTGCGCCATTAAGCCTGTGAACAGATTGTTCCGCCCCAGCGCCCTATAAACGAAAAACGCCAGCTTTTTGGGCTGGCGTTATCACTTGTTTGATATGGTGCCCAGGGGCGGAATCGAACCACCGACACGAGGATTTTCAATCCTCTGCTCTACCAACTGAGCTACCTGGGCGAGAAAGAGTCAGCAACAACCGCTGGTATCAAGCGGATCGATCCGTATCCGCACCTACGTTACTGACAAGCCACCTATTAAAGCCGGACAGCGGTCCTGCGTCAAGCCTGAAATCAGGGCTTCTGTTTGCCGGTGACAGGCCGTTAGCCCGTGCCGACATGCACAAACCCGAAGCCCCAACTGCGGCCAATAGCGGCGGCTCACGGCCTCTTCAAACATGAAGGGGGCCAGTAAAACTGCCCCCTTCCAGCATTTGGCTCCCCGGGACGGGCTCGAACCGCCGACCTAATGATTAACAGTCATCCGCTCTACCGACTGAGCTACCGGGGAATGTCGCGAGCCCGAAATATTAAACTATGCGGGCGTCATCAGTCAACAGCCAGGTGCGGCGAATTTGCCGCTCGCCGGTCGGCACTCGCCGCATCCCGTCGCGGCCTGGGGGCCGCTCCTAGGCAACCGCGGTGGCGATCCGCTCCAGGGCCTGGTCGAGGTTGCTGCGGCTGGTGGCGATGGAGATGCGCACATGCCCGGTGAGCCCGAAGGCGGCGCCCGGCACCAGGGCCACGCCGACCTTCTCCAGCAGGTACTCGGCGAACTCCAGATCGTTGTTGACCCCGGGCAGGCGCTCGATGGCATGCTGGACCCGGGGGAAGACGTAGAAGGTCCCGTCGGTGGGCAGGCACTCGATGCCGGGGATGGCGTTCAGGCCGGCCACCACATGGTCGTGCCGCTCCTTGAATGCCTTGACCATGGTACCGATGCAGTCCTGGGGGCCTTCCAGCGCGGCCTGGGCGGCGACCTGGGAGATCGAGGTCGGGTTGGATGTGCTCTGCGACTGGATCTTGGCCATGGCCTTGATCACCTCAACCGGGCCGCCGGCATAGCCGATGCGCCATCCGGTCATGGCATAGGCCTTGGAGACGCCGTTGAGCACTAGGGTGCGGGGGGCGAGATCCGGGCAGACGTTGACGATGTTGACGAACGGGGCCGCGTCCCAGCGGATGTGTTCGTACATGTCGTCGGTGGCGATCAGCGCCCGCGGGAAGTCCCGCAGGACCTCGCCCAGGGCCTTCAACTCGTCAGCGCTGTAAGACATCCCGGTGGGGTTGGACGGGCTGTTGATGACCACCAGCCGGGTCTTGTCGTTCATGGCCGCCTTGAGCTGCGCCGGGGAGATCTTGAACTGTTGATCGGCAGCGGCATGCACCAGCACCGGGGCGCCGCCGGCCAGGAGCACGATGTCCGGGTAGGAAACCCAGTAGGGCGCCGGGATTACTACCTCGTCGCCCGGGTCGATGACCGCGAGTGCCAGGTTGAAGAAGCTCTGCTTGCCACCGCAGGAGACCAGGATTTGGTCTGGGGTGTAGTCCAGTGCGTTCTCGCGCTTGAACTTGGCAACCACGGCGGCCTTGAGGCCAGGTGTGCCGTCGACCGCGGTGTACTTGGTGAAGCCCTGGTTGATGGCCTCGATGGCGGCGGCCTTGATGTGGTCCGGGGTGTCGAAGTCGGGCTCACCGGTGCCCAGGCCGATCACGTCCTTGCCGGCTGCCTTGAGGGCCTTGGCGCGGGCGTCGACTGCGAGGGTGGCGGAGGGCTTGACGGCCTGGACGCGGGCGGCGAGCTTGATGGTCATCGGCAAGGGTCTCGAGTGAACTGGTGCGGTTGGACGGAAGTCTGCGATCCCTAATGATATCGGATCGCGCGGGCGCGGACACCCGTCCCGCGCACATGCCCGAGCGCGGGGGATTGCGCACTCCTCGTCGCGGCCGGGGGCGCTCCTACGCTGTAGGAGCGGCCCCCGGCCGCGACGCACCTAGCCTAAGTGACAGTCTCCAGCGCGCCGACCAAGGCGTCGACACACGCCTGCGTGCTCAGTTGCCCGGCGTGCAGGTGTAACTCCGGCGCTTGCGGCGCTTCGTAAGGGCTGTCGATGCCGGTAAAGTTCTTCAGGGTACCCGCACGCGCCTTCGCATAAAGACCCTTCACGTCGCGTCGCTCGCATTCCTCAATGGGGGTATCGACGAACACCTCGAGGAACTCGCCCGGGGCAAACAGCTCGCGAGCCATCCGGCGCTCGCTGATGAATGGTGAGATGAAGCTCACGAGCACGATCAGGCCCGCATCGACCATCAACCGCGCCACCTCGGCCACCCGGCGGATGTTCTCGACCCGGTCGGCCTCGGTGAAGCCCAGGTCGCGGTTCAGACCATGGCGAACGTTATCGCCATCGAGCAGGTAGGTATGCTTACCCTCCGCATGCAGGCGCTTTTCCAGCACGTTGGCAATGGTCGATTTGCCGGAGCCCGACAGCCCGGTAAACCAGATGCAGCGCGGCGCTTGGTGCTTCTGCGCGGCCCGCACGGTCTTGCTCAGCTCGAGCGCCTGCCAATGGATGTTGTTGGCCCGCCGCAGCGCGAAATCGATCATGCCGGCGCCGACCGTCTCAAACGTCAACTTATCGATGAGGATAAAGCCGCCGAGCACCCGATTCGCACCATACGGTTCAAACACCAGGGGCGCGCTGGTGGACAGATTGACCGTCGCGATCTCATTGAGCCCCAGGGTCTTGGCTGCCAGGTGCGTACCGGTGTTCACATCCTCGCGATACTTGATGTCGGTGATCGTGGCCGTGACCTCCTTGCAGGCCAGTTTCAACAGATATTGCCGCCCCGGCGACATCGGATGTTCAACCATCCACAGCAACTTGGCTTCGAACTGATCGGCGACCTCCGCCGGCGCGGCCGCCGCCACCAGCACATCGCCCCGGCTGGCGTCGACCTCTTCGGTCAGCGTCAAGGTCACCGCGTCGCCCGCGGTCGCCATATCCACCTCATCAAAACCCGCCAGGATCGCCTTCACCTGGACCGTCACGCCTGATGGCAATACGCGCACGGTGTCGCCCGGGCGCACGGCGCCCTCGGCGATGCGTCCGCAAAAGCCCCGGAAGTCCAGATTGGGCCGATTCACCCACTGGACGGGCAGGCGGAAGGCGTCGCGCTCATTGGGTGCGTGTACCCCCACCGTATCGAGGTATTCCATCAGGGTGGGACCGCTGTACCAGGGCATCCGCGTGCTGTGATTCAGCACATTGTCCCCGTCCAGGCCGGACAGCGGGATCGCCTGGATACTCGAGAAGGCAAACCCCGCGGCAAAGGTCTGGTAATCCGCGACGATTCCGTCGTAGATCGCCTGATCGCACCCCACGAGATCCATCTTATTGACTGCCAATACCACGTGACGAATACCCATCATCGCCACGATCCGGCTGTGGCGGCGGGTTTGCGTCAGTACCCCTTTGCGCGCGCCGATCAGGATCACCGCGAGATCCGCGGTGGAAGCACCGGTGGCCATATTGCGCGTGTACTGTTCGTGGCCCGGGGTATCGGCAACGATATAGCGGCGCCGCTCGGTGGCAAAAAAGCGGTAGGCCACGTCGATCGTGATGCCCTGCTCGCGCTCGGCCTGGAGCCCGTCGACCAGCAGCGCCAGGTCCATCTTTTCACCCTGGGTGCCATACTGGCGCGAATCGGTCTCGAGTGCCTGCAATTGGTCGTCGAAGATGCTCTTGCTCTCGAACAGCAGGCGGCCGATCAAGGTGCTCTTCCCGTCATCAACGCTACCGCAGGTGATGAAGCGCAGCGTCTCCTTGTTACGCTGACCGTCGAGAAAGGACGCAATATCTTGGGCGTGTAGGATGCTCATCAGAAATACCCTTCCTGCTTTTTCTTTTCCATCGAACCCGGCGTATCGGAATCGATCAGCCGACCTTCCCGCTCGGAGCCGCGGGCATTGAAGGTCTCAGCGATGACCGCCTCGAGCGTATCCGCATCACTCTCGATGGCTGCCGTCAGCGGCCAGCAGCCCAGCGTGCGAAAGCGCACGCGCTTAAGTTGCGCCTGCTCTCCCGGGGCGAACGGAAAGCGCTCGTCGTCGACCATGATCCACTGCCCATTGCGATTGATCACCGGCCGCTCCGCTGCCAGGTAGAGTGGCACGATCGGGATGCGTTCGGCGTAAATGTATTGCCAGATGTCGAGTTCGGTCCAATTGCTGATGGGGAATACCCGGATCGTCTCGCCGGGTTTAACGTGAGTGTTGTAAAGATTCCACAATTCCGGGCGCTGGGCCTTCGGGTCCCAGCGATGGCCGGCCGCGCGAAACGAGAACACCCGCTCCTTGGCCCGACTCTTTTCCTCATCGCGGCGGGCGCCGCCGAACACCACATCGCTGCCCAGTTCATCCAGTGCCTGCTTCAGCCCCTGGGTCTTCATGACATCGGTGTGATAGTTACTGCCGTGAGTAAACGGACCCACCCCCCCCGCAATCCCTTCAGGGTTGGTATGCGTGATGAGCTTCATACCGCTCTCCGCGACCATGCGCGTGCGGTGAAGGTACATCTCCTGGAACTTCCATCCGGTATCGACATGCAGCAGCGGGAATGGCGGTGGTGCCGGATAGAAGGCCTTGCGCGCCAGATGCAGCATCACCGACGAGTCCTTCCCGATCGAGTACATCATGACCGGGTTGCGGGCCGTCGCGACGGCCTCACGGATGTTTTCTATAGACTCTGCTTCAAGGGTTATCATCGGCCTGCCAGATTTTGAAATCGAAAAAAGTGATAAAGACAGCCCGCGATCGGCTCTATCGTCGATAGTAGCTGGGCGGGGGGCGGGCGACAAGCACGCATCTGGCGGGGACGGGGCGGCGCTTAGTGCCGAGCACGCGACCTGCCGTGTCTCGGCCGCGTAGGCGGCGCCGGCGTCTAATCCTTTGTAATTTGGCGCAAATGATTGAAGAGTTGGGGGAGCGCAGTGCGCTGTTCATAGCGAAGTAAGGCATCCGGCAGGGCCGTCTTCGGCACGGCATGGACCCGATATACCGCCAACGTGCGCTCACGATCGTCGCCGTAGCGCGTCAGTGTCCAGCGGCCTTCATTGACCTCGTAGTCGCCGCGCAGCAGGTGCCAGGTGCGGGACCACTCGGGCGGACCCACGACCAAGACCGCCGCGGTGACGCCGACCAAGTTCGAAAACGCAGCCGGCAGGCCGATCTCCACTTCGCAGACGACGCTCTGACCTTGCCGTGACAATTCCCTCGAACGCGTGATATGCGGCATCGTCTTCTTGAAATTGCCGCAGTCCTGGATGATCGCCCAGACCCGCTCCGGCGGCGCCTCAATGAGTCCGCGGGCGGTGACCTCCGGCAGGTTGCTACCGGCGATCGTGCGCATCGTGACCGTGACCTCACCGTTTTCCAAGCGGGTTTCCCGATCGGCATCCGCCAGGACCACCATGGCGGCGCAAAGTTCAAGGACCAGTATCAGCCAACGCATAGCGCTTTCCTACAGCATGGCAATGCGCGCTGCCCGGGTAACCTGACGATCGCGAGTTTTCGTCACGATCGCGGCCTTCAGCAATACCGGGGGCAACCAACACCGCAGCCCGCAGCGCAAGGCCTACAGGTGCTGGTGCCCCGCTAATCCGGCAGGGCTCGCACCAGTGGTTCCGCATTCGGCAGCGCACCCAAGACCGGGACCCCCAAATACTGAGCCATTTGCCGTTCTGACTTGAATGATGGGTCAGTCAGTTCGAACACTGCGATCAGCACCAATACGCCGAGGCCGGACGCTGCCAGTATAATCAGCGCTGGCCGCAGCCGCTCGGCGTCCCACATGGACCGCTCTCCGACCACCACGATTTCGCCCACCGCGATGTTGCTCACGGACCGCAGGGCGAGCGGCCCCGGAGCGGTCCGGGGCGCAGTGCGCAGCATCCCATCTTTGATTCTCATCAGGAGTCGATCGGTATAGAAACCCACCAGCGAGCCACCGAGCAGCGGGTCTTTACCGCGATAGCTCAAGCGCAGCCGAGCGTCGCCCAGATCAACCAGCGACAGTGTGGAATGTGCCAGATTCCGTAGCGCAGCGTCATCCCCCAGCGGGCCGGAATTGTCCCCCCGGCCGAACCTTTTCTGTAGCCGCGCTACCGTGAATTCATCAAGAAACAGGAGGTCGGGTTTCGCCACCAGCTCTTCTAGCTTTAGCGTGTTGACCGGGCTATTGGACCCGGCCACCGGGGTGTCGCCGGAATAAGGGGAGAAATCGCGCGACACCTTGAATGTCAAATCATTGAACACCGCAAGCATCAGGTACAGGGCGGGCGGCAGTAACGCCAGCAGTGCCCATCTCTTGTTAACCCGCAGTGCCCTAGTATACCGTGAGAGATAAAAGCCCATGTTGTTTCCTCAAAATTCGTGCGACCACCGGCGGGGCGCAACCCTATCGATTTGGTCAGCGTGGGAACCAAGCACGATCAGCTGGTGCCAACGCCTTGCCCGGTTATCCGCTCGAGTGCAACTAGCTGCGTGCCGACATCCGGCGCTGATTGGCGATGACACCCAGGATATTCGCTCCGGCGCCCTCCATGATTTTTTGCGCCTTCCTGACCTGCTGTCTGGGTGTCGCGGCGGTTAACACCATCATCACCACGCCATCGGTGATGCCCGACAGCATCACGGGGTCCATCATCATCCGATTGGTCGGGAAAATTGCCGCACTATCGACGATTACCAGGTCATAGGCGGCCTTGGCTTGCGTAATCAGGCGACTGGTCAGCGGCGCTACCAAAGCATTCAGGTCGCAATCGTCGGAATAATCGGCGGGCGCGGTGAGAATATCCAACGCATCCTGCCCCGAAGGACCCACCAGATCGCTCAACGCGGTGCCAACAATGTCCTGTAAGGAGTGACTTAGATCAAGATCAAAAAACGCGTGCAGCGCCGGACGATGCCAATTCAGGTCAAGGGCGGCGACGCGATATTTCCCACTCTGCGCTGCGGTTGCCGCGAGCACCGCCGCAAACAAACTCTTGCCTTCTGCCGGTGCGGCGCTGGTGACCAACAGAGTCGCCGGCATCCTGTTTTCCATGGCGTGTTCGGTCGCGCACAAGATCCGTTTGACCTCGGCGATTTGTTCGAGCGAATGCCGCTGTTGTTTTTCAATAAGAGACATGTGGTTTTACTCGCCTAAATCAAGCAACCAAGTGATAATGCCCAAGGACGCCACCGTGCCCCGCGCCGGTCGCTCCGGGCCGCGGCGCGGCCGGCCGGTGGGTCCTCGCCCTGCCCTACGCGAATGGCTCGACCGGACGACCGCCCAATGCGACTGGGCGCGACTGGTCAGCAACCGGGCCGTCCGGCGGTAACCGGGAGTCGTCCCGCTCGCCATGCCGGTGCAGCAGTCGCGCCCGCATCGATCAGTATAGCCGGAGCTTCAGTCATGTCGAAACAGTTCGAACTGGTCGCCCTGTTCGCCCCGGCCGGTGACCAGCCGGAGGCGATCCGCCGCCTGGTCGCGGGCCTCAACGACGGCGAGGCGGCCCAGACCCTGCTCGGGGTCACGGGCTCCGGCAAGACCTTCACCATCGCCAACGTCATTGCTCAGGTGCAGCGCCCGGCGCTGATCCTCGCGCCGAACAAGACGCTCGCCGCCCAACTCTATGGTGAGATGCGCGACTTCTTTCCGCACAACGCGGTGGAGTACTTCGTCTCCTATTATGATTATTATCAGCCGGAGGCCTATATTCCGGCTAGTGATACCTATATCGAGAAGGACTCCTCGATCAACGAACACATCGAGCAGATGCGGCTCTCGGCGACCAAGGCGCTGCTGGAGCGCCCCGACGTCATCATCGTGGCGAGCGTGTCCAGCATCTACGGCCTGGGCGATCCGGATGCCTATCTGAAGATGGTCCTGCATCTGTCCCGTGGCGAGGTGATCGACCAGCGGGGGCTGCTGCGGCGGCTCGCCGACCTGCAATACCGCCGCAATGAGATCGAGCTCGCTCGCGGCACCTATCGGGTGCGGGGTGACGTCATCGATATCCACCCGGCGGAATCCGACGAGGAGGCGGTGCGCATTGAGCTGTTCGATGATGAGATCGAGGCCCTGTCGGTCTTCGATCCGCTTACCGGTGAGGTCCTGCGCAAGGTGCCGCGCTATACCGTATTCCCCAAGACCCATTACGCAACCCCGCGTGCGACCATGCTCAATGCCATCGACCAGATCAAGGTGGAACTGAAAGAGCGACTCACCTGGCTGCGCGACAATGACAAACTCGTGGAGGCGCAGCGCCTGGAGCAGCGGACGATTTTTGACATGGAGATGATGATGGAGGTAGGCTATTGTTCCGGCATCGAGAACTATAGCCGCTACCTTTCCGGCCGCGGCCCCGGCGAGCCCCCGCCCACCCTCTATGATTACCTGCCGGCCAACGCCATCGTGGTGATCGATGAGAGTCATGTCACGGTCCCGCAGCTCGGCGGCATGTATCGCGGCGACCGCTCGCGCAAGGAAAACCTGGTCGAATACGGCTTCCGCCTGCCCTCGGCCCTCGACAATCGGCCCATGCGCTTCGAGGAGTTCCAGGCGCGCCAGCCGCAGACCATCTATGTCTCCGCCACCCCCCGCCAGTATGAACTGACGCACTCCGGGGGGGCCGTGGTGGAGCAGGTGGTGCGGCCCACCGGCTTGGTCGATCCGGACCTGGAGGTCCGCCCGGCCCTGTCCCAGGTGGATGACCTGCTGTCCGAAATCACCCTGCGTGTCGCCGTCGGCGAGCGCGTGCTGGTGACGACGCTGACCAAGCGCATGGCCGAGGACCTGACCGAATATCTGAATGAACACGGAGTCAAGGTCCGCTATCTGCATTCCGATATCGACACCGTGGAGCGGGTGGAGATCATCCGCGACCTGCGCCTGGGCGAATTCGACGTGCTGGTGGGTATCAACCTGCTGCGTGAGGGGCTCGATATGCCCGAGGTATCCTTGGTCGCCATCCTCGATGCGGACAAGGAGGGCTTCCTGCGCTCCGAGGGCTCGCTCATCCAGACCATCGGCCGCGCCGCCCGTAATGTCAACGGCAAGGCCATCCTCTATGCTGACCGCATCACCGGCTCGATGGAGCGGGCGATGGACGAGACCGAGCGGCGCCGCACCAAACAGACCGCCTTCAACCTGGTCCACGGCATCACCCCGCAAAGCATCCAAAAGTCAGTCGCCGACATCCTGGAGGGCTCAACCCCCGGCGCCCCCCGCTCGGCCCGTGCCTATGCCCGGGTGGCGGAGGAGGTCGTCGAGTACGCCAACCTCACGCCGGTGCAGATGGCCAAAAAGATCAAGGCCCTGGAGAAGGAGATGTACGGCCACGCCAAGGACCTCGAGTTCGAGAAGGCGGCGGCGGTGCGCGACAAGATCAAGGAATTGCAGGGAAAGGGGTTGGCGGCTTGACGGCAGCACGGTCTGCAACTCGCTAGCGCGCTGGACAAGTCTCCCGTCATCTTGCACCCTTGCTCGGCGCCTGCATCGCCCGCCAAGCCTGGCCAATTCGCTGAATGTCCGGAATGGTGTGCCGACGCCTGGGACGACGCCCTGGACGCCGCCACCCGTGAGACCGGCCTCGCCGATTTACCGCGGACCTGCCCCGGGATCAGGCGCAAGTCCTCGCCCATGACTGGCTGCCGCCCGCAACGCCTTGACGCGGCGATGACATCGCCTTGGAGCACTAAGACATGAACATGAACATCGAAGTCCTCGGTCCGCTCGGCCTGATCCATTTGGTCTTGATGGTCTATGCCATCGTCAAGATCGTGCAGAGTCGCGCCGGGACCGGCAGCAAGGTCATCTGGATCGTGGTGATCCTGCTGTTACCGGTGCTCGGGCTGATCCTGTGGTTTATCTTCGGGCCAGGGGACTGAGCATGTGCCGCTTCAAGGCCATCATCTTCGATGTCGACGGCACCCTCGCCGACACCGAGCGCGACGGGCATCGGCCCGCCTTCAACGCCGCCTTCGCCGAGGCCGGGCTGGACTGGCACTGGGACCCCGAGCTCTATGGCGACTTGCTGGCGGTGACCGGCGGCAAGGAGCGCATTGCTTATTTCCTGGACAAGGAAAAGATCACCCTGCACCCGGGTGTCGACTGCGAGGCGCTGATCGCGGCCTTGCACCAGGCCAAGACCCGCCATTACCTGGCCCTGCTGCGCACCGGCGCCATCCCACTGCGACCTGGCGTGCTGCGGCTGCTGAGCGAGGCACGCTCCGCCGGTATCCGCCTGGCCATCGCCACCACCACGACCCCGGAGAATGTGACCGTCCTGCTCGATCAGTGCGGTGAGCCCGGGGTGCGGGACTGGTTCGAGGTCATTGCGGCCGGGGACGTGGTGCCGCGCAAGAAGCCGGCACCCGATATCTTTGAACTGGCCCTGTCGCAACTGGGGCTGGCGGCGGCGGACTGTGTGGTGGTCGAGGACTCGGAGGCCGGCGCCCAGTCGGCCCAGGGGGCGGGCTTGCAGGCGCTGGTGGTGACCGTCAGTGCCTACACCGCGGACCAGGATTTCACGGGTGTGCCTTTGGTGGTGGATCGTCTCGGCGGACCGGGTGAGCCTGCAACCGCGCGCCAGGGGGACCTTGGCGGGGCCGAGTATGTGGACCTGGGGGTGCTCGGGCGCGTGCATGAGACTGCCTATCCCTTGGTCTGAACGCTTATTTGGGCTTTGCCAGGGCTTGATGGCCTTGATCATAATCCCGGCCATTGGTTCCTGAGGTGCTGGGCGCCGGGACGCTGGGGGCGCCGCACCCCAGTGCGGCCCGGCCACTCCGCCGCACCCCACGCCCCGGGCGTTCGCGAGATTTCGCCGCACTGGGGTGCGGCGCTCCCAGTGTCCGCGTGTGCCCCAGCGTGGCAGCACGGCCGCTTGGCAGGGATTGCGATCAGGGCCGCCGACCGATCCTTGCGGCAACCCGTCGCGGCCTGGGGGGCCGCTCCTACGCGTCGGGCGTCTTGGCGAACACCGCCTCTTTCACCTGCTCCTCGGTCACCGTCGGGGCGCAGAAGGTAATGAAACGCAAGGCAAAATTGCGCAGGTAATGACCGCGGCGCAGGGCGATACGCGTGGTGTTGATCGCGAACAGGCCGTTGCTGGGGATCAGCCGCAGGCCGGCATCGCGCGCCGGATGGAACGCCATGGCGGCCAGGATGCCCACCCCGAGACCGAGCTCCACATAGGACTTGATGACATCGGCGTCGACCGCGGACATGACGATGTCCGGTGCCAACCCCGCGGCCGCGAAGGCCTCATCGATGCGGGCGCGGCCGGTATAGCCCTCGTGATAGGTGATGATCGGATACTCGGCCAGGGCCTCCAGGGTAAGCCGGTCGAGCGCCGCCAGCGGATGCCCGTCCGGGACGATCACCGCATGATGCCACTGATAGTAGGGGAAGCTGACCAGGTCCTCTTCCTCGCCCACCGCCTCGGTGGACAGACCGATGTCGACCTCGCCCGCCCGCAGCAGGGCGGCGACCTCCTTCGGGCCGCACTGACGTAACTCCAGGTGCACCTTGGGGAGTTCCTGCTTGAACCGCGTCACCACCGGCGGCAGGGCATAGCGTGCCTGGGTATGGGTGGCGGCGATGATCAGGCGCCCCTCGTCGCGCTGGGCAAACTGCTCGCCGAGCCGCTTGATGTTGGCGGTATCGAGCAGGATGCGCTCCACGATGGGCAGCAGCTCCTTGCCGGGTTCCGTCAGCCCGAGCAGTCGCTTGCCGCGGCGCACAAAGATCTCCACCCCCAACTCGTCTTCCAGGTCCTTGATGTGCTTCGACACCCCGGACTGGGCGGTGAACAGCGCGTTGGCGACCTCGGTGAGGTTGAAATTGTTGCGGACCGTTGCGCGCAGGATGCGTAGCTGCTGGAAATTCATCTCAGGCGGCCTCTTGCCGGAACACCCGCAGCGGCGTGGGCACGAGGCGCACCTGCTGACCCTGGGTGAGCGTGCCGGCCCGTTCCCGCGGCAGCACGACCTCGTAATGGGTTGGCTCGGCCCCGGCCTTGACCTCCTCGATGCCGTCCAACTCCACGCGGGCGCTGCCGCCGAAGGCGAGTATCCGCCGCACCAGTGCATCCACCCCATTGGGGGCACTGAGATCGGTGACGATGTCCAGTTCGTGGGGGCGCACGAAGGCGACTACGTCGGCGCCATGGTCCGCGTCGCTCCCGTCATGGTTCAGGGTCGCTTCGCCCACGCGGACATTGGCGCCCTCGACCCGTCCGCGGAAGACGTTTGCGGCACCCAGGAAGCTGTAGACAAAGGGGCTGGCCGGGCGCTCGTAGACCTCGTCCGGGGTCCCGATCTGTTCGACCCGTCCGCGATTCATCAACACCACGCGGTCGGCGACCTCTAAGGCCTCCTCCTGGTCATGGGTGACGAAGATGGAGGTGACGTGCAGGTCGTCGTGCAGGGCGCGCAGCCAGCGCCGCAACTCCTTGCGCACCTGGGCATCCAGTGCACCGAAGGGCTCGTCGAGCAGGAGCACCCGCGGCTCGACCGCCAAGGCGCGGGCGAGCGCGATGCGCTGGCGCTGACCGCCGGAGAGTTGCTGCGGAAAGCGGTCGGCCAGCCACTGCATTTGCACCAGCTCCAGCAGGCGCGTGACGCGGCGGCGGATCTCCGGCTCCTTGGGCCGCTGCTTACGCGGCTGCACGCGCAGCCCGAAAGCGACATTCTCGAACACCGTCATATGCCGGAACAGGGCATAGTGCTGGAAGACAAAGCCGACCTGGCGTTCGCGCACATGGGTGCGGGAGGCGTCCTCCCCCTCCAGGATGACGCGGCCCGCGTCGGCCGTCTCCAGCCCGGCGATCACCCGCAACAGCGTGGTCTTGCCGCAGCCCGACGGGCCCAGCAGGGCCACCAGTTGACCGGTGGGGAAGTCGAGCGACACCCGGTCCAGCACGGTGACGCCGGCAAAGGTCTTGCTGATCTCTTCGACCTGGATGCTCATCTAAATGATCTCTTGTTGGGCCACTGGGCGATTGGCCTGCCATTCCACCCACGACTTCAGTGCCAGGGTCACCAGCGCGAGCATGGCGAGCAGTGAGGCCACGGCGAAGGCGGCGGCAAAATTGTATTCGTTGTACAGGATCTCGACATGCAGCGGCATGGTATTGGTCTGGCCGCGGATATGCCCCGAGACCACACTCACCGCGCCGAACTCACCCATGGCCCTGGCGTTACACAGGATGGTCCCATAGAGCAGGCCCCATTTGATGTTGGGCAGGGTCACCCGCCAGAAGGTCTGCAGGCCGCTCGCGCCGAGCACCGTGGCCGCCTCCTCGTCGTCGCGGCCCTGCGCCTGCATCAGCGGGATCAACTCCCGGGCGACGAAGGGGAAGGTGACGAACATGGTGGCCAGCACGATGCCCGGCACCGCAAAGACGATCTTGATGTCGTGCTCGATGAACCAGTGGCCGAACCAGCCCTGGGCGCCGAACATCAGCACATAGATCAGGCCGGCGATCACCGGCGAGACCGAGAAGGGCAGGTCGATCAGGGTGCTCAGGATCTGCTTGCCGCGGAACTCGAAACGGGCGATCGACCAGGCCGCGGCCACCCCGAAGACCAGATTGAGCGGCACCGCGATCCCGGCGGCCAACAGGGTGAGCCGCACCGCCGCCAGTGCGTCGGGGTCGGTCACGGCGGCAAGTGCCGCCCCCCAGCCCTTGGCCAGTGCCTGGTGGAACACCACCACGAGCGGCATGAGCAGAAACAGGACGAAAAAGGCCAGGGCGAGGGTCAGGATGAGGCGCCGTACCCAGGGTTGCTCCCGGGTGGCGGCGTTGTTCTCGTAACGGTGGGCGCCGTGCGCGATTGGGCTGCCCCCGTGCAGGGTCGCGGTGATGGCCATCAGCGGTTTCTCCCGGTCCGTTTCGCGCTCCAGGCCTGTAACAGGTTGATGGTGAGCAGCATGAGAAAGGAGAATAACAACATGACCACCGCGACCGCGGTGGCCCCCGACTCGTCGTACTGTTCCAGCTTGGTGATGATGATGATCAGCGGCGTGATCTCAGACACCATTGGGATGTTGCCGGCGATGAAGATAACGGACCCGTACTCGCCCACACCGCGGGCGAAGGCCAGGGCAAAGCCGGTGAGCAGGGCCGGCGTGAGCACCGGCAGGAGCACCCGGGTGAAGGTCTGGCGCCGGTGCGCCCCCAGGCTCGCCGCCGCCTCCTCCAGTTCGGTCTCCAGGTCCTCCAGCACCGGCTGCACCGTGCGCACCACGAAGGGCACCCCGATGAAAATCAGGGCCACCAGCACCCCCAGCGGGGTGAAGGCGACCTTGATCCCGAAGGGCACCAGCAGTCCGCCGAGCCAGCCGTTGCTGGCCCAGAGTGCACTAAGCGAGATACCCGCCACGGCCGTGGGGAGCGCGAAGGGCAGGTCGATCAGGGCATCCACCAGTTTCTTGCCGGGGAAGCTGTAGCGCACGAGTGACCAGGCCAGCATCAGCCCGAAGACGACGTTGATGGCCGCGGCCGCCAACGCGGCGCCGAACGACAACTTATAGGTGGCCACCACGCGGGGGGCGGAGACGATGGCCCAGAACTCGGCCCAGGTGAGCGATGTGGTCTGGATGAAGACCGCCGAGAGCGGGATCAGGACCACCAGCGACAGATAGACGAGCGTGTAGCCCAGTGACAGGCCGAAGCCCGGCAGCACCCGGGTCTGACCGGTCGGGTTGAAGAAGCTGACGGCGGCGCTCATGGCGGCCCCGCCGTCAGGGGGCTGTGAGGTGTCATAGGTCCGGTCTCGGGCTCGAAAATTTAGGGTGACAAATCTGAATCGAGCTTAACAAAGGGGGCAAATAACGGGAACCGATAAATAGTTATCTCGTTATCCCAGATTCATATATAGCGTTCGTACCTGATATCCAGGCAGACGCTTGATGTAGGGGCGGGTTTGAAACCCGCCCCTACGCCCGGTTAGCCAGGGTGCCGCAAGCGTCCGGGGGCGCTAACCTTCGCAGGTTTTTTTTGTTCGGAACCTGGCACCGCCGCGGTCTAATTGCAGCTGATAAAGTTCACTGCGAGGAATACACCCATGACCGATCGTTTGCCTCTGAAATCGCTCGTTGCCGCAACCCTGCTGGGGCTCGCCGTGCTCACCGGCACCCAGGCCGCCGAGACCACCCTGCTCAACGTCTCTTACGACCCGACCCGCGAGCTCTACCAGGCGTTCAACCCCGCCTTCGCCAAACAGCGGGAGGCCAAGTCCGGGGGCAAGGTTACCCTCCAGCAGTCCCATGGGGGCTCCGGGAAACAGGCGCGTGCGGTCATCGACGGGCTGGCGGCGGACGTCGTCACCCTGGCCCTGGCCTACGATATCGACGCCATCGCCGCGAAGGACCTGCTGGCCAAGGATTGGCAGCAGCGCCTGCCCCACAACAGCTCGCCCTACACCTCTACCATCGTGTTCCTGGTGCGCAAGGGTAACCCCAAAGGGATCAAGGACTGGGGGGATCTCACCAAGGAGGGCGTCAGCGTGATCACGCCCAACCCCAAGACCTCGGGCGGGGCGCGCTGGAACTATCTGGCCGCCTGGGCCTGGGCGCAGAAGCAATACGGCGGTGACGAGAGCAAGACCAAGGACTACATCACCCGCGTCTACAAGAACGTGCCGGTGCTCGACTCCGGCGCCCGCGGCTCCACCACCACCTTCGTCCAGCGCGGCCTGGGCGACGTGCTGCTGTCCTGGGAAAACGAGGCCTTCCTGGCGCTCAAGGAGTTTGGCGCGGACAAGTTTGAGATCGTGGCCCCCTCACTCTCCATCCTCGCCGAGCCCCCGGTGGCCGTGGTGGACAAGAACGTCGACCGCAAGGGTACCCGCGAGGTCGCCGAGGCCTACCTGAAGTACCTGTATTCAGCAGAAGGGCAGGAGATCGCGGCGCAGAATTTCTATCGCCCAACCAATGCGGCAGTCGCCGCCAAGTACAAAGACAAGTTCCCCCAGATCAAGCTGGTGGAGATCGCCGACCTGGGCGGCTGGGCCGCGGCGCAGAAAAAGCACTTCGCCGACGGCGGTCTGTTCGACCAGATCTATAACCCGAAGTAAGGTAGCAGGGGCAGGCCAGGGGGCCTGCCCTGGTAAACCTAGAAAGCGCATTCAGCCGCGAATGAACGCAAACGAACGCAAATAAATATAAGAGGTTATCGGTTTTTCGCTGAAGCATATAGTTCACCGGGCGGGTGAGCCGAGCCTGCTCAATGCGAACCAATAACCCACTGTTTTGTTTTGCGTTTTTTGCGTTCATTTGCGGCTTAACTGCTCTTTTTGGGGTAAAGCGTTCCGTCGTCTTGCCGGCCGCCTAAGCCCCGCAGGGGCGCAACATACCAGCCCAGGGCAACGCCCTGGGTATGAGGTAAATAGGGGCGCCCAGCCCTGAAAGGGCGTGACATACGCAGCCTCGCCGTTATGTCACGCCTTTTCAGGGCTGCACCGATGACGCCATGCTCTCCCAGGGCGTTGCGCCTTAAGCTGGTATGTTCGACTCCGTTGGGGTCGGTGATGCTCCAGCTATCCCGACATTGGGAAGCGCGAAGAGGCGTGCGAGATCCAAGACCGGGAGTGCTCGCCCATCACGCTCGAAACAGGCACAGGCGATCGGCCGCCATCCGCTGAGCTCCGGCGGCAGCGTGCAGGCCCAGGCGTCATCAACATCAATGCGCTGCGCAGGGGTTGTCAAGAGCAATCCGCCGAACCCAGGCGCCGTATCGCCGTCCGCCTGGAAGCCGACGATGGCGATGACTGGTGCCTCAATGCCGGCAGTGGCTGGATCGGACCAGACGCCGACATCGAAGACCGGCAAGACACCCTGCTCCCAGACGAGGACGCGCCGACAATACGCGGGTGCGCAGGGGACCTCGTGCGTCTGCGGCTGGGTAATCAGGTGGAGCAATTCCCGCTGGCCCACGACCGCCGCTGCTCCGCCACTCAAATGCAGTAGCCACCCGGTGCAGCGACTCATGCCTCGACTCCTGCGCGCCCAACGCGCGCTGGTGCTTGATCGCCGCGAATCGCGACCCCGATGCACCGGCCCAGGCGATTGGCATCGGTGCCGCACAGCAGACCACGCGCATCCAATGCCAGGTCCCGGATGGGCAACCCAGGAGCCTGCATGGACGGTGCGAGCGGTCGAAACACCGGGCCGGCTCCTCGCATGATCTGGATGTCATCGCACAGCAGCGCGTAAAGCGCTGAGCCGTGGCCCAGGACGGCACACATCGGTCGCGCCGCCGCTGCCTCGTCGACCACCGGCGCCAGATCAAAAGAAAGCGCATAGACTGGCCGCCATTGCTCGAGCATCGCGATCCAGCCGATCCCGCGCGCCGGCGGATCAGTGCGCACCACATCCCCAGGTGCGGCGATGATGCGCAAATCGCCGGGGGCCAGGACGAGATGCGCCCCAGCGAAGGACAACAGCCCCCGCGCATTGCCGGTATCGCCGATGGTGCGGATCGTCTCGCTCATGGCTGGGGCGCTGCGCGATCGGTCAGGGTGCCGACTTGGCTGAGGAGTTCCTCCGCACTGAATGGCTTGGTGAGATAGCGATCGACACCATTCGTGAACGCCTGTTGGCGATGCTTCTCCGTGGAGCGCGAGGTGATCATGACGATGGGGACCTGTTGTGTCCTCGGGTTGGCGCGAATGTGTGCAGTTAGCTCCAGTCCATTCATGCGCGGCATTTCCAGATCCGTCAAGATGACGTCCGGCACGCTCCGGTTGAGGATCGCGACCGCGTCGAGTCCGTCGATCGCGGTCTGGACCTCAAATCCTGCGTCTCTGAACAGCTGCGCCGTCATCCGCCGGGCGGAGAGCGAGTCATCCACGACCAATGCCGTGCGGGCGTTGCCAACGGCCACCTCGCGATCGACCGCGTCGGCGCGGGGAAGCGCAGTGCCATGGGCCGGCCGCGGCGCACGACTGGCCGCACGCAGCAGGTCAGGCAAGTCGATCACCGGGGCCACGCTGCCGTCGCCCAAGATCGTTGCGCCGATCACGCCGCCGATTTGCCCCACGTAAGGTCCGAGCTTCTTCACGACGACACTGCGGCTTTCAGCGATCGCCGCGACGGTGACGGCGGTGCTGGCGCCCGAACTCATCCGCACCATCAGCACGGCCTGTTCGGCCTGAACCTTGCTCGCCCCGTGGCCGATATTGAGTAAATCAAGCAATTGCACCACATCGTGCAACTGGTCGCCCTGGCGGTAAGCGAGCTGGGCGCCGACCGTCTGGAACTGATCGGCCGTGGCGAAATGGATCCCTTCGATGCCGCGGGTGGTCAGCGCAAGCACTGCCCCGGGCAAGCGGATCAGGAGCACCTGGGCTGACAACAGCGTGGTGGGCAGGCGGATTTCGACCGTCAGCCCATGGCTTGGTTGGTTACGCAGTCGGATGGACCCCTTCAGGTCCTCGACCATGGTATTCACCGCATCAAGCCCGATTCCGCGGCCCGACACCTGAGTTGCATCGTGGCGCGTGGAGAAGCCGGCGATGAGGATGAAACGGGCAACCTGATCGTCGGACAGGACATCGGTCGAACCGACCAGATTGCGGCGTTGCGCGACGAGGCGAAGGTGATTGAGGTCGAGCCCCTGGCCGTCGTCGCGGCAGGTCACCGACACGACCTCACCCTCGCGTTTGAACGCGAGCTCAATGTGTCCAATCGGGTCCTTACCCCGTGCCAGACGCACCTCAACCGGCTCGATGCCATGGTCGACCGCATTGCGCAGCACATGCATCAGTGCCTCGACCAGCGCGTTCAGGGCGCTTGAATCGATCAGGGTTTCGGTCCCCTTCAGGACCAGATGCACCTCCTTGTCGAGTAGACGACCGGCCTGGCGTACCGCCCGCTGCAGCCGCGCGACCACCGAGACCACGGGCACCATGCGGGAGCGCAGCACCGCGTCCTGGTTGGCCAGATGCAGGCGTGTCTGCAACCCGACCAGCTCGCCGAGGTTACTGAGATACTCCTGCGTGGTGCGGCTCATCTCACTGGCATCGGTCGTCACCTCGACCAGGCGTCGTGTCACCGTATGCAGTTCGCCATACTGATCGAACTCGAGCGCATCGAACCCCGTGTCCGCCTTGACCGGCTGCGGCAATGCGATCCCGCGCAGGTCCACGAGGTCTTCCAGTTCGTTCACCAGCTGCCGCAGCAGCTGATTCTGAAGATTGACTGCCATGACCTGCTGCATCGCCGACTGCAGACGGTTTTGGATCTGAGCGGTCGAGGTCATCGACTCACCCAGCAAACGCAGCTGTTCGTCCACCAAGGTCGTGGGGACCCGCAGCATCGGCGCTATGGCATGATCCTGCCGGTGATGCGGTGCCTCGACGGGGTGCTCATCGGATTGCGCCGGCACTGGGGTGTCGGAGGGGTCGGCGGCGGCCACCGCGATACCCTCTGCATCCAGCCGATTCGCCCAGTCCAGCACATCCTGCAAGACATTGACCGCGTCCGCGGGCGGCTCCCCCAAACCCGCCAATGCCTCGCTCATCCCCTCCAGACAATCCGCTGCATGGGTCAGGGTCTGGGATAGCCCGGGGTTGGGGAGCGCCGAATGCTCCGCGAGCTCGACCAGGATGTCTTCGAGTGAATGGGTGAGGGTCGCGATTCCCTTGATTCCCACGGTGTTGGCTGCGCCCTTCAGGGTGTGGGCGGCACGCTTGGCAATCTCGATATCGGCCACACCACCCTGACCGGACGCAATGCGGTGAAC
>CAILVI010000169.1 GCA_903837595.1 uncultured Thiodictyon sp.
GCGCCCTGTCTTATATGGCTCAAGCATTTCGAGGATAGGTCGAAGTATTTCCCACTCATCATTTGTGAGATCGCTTGGGTACCTGGCAGGTAATTCAGTATTTTCTTCGGTCATATTGAAATTGGCGAATAGGGTTGCGATTTCGTATAGAACCCCCCGATTCTACAATTTTTCGCCAGATAAATCAATATTTTAGTTCCTAGACAGGCTCTTAGGGATCGATGTCGTGCAGGCGGCAAGTGACGATTTTCAATCCTAGGTTACGATGCGCTCAGCGGGCTGCTGGGTCTTGGTCGTCCTCAACGAACGGTAACGATACAGGGGGCTGGGGTCACCGACCGGGTCTTAGGGACCGAAGCGCCGTGTACCGGGTTAAACATGGAGCGCGTTGTCGAGTCAGCCCAATACAGGATCGCTTCCTCGACGGCCCGGCTTGGGTCCAGCTGGTAGCGGGGCCCCGACCTTGCGAGGCTCGGGCTCACGGGTGAAGGTGCCGGATTGCTCCCGTTTGCCCATGGTACGCGCCTGCTCCGGGGGCAAGGTTGGCGAGTCAGTCGATCCGCGCATAGGGCTCGCGGCGGTGGGGCATGCAGTGGTGTCAGGAAGCACAGCATCCAGGCGTTCGCCTCAGTCTCGGACGCGTGCAGCAGGTAGTAGCGGGTCGCGGGCAGCTTCGCGACGCTGCGAAAGGGTGGCTCGACCTTGTCTTGGCCAGGACTGTCCCTCGGTGCAGGTCACCACCGGCGGTCTTATTGGTTCGCAAGTGTTCAACGTCCGACTCTCCAACCTCGGGATACTGACATATTCCGCCATGGTGCTCGCCGCATGAACGCAACGTAATGATCCCGCGAGGGTATTTCGTGGATAAGGGAAGTCGCAGGAAGACCAACAGGGACCCGCGCCCCGGCGGGATTGAGTATCCCGTGACCGACGGGGCTGCGATTGTGGGACTTACGCTGTACGTCGATTCGTCTTTTCAAGGGGTTAGACATGTCAGAGAACGAGTTTCACGTCCACGGTGCCCACGAGCATCTGGCCCACGAGCCGGGACACCGGGAGCATCCGCTGGCCCAGTATGTCGCCATCTTCACTGCGCTGCTGTCGACACTGGGGGCCGTCGTCAGCTACCAGAGCGCCTACACGCTCAGCGAGGCGATGTTGCAGAAGAACGAGGCCGTGCTGCAGAAGACTCATGCCACCGACCTATGGAATTTTTATCAGGCGAAGAGCATGAAGGCCCACCTCATGGAGATGGCGACTGAACTGGCGCCACCCGAGCGGCAAGCCGGTTACCGCGCCGAGGCCGAGCGCTACAACCGGGAAAAGGATGAAATCAAGGCCAAGGCAGAAGCCTTCGAGAAAGAGTCGGCGCAGGTCAACACGGCGAGCGCCTCGTCGCTGGCGCCGCACCATCGTCAGGCACAGGCCATGACCCTGATCCAGATCGCGATCTCAGTCGCCTCTGTGACCGCCCTGACGCACCGGCGCTGGTTGTTCGTGGTCGCCGGAATCGCCGCGGCCGGGGGCCTCGGGCTCTGGGTCCTGTCCTTATTCCCCTAACCTGCCGCGAAAGCGGCATTCATAAGATCGGAACTCAGATTCGTCATGACTCAACTTGACCCGTCGGTTACCCTCGCCTGGAACCAATTCCTGACGCGTATTCTCCCTTTTGCTGATGTGGCAAGCGTCGATCTGCCCTTGAAACGCCTCTTGCGGCTATCGCTGTTTCAGCTTTCCGTCGGTATGGCCCTGGTGCTGCTCAACGGCACTCTCAATCGGGTACTGGTGGTCGAAATGCATGTGCCGGCGTGGCTGGTTGGGCTGATGGTGTCCTTACCCTTGCTGGTCGCCCCGTTGCGCGCACTCGTGGGCCATCGCTCCGATTATCACCACTCGGCCTTTGGCCTGCGGCGGGTTCCCTATATCTGGTTGGGCACCCTGCTTCAGTTTGGCGGCTTTGCCATCATGCCTTTTGCCCTGGTATTGCTGGCGGACGACGCCAATCGGCTACATATTTTAGGCGAGGGATTCAGTGCCCTGGCATTCCTGCTCGTGGGCGCCGGTCTGCACACTACCCAGACCGCGGGGCTGGCATTGGCCACTGATCTGGCGCCGGAAGAGGCCCGGCCCCGCGTGGTCGCCATGCTCTATGTCATGCTCTTATCGGGCATGGTGTGCTGCGGACTCATCTTCGGCAAGTTATTGCAGGATTTCGATACCGGGAAGTTGATCGCACTACTGCAAGGCGTGGCCGTGCTCACCATCGCATTCAATCTGATTGCATTGTGGAAACAGGAGGCCATCGACGCCAAGCGGGCGGCGGCCCCGGAGCAGCGTCCGAGCTTTCGTGATACCTGGGCGGACTTCATCAGCGGCGGTCAGTCCGGACGGCTCTTGCTTGCGGTTGGTCTGGGGGCTGCAGGTTTCACCATGCAGGATATCCTGTTGGAGCCGTTCGGCGGTGAGATCCTGCATCAAACAGTTTCACAGACTACCTGGCTCACTGCGATTCTCGCGGGTGGCAACCTGATCGCCTTTGCGCTGGTGGCGCGTCTCTTGGGGCGCGGTGGGGACCCCCAGCGCGTCGCCATCGTCGGTGTGTTGGTCGGGATCGTCGCCTTTGCCGCGGTCATTGCCGCCGATGCGCTGGATTCTGCCTGGGTGTTCCGCAGCGGAACCTTGCTCATCGGCTTCGGCAATGGGCTGTTTTCGGTCGGCACCTTGATCGCCGCGATGGCCCTGGCCCAGCGGGAACATCGCGGCTTGGCGCTGGGCGCCTGGGGCGCCGTCCAGGCGACGGCCGCCGGGACTGCCGTCGGGATCAGTGGGGTGATGAAGGATGTGATTACGAACTTCGCCGGCCATCATGCCTCCTTCGGCTTGAGCGTCAGCCCGCCATCGCTCGGTTATGGGTCCGTCTATAGCTTGGAGATTTTGCTGTTGATTGCCACACTGCCGGTGATTGTGTCGCTGGCCCGAGGTCCAGCCACGCGCCTGGCGGTCGGCGAGACCCGCATCGGGCTCACGCAGATACCCTGAGAGTAACCATCCCCCGGCAAAGCCGGGGGCTTTCATTCGTGAGCCGCTCGAAGCGGCTACGGGGTCGCTAACGCGGCCCCGCGGTTCTTGGGCCGCCTAAAGGCGGCGACTCAGCCCCAGAGGTTGAGCTGTTCGAGGCGCCTATCCTCCTGCTCTTGGTTTTTGATGTACTCACGGATCGTGGCCTCGTCCCGACCAACCGTTGAGACGAAATACCCCCGCGCCCAGAAGCTCTGCCCAACAAAGTTGCGCCGGCGCTCACCGTACACGCGGGCAATGTGGATGGCACTCTTACCCTTGATGAAGCCGACCACCTGCGACACGGCATACTTGGGCGGGATCGCGATCAACATGTGCACATGGTCTGACATCAGATGTCCCTCCAAGATACGACTTTCCTTCTGCTCGGCTAACTTCCGGAACACCTCACCAAGGTGTCGCCGCAGTTGCTCGTACAACGTCTTACGTCGGCATTTTGGGATAAAGACCACATGGTATTTGCACTCCCATTTGGAGTGGCTTAGGCTTTCAGGTTCGTCCATCGGGATTCTCCAGTGTTGCGTGCTTGGCGGCTCACAACGCGGAGTTTCCTGGATGGACTCCCGGAAATGTCAAACTTTTGCTGTCTCCCCGGCAAAGCCGGGGGATTTCCCATTTTATTAATGATTATCCGCCTGCCCCTCAGCGCCGGGATTTTCGGCGCTGAATATGCCAGTCTGGTAATCAAAGGCGAATAATTCGGCATAGCGCCCCCAATCGACGATGACGTGCAGGACCCGCTCGGCCTCTTCCTCACTCACGAAATCCTCCAACTCGCGCAGAAAACGGCTCTCCGGTGCGCGCTGGCCGGGGCGCTCATCGATCACCCGGCAGATATGGGCGGCCAGTGGGACGCGGCGCAAGAGATGCTCGCCGAAGATCATCTTGCGCCGTTGGATATCGGCATCCAGAAAGGCCTGGCTATGCGGGTTCAAGCGGATCTCGCCATCGGCGACCTGCGCAAAATCGAGCAATTGCAGGGCCTCGATGATCGGAAATAGGCGATCGACGGCCAGTTTGAGGGCGTCGGCCAACGCCGACAGATCGGCCCGGCCCTGATAGGTGGGGTGGTTGACCTCATCAAGCAGGCCCAACAATTGGGCCACATGTGCCGCCGGCAATCGGTGGCCGATACTGCTGATGCGTTGTTCGCCCGCCGCTGCCGTCATGATTTCATAAACTTCCTCCACCAACCGCCGGAATGCGGGAGCCAGATCATCACGGGGGTGTTTCAGTGTAATCTGCAACTGTGCCTTCACCCGCCCCGGGTTGCTATCCAGGATCACCACCCGATCCGCGATCATCAGTGTCTCCTCAATACTGTGTGACACCATCAGGATGGCGCGGGTCGGGATTTGCCGCTCCAACCACAGGTCCAGCAGGTCGCCGCGCAGGGTTTCGGAGGTGGGAACATCCAGGGCCGAAAATGCCTCATCCATCAATAGCACGTCGGGATTCACGACCAGTGCGCGCGCAAAACCGACCCGCTGGCGCATCCCGCCGGATAGTTCCTTGGGATAGGCCGACTCGAAACCGTCCAGTCCGATCATATCGATGGCCGCCAAGGCCCGCTGTCGCCGTTCCGGTCCAGGCACCTTCAGGGCCTCCAGCCCGAGTTCCACATTTTCCAGGACCGTCAGCCAGGGAAACAGGCCGAAGGTCTGAAAGACCATGCTGATGCCAGCCACCGGGGCGGTGACCGGCTGGCCGCGATAGAGTGCCACTCCGCTGCTGGCCCGTGTCAGGCCACAGATAATCCGCAGCAAGGTCGATTTGCCGCAGCCGGAACGGCCCAGAATCGCCACGATTTCACCAGGATGCAGACTGAAATCGATGTCTTTCAATACCAGGATCTCATCGGCGCGATCGGTCGCGCCGAAGGATTTGCTAACCTGGCGCAGTTCGATCAGGGGATCGGCGTCGCTCATGAGACCTCCTCAATCCAAGGCCAGACGCCGCTGGGCGAAGGCATACAGGCGTTTCCAGATCAGGCGATTGAAGATCACCACATAGAGACTCATTACCGCAATGCCCAGGGCGACCCGGGGGTGATCACCTTGGACGGTCGCCTGGGCGATATAGGCGCCCACACCGCTGGCCGTGAGGGTCGTGGTGCCCCAACTGGCAACCTCGGCCACGACGCTGGCATTCCAGGCGCCGCCCGAGGCGGTCAAACCGCCGGTCAAATAGGATGGGAACACCGCCGGCAGCAGCACCCGCCGCCAGCGCAGCCAGCCGCGCAGTCCCAGATTGGCGGCGGCCTCCTTCAGATCGCTGGGTAGCGCGGCGGCGCCCGCGATGACGTTGAACAGGATGTACCACTGGGTGCCCAGAATCATCAGTGGGCTGAGCCAGATATCCGGGCTGAGCCGGTGCGCGACAATAAAGGACACCACCACCGGGAACAGCAGATTGGCCGGAAAGGCCGACAAGAACAGCACCAGCGGCTGCATGCGTTGCGCCAGCCGTGGCCGCAAACCGATCAACACCCCGATCGGGACCCAGATCAGGCTCGCCAGCCCAGTCAGGATCAACACTCGGGCCAGCGTGTATAGACCGAGTACGAAGACATGGGCCACCTCAGCGTCGCTTGCTTCGGTGAGGACAAAGCGCGCCAGCAGCACGATGCTGGCGACTGCCGCCGCCCCCAACAGCCCCAGCCAGAGCCAATCGGGCCACGGATCGATATGGCGCCAGAATGGCAGTCTGGGCAATGGAATGCGCAAAGGGCGGCGCCCGGCCGGTCGCCTGGGTCCGAGCATCCGCAGGCGATCCCAGAGGATCGCGGGCGCCGTCATCAACTGCCCCCAAAGCCGGGCCTGCCGCAGCCAGTCCAATAACCAGGACCTTGGCGCGTCCCGACTCTCGGCAAATTCAAACTTGAACTTATCCGCCCACGCCACCACGGGGCGGAACAGCAGTTGGTCAGTCAGCAGGATCACACTCAGCATGGCGACAATGGCATAGCCCACCGCCGTCAGGTCGCGCTGGGCGATGGCGACCGCGATATAGGAGCCGATCCCCGGCAAGCAGATGGTCTTTTCCGATACCGTGATGGCCTCGGAGGCGACCACGAAGAACCAGCCACCCGACACTGACATCATGGCGTTCCAGACCAGCCCCGGCATGGCATAGGGCACTTCCAGTTTCCAGAAGCGCTGCCAGGCCGACAGGTGAAAGAGATCGGCGACCCGCGAGAGATCCTTGGGCAGCATCCGCAGCGAATAGTAAAAGCTGAAGGCCATATTCCAGGCCTGCGAGGTAAAAATCGCAAAGATGGCGGCGCATTCAGGCCCCAGCAGGCTGCCGGGAAAGAGTTGGACGAACCAGAGCACCGTGATCGACAGGAATCCCAGGATCGGTACCGATTGCAGGATATCCAGCAGCGGGATCAGGACCTGTTCCGCGCGGCGACTGCGCAGCGCCGCCTTGGCATAGACGAAGGTGAAGAGCAGCGAGCACAACAGCGCGATGCCCATCCGCAGGGTGGTTTGCAGGGCATATTGGCCCAATAAGAGCGAAGCTGCCACCAGGTGCCATATAAGCATTCTCTGATGCATCGCACCGGCGCGGGCGGTTCGGTAGGATGGCAACCTCCGCCGTCAGACAGGGGCCCGCCAGATGAAACGCTGCTGGGACGAGCAAGAACTGATCGAACACTGGACGTTTTTCGCCGCCGAGCAGCCGCTCCTTGGCAACCGCACGGACCGGGGCAGGATCGGCGTGGCGGTCCTGTTGAAATTCTTTCGGATCAACGCCCGGTTCCCGCGGTACCACGGCGACGTCCCGGGTCCGGTCCTCGCGTTTGTCGGCGAACAACTGTCCGTACCGCCCGTGGTCTGGTTCGACTATGACCTCACGGGCCGCAGCAGCAAGCGGGACCGCGA
>CAILVI010000170.1 GCA_903837595.1 uncultured Thiodictyon sp.
CTGGCCGCGGGACAACCCTTGGCCGGCCCGCGGCTGGGCGACCAGGGGCGCAACAGTGCGTCAAGCAGCCCAGTGGCGCCGGTAGCGCCGTTGCCGGCGCCATTGGATACGGCCATTCTGACGCAGGAGCCAGCACCGCGGGAGGCGCCGGCGTTGGACCTGCCCGATGCACACACTCAGGGCCAATCCTATCGCGTGCTGGAGCGCTGTTGGTCGCGGCACGCCCTGCTCGGCAACGCCGCCGAGAAGCACGCCCGTCGCGTGCAGCCCCCGGATGTCAGCGGCCCGTCGCGCGCGCTCATCGAACACGCCGAGTCGACCCCGAGCCGCCGGTCCGCCGCCGTGCCGGATTCCATCCGCTGGGTCGACCTCCGCGACCCCAAAGGCCGGGTGATCGCACTGACCTTCGACCTCTGCGAGCAGGCCAACGAACAGTCAGGCTATGATTCAGAGATCGTCAACTACCTGCGCGAGCAGGATGTCCAGGCGACCTTTTTCGCCGGCGGCAAGTGGATGCGATCCCATGCTGAGCGCGCCAAGCAGTTGATGGCGGACCCGTTATTCGAAGTCGGCAACCATGCCTGGACCCACGGCAACCTGCGGGTTCTGAAGGGACGCGCGATGCGCGAGCAAATCCTGTGGACCCAGGCGCAGTACATCGGGCTGCGTGACGCACTGGTCGACCAATGCGCGGCCACGCTTGGCCCGGACGTGATCGACCGTATCCCGCAGCTGCCGGCGACGTTCCGATTCCCCTATGGCACATGCAGCAGCGAGTCGCTCGCCGAGCTGGCGGACGATGGCCTGGCGGCGGTGCAATGGGATATCGTCACGGGCGACCCCGGACGCGGACAAACCGCCGAGGCGATCGCCGAGAAGGTTCGCAAGAGTGTCAAACCCGGCCGCGGCTCGATTGTCGTCATGCATGCCAACGGGCGCGGATTCGCGACCGCCAAGGCGTTGCGCACAATGATCCCGGAATTGCAGCACCAGGGCTACCAGTTCGTCACTGTCAGCAAGCTACTGCGCATGGGCACGCCGCACACCGTCGCGGAGTGCTACGAGCAGACACGCGGAGACAATACGCGCTACGACACTTTATTCGGACGCGGTACCGGGGAAGACTGAGAAGACACGAACCGTAATCGCACAGCGAGGCCCCGATGCGCCGACACATCTACCCTGCCTTACTGTCTGGTGCCGCCCTGTTTGGCACCTGCGCACTCGCCGCCCTGCCCTTCAGCGCGCAGGCCGCCGACCGCGCACTGCTGATCGGTGTCGGCAGGTACGCGGACAGCCACAACAACCTGCCGGGCATCGACCTGGACATCAAACAGATGCGGGCGCTGGCCGAGTCGTTGGGCTTTGCCGAGATCGCCACACTCACCGATCAACACGCAACGCTCGATCAGGTCGTGGCCAAGATCCAGACTTGGCTGATCCAGGGGACGCAGGCCTCCGACCGGGTGTTGCTCTATTTCAGCGGCCACGGTTCGCGTATCCCCGACGAAAACGGGGACGAGACCGACGACGGCGCCGACGAGGTGCTGACCATGTACGACCTGCGCCAGGCACGCCGCAAGGGGCGCAACACACTCGACGGCGTTCTGGTCGACGACCAGCTGGGCACTCTGCTCGCGCAGATCCCCAGCCGCAAGGTCCTGGTCCTGATCGATGCCTGCCACAGTGGCACGGCCGACCGGAGTCTGAGGTCCGCCGCCACCCGCTCGCTGGCCGACCAAGGCGGCGTGTCGAAGAGCTATTGGTACCCGGAGATGCCGGCGGTGCTGTCGACAAAGGGTTTGGCGAAGGGGCCGGCGGGCAGCAACTATGTGATGATCGCCGCCGCCCGGGACGACGAGGCCTCCATTGCCACGCCCGCCGGCAGCCTCTTTACCCGGGCCATCGCCAAGGCGTTCGGTACCGCAACGCCGGACCGGCTCACCCCGCGGGACCTCTCGCGGCAGGCGACGACGGGGGTGGGCGGCAAATTCCACCCGCTGATCCAAGGCAACCCGGCGCTGGCCGCCGCGCCGATCACCCTCCCGGCCGCGGGGGCGCCACCGCTCCAGGTCACGGACCCGCTGGGCACCGACCTGGTGGTGGCCTATGCCTTCAGCGAGCGCCCGGCCTTTCTCGATCAGCTCGTTGGTCGCTCCAAGCTCGCGACCAATGAGTCGCTCTACCAGCAGGTCGTCGGCGCCGTCGCCGCCAACCCCACCGGGGTGGCCGTCGCGACACTGGCGCTAGTGACCCAGGAGCGACCCGCCCAATAGGCATCATGGAGACGAGACAATGAAACCGAAGCCGTTCGTACAGGGCATCGCGCTCGCCCTGGCCCTGGCCCTGTTGCCATTGCTGGTGCGGGCCACCGACTGCGACCAGGGTGCCCAACTCTATGAGCAGGCGCTGGCGAGCGCTGACCCGGCGGACAAGACGCGGCTGCTGGAGCGCTCGGTCCAGGCGTGCCCGGAGACGCTGGCCTATTACCAGCTCGGCGTGGCCCGGCTGGCGAGCAACGAACCCCAGGCCGCGGCCGCGGCCCTGCGGCAGGCCCTGGGCCTGGCCGACAACGACCCGCAGGTGCAGGGGGCCATCCTGGGCCGCCAGGCCCAAGCCAGTCTGGCACTGGGTGAGGTGGCCGAGGCCCTGGCGGCGGCCGATACGGCGCGCGCACTGTTCGCCCGCGCGGCGACCGGGGCCGGGGCGGGACAGCCGGCGAGCAGGGGCCTGGCCGCCGGGCCCGCCTGGTTCACCGGGGTCCAGAGGACCATCGACCAGAGCCCGGAGCGCCAGGCCATGAGCGCGGAGACGATAGGGCGTTTCTTTACCGCGCAGCGCGGCCTGGGGACCTGTCGCGCGGGGCAGGCCTGTGGGCGTGGCTTCGATCCCCGGCCGCGATTGGACCTCTATATCCTGTTCGACACCAACCAGGATCAACCCAATGCGGCAGGACTCAAGGCGGTCGCCGAATTGGGGCGGTATCTGGCCGGGACGAGCAGGGGATTCGACCCGCGACCGCGCCCCGGCCCGGGCACGGCCCCGGGGCCGTCCCCCGACGCCGGCATGGTGGGCCTCATCGGTCACACCGACCAGTGCGCCGAGGATGCCTTCAACCAGGACCTATCGGAGCGGCGCGCCCGCCAGGTGGCGGCGCTGATCGAGCGCGACTACCCGCAACTGCGCGGCCGGCTGCGCAGCGAGGGGCGCGGTGAGCGTGAGCCGCGTTATCCGGCCGGCAACCAGCGACCGGACTGCGACCAGCCGCTCAACCGCCGGGTGGCGGTGGTATTGCCGCAGTGAGACTGTGAAAGTATTCGGAGCCTGCCCGATGTAGCCCGGATGCAGCCGCAGCGGAATCCGGGAGTAGACTCGCAGATACACAATATATCAGCCACTTGCAGAGGCGACCCTGGCGACCCTGCCGGAGTGCAACGCAACGATGGGTTTCGCTGCGCTCTACCCATCCTACGCGGCTACGCAGCTTTCAAGGGGCAAAGAGTTAAAGGAATTAAGGGAAAATAGTCCTGGCAAGACGCAAACCGAGGTTGCAGTAGCGGAACTCGGGCTGGTACTTGCTGCGGCCAGCGGCGCGCAGGCCCAAGGGGCCGCTGCCCCAAGAGCCCCCGCGCACCACCCGCGCGGACGTGGCATCATTGACGGGTTGCTGCCCATGACCTTCTGCCATTGCGCCTGCGTCACCTCGGTCTTCGCCATCCAGTAACCCTTCAACGCGACCTGACGCGTCAACGCGACCTGACGCGCAGGCTTTTCGTTATCGTAACAATCACCCGCCCAGGCCCCCCCACACCCTATCTGAAAACTGCCGCCTGGCACCCAGACGAACGCCATCCCGGTCTTGGGCTCGGTCCAGGTGTCGCCGGCGACTGGTCCGGCCGCGGGCAGGTTCAGCAGTACTTGCACCCAGGCACCGGCCGGCAGCGCCACTGAGCGCTCCACCCGCTGCCGCCCGGGGGCGCTGGCCTCGACGCGCACCGTGCCCAGTGGCAGGTTGCTCAGGTTCAGCGGCACGCCCGGTTCGGCACTGCCCAGTTCGCGCCCGTCCACGGATATCCGCGCCCCGGGGGCGTCGACACTCACCTGCAAATACCCCGCGGCCACCGGCGGCGGGCGTGGCGGCGGGACCGCCTGGGCGACCGGGCCGACGGCGGGCGGTGCGAAATAGAATTGCCCGAACAGCACCCCTTCCTGCCAGGGCGATTGCGCCTTGCCGCTGGCGGTATAGACGGCGCGGGCGACCTGTTTGAAGGTCTCCTCCACCTGGCCCCCGGGCTGGTCGAGCGTGGCCAGCAGGTGTTGGGTGAAGAGCCCGTTGCGTCCGCCGGGGTTGTCGCTGGCGGTCTCGCCGGGGCGGGTGGCATACAGGATGAGTGTCCCGCTGGGCGCCTCCACCCGCGCCAGGCCCTTGTCGCCGATGGCCTTGCGGTCGGAGCGCTGGTAAGGGTTGTTGCGGCAGGCGTCCAGGATGAGGAGGTTGACCGCGTTGTCGCCGCGCTGGCCCAGCCCGGCCAGCAGGGTATCGATCGGGACCGCCTCGCTGGGTACATCCAGTTCGTCGCCCAACTGGGCGTCCACCGGGACCAGATAGTTCTTGCCGCCCATCTGCAGGCCGTGGCCGGAGTAATAGAAGAGTGCCACACCGTCGCTGCCGCGGACCTGACGCACGAAGTCGTTCAAGACCCGCGCCAGGTCCCGCCGGCCCAGGTCCTGGTGTTCAGTCACCCGAAAGCCCAGTGCGGTGAGCTTGCGCGCCATATCCGCGCTGTCGTTGCGCGTATTGATCAGCGGCGCCTCACCCCGATAGACCGCGTTGCCGATGACCAATGCCGCGCGCGCAGGGTCCGCGGCCAGTGCCGCGGTCGCGCCAAGCAGTGGCGCCAGTGCGCTACAGATCAGGATGCCGAGCACGAGGGCCGGCAGGCGGGCGCTGATCGTCATCTCGGGCGCTCCAGGAGTGGGGGGCGGGAGGAATAAAGCCGATGGCCGACGCATCCTATCGCAGATTGCCGTAGGTCGGGTTAGGCGCGCGTGGCACTGACCTAAAATAACAAGACCAGAGGTTTAACGCGCGCCGTAACCCGACATCAAACCTCGGCATGTCGGGTTACGCTGCGCTAGCCCGACCTCACTCCTGACGGTTTGATCATCGGATGTGGAGCGCCTTCGCCGGGGCAAGCAGACCCTCGCGGCCCAACCTGCTGGTCGCGGACCGCACCTGCCGACCCTCCACCCTCGCCCCCCTGAGCCTCAAGCCAGCCCCCGCAACGTCCGGGAAGACCTGAAGGGTATCCGGGAAGCCCCCCTCTATGAAGCGGGGATGACCCCCTATCACGAGGGAATACCACATAAAGCTAGAGGTTATCCCCGACACATTTGAGACGACCCCCGGAGGTATCGAGATTTCCCCCGGAGCCTTTGGGGATCACCCCAGGCGGATGAATCATTCTATACCGTTTCAATACGCTGTTTATATAGCAACTTACTGTACTTGACACAGCGTTCAGAGAATATCCCCGAATGGCTCGGGGACGCCCCCATAGGAATCGGTGTTACCCCCTATGGCCTCTGGAATTCCCCTGAAGCGGGAAAAAATACCCCGATGACCTGGAGACTCACCTCTGATGGAATCGGGAATACCCCCGATAGCTCTGGGCATTTCCCCTGATCCTTGAGACACTTCCCCGGCTATTCCATCGATACCGGCGCAGATGTCGGCGCCCCCCCGGCATCCGAAATAGGCGTATGCCGGGGCCATGACCGGACCCCGGAATGTCTCGCCCGTGACGTTGGAAGGGGCGCGGGGCGCACCGCGTGCCTCTGCCGCCCCCTCAGGACACCGCGCCCGCTTCTCGCGACACTGGGCCGGGACCTCAAATTATTTATGGACCCAATTCAATAAATCCGTTACCCCTGATTTCCCCGCGTCGGCACTTGGGCTAATGTGTCGACATTGCTGCACTGCACAAACGCCACGAACACGGCAGCGCCTCGCTGACGGGCAACCCTTGAGTTCCACCCCGGAGCCCGCGACCATGACCGCTTCGACGACCGCTTCGACTAAGTACGACTGTCTGATCGTGGGTGCCGGTGTGACCGGACTGGCCCTGCTCTACACGCTCGGGCGCTTTACTGACCTGAAACGCCTGGGTCTCCTGGAAAAATGCGACGGCGTGGCGCAGGTCAACTCACACGCCCACCACAACAGCCAGACGCTGCACTGCGGGGACATCGAGACCAACTACAGCCTGGCGAAGGCGCGGGCGGTGCGGCGCATGGCCGCGATGGTGGTCAACTATGCCGGCACCCTGCCCACCCGGGAACGCGACCGCATCATTTTTCCGATGCCCAAAATGGTGCTCGGGGTGGGCTCTGAAGAATGCGCCTTCATCCGCCGCCGTTACGAGGCCTTCAAGGACCTCTATCCGCGGATGCAGCTCCTGGATCGCCATGCCATCGCCGACCTGGAGCCCGACGTTGCCCTGATCGACGGGACCTGGCGGCGCGAGGAGATCCTCGCCACCGGCACCCCGGACGACGTCAGCGCAGTGGATTTTGCGGCGCTCGCCGAGTCCTTCTCACACGCCTGTGTGCGCCTGGACCGCACCACCGACAAGCAGGTCACTCAGCTGTTCTCCACCACCGTGGGGCGCATCCAGCGCGACGGTCCGGACTATGTGCTGGAGACCAACCGCGGTCTCTTGCAGGCACGTTCCGTGGTGGTGTGCGCGGGCGGGCACTCGCTCCTCATGGCACAGGCGATGGGTCTGGGGCTCGACTGTGCCTGTCTGCCCATGGCCGGGTCCTTTTATTTCGCCCCCGAGGCGCTGAACGGCAAGGTTTACACGATCCAGAATCCGCGCATGCCCTTCGCCGCAGTGCATGGCGACCACGACATCAAGGAGCGCGGCAAGACCCGCTTCGGGCCCACGACCCTGCTGCGACCCTTGCTGGAACCACACAACCGGGAGACGGCCAGCGAGTTCTTCCAGGTATTGCGGTCGGACCAGCGGGTGGTCGGCACCTTGCGCGACCTGCTGCGGGTCCCGGATATGCGCCAACAACTCCTGCGCCATCTGTTGTGCGAGCTCCCCGGGCTCAGCCGCCGGCTCTACATTCGTGAGATCCGCAAGATCGTCCCCTCACTCACCGCCGCGGACCTGAGCTACGCGGAGGGCTTCGGCGGGATCAGGCCACTGCTCATCGACCGGGCGAGCGGGGAGTTGCGCCTGGGCGAGGCCAAGCTCACCAACGCCGACGGAATCATCTTCAACCTCGCGCCCTCCCCCGGCGGCACCAGTTGCCTGGGCAACGCCGAGGCCGATATGCGCACCCTGACCCGCCAGCTGGGGGCGCACATCGACGAGCCGGCCTTCGCGCGGGATTTATTGATGGGGTCCGAAGGGGCTGACGCCGACGACCACTCGCTAGCGCAGGCGGTCTAACCCGGCCATCAGGGCAGCGGTCAGATGGGCGGCTCGTTGACGAGCAGCCAGTAGATCCCGAGACGCACCACGGTCTCGGCCAGTTCGGCGAATTCCAGGGGCTTGCGCACGAAACTGTTGGCGCCGTGCTCGTAACTCGTGAACCGATCCTGTTCCTCGTCGGAGGAGGTGAGGATCACCACCGGCAGCAGGCGGGTGCGCGGGTCGGCGCGCACGCGCTCGAGCACCTGCAGACCCGAGAGCCGCGGCAGGCCAATATCGAGCAGGACCACCGCCGGCAGCCCCCCGGTGCGGCTGGCGAACTCACCCTCCGCAAACAGGTAGTCCAGGGCCTGTTGACCGTCGCGCACCACGTCGATCCGGTTGGCCAGCTTCGACTTCTGCAGGGCGCGCAGCATCAGCATCTCGTCCTGGGGATTGTCCTCAACGATGAGGACGGCACTACCTTTCATACTGTCTCCGTTCGGCCGCTGGTAGCGGGCAGGGTGAAGCGAAAGGTCGCACCGCCCCCCGGCACACCGTCGGCCGTAATGGTGCCGCCATGGCGGCTGATAATGCGTTGCACCGTGGCGAGTCCAATCCCGATACCGGGGAACTCGTCCTGGCGATGCAGCCGCTGGAATGGCTTGAAGAGGCGTTCGGCATAGGCCATGTCGAAACCGGCCCCGTTGTCGGCGACACAAAACCAACGCACGCCATCACGTTCTTCACCGTAAACCCGGATGATCGCACCAAACGTCTTGCTGGTGTACTTCCAGGCATTGTCGATCAGGTTGACCATCACCAGGTCCAACATCGCCGGGTCGCCGAAGACCTCCAGCCCGGCTGCCAGCTCCCAGGTGACCTGGCGCGTCGGCGCCGCCGCCCGCTCCATCAGCAGCAGGCGGTGGGCCGCCGCGCCCAGGTCCACCGGCTCCCGGCGCAGTTCGCCGCGCGTGCTGCGCGAGAGCGTCAGTATGCCATCAATCAGCTCGCCCATGCGGTGACTGGCACTCTGGATCTGGTCGAGGAAGACCAGCGCCTCGCCGTCCAGGCGTGGACCATAGTCCTCCACCAGGGCCTGGCTGAAGCCGCTCAGCGCTCGCAGCGGGGCGCGCAGGTCGTGTGACACCGCGTAGGCAAATGACTCCAACTCACGGTTGGCGGACTGCAGCTCCGCGGTGCGCTGCTGGACCCGAACTTCCAAGTCGGCGTTCAGGCGTTGGACTTCCGCCTCGGCCTGCCGCCGCTCGGTGATGTCCGTCGTCGCCCCCACCAACGACTGCAACCGGCCCGCCGGGTCGAAAAAGGCCCGCGCCGTCTCTTCGAGGACCACGGTCTGGCCGTCGCCCCGGGTGAGCCGGTAGTCGGTGTGGTAGCGATCATTGCCCGGCTGCAACCGCCGCAGCATGGCGACAAAGCGTTCACGATCCGCCGGGGCCACTCGTTGGAAATAGGCCTGCCCCGTGTCGTGCTCCACCACCGCCCCGGTGAGGCCCAGAATGGCGCCGCTGCTGGTGCTGCGCCGCACCTGGTCGCTGGCCGGCTCCCACTCAAAGGCAAAGGAGCGGCTCACCTCCAGTGCCAACTGGAACCAGTCTTCAGTCTCCTGCAAGGCCCGCTGCACCTGTGCCCGCTCGGCGATCTCGACCTCGAGGCGCGCCCGCGACACCGTAGTCTCCTGGAGCTGGTCCAGCATCCCGTCGAAGGCCGCCGCCATCTCGCCGAATTCGTCCCGCCGGGGGCTCTTTAGCCGCAGGCTCAACTCGCCGCCGGCGACCCCCAGCGCGGCCCGGTAAAGCTCCTGCACCGGCGCCAGAATCATCCGCTCGAACACCGCAAAGAGCGTGAGGCCAAGACCGGCAATGCCCGCCAGCAGCGCGCCCAGGGTCAGATTCTCCCACGAACTGGCCCGCAGAAACCGCTCGCTGGCGCGATAACGGATCTGGTTGACGTAGAGGATCAACGAGTGGCTATCGGCCAGGATCAGGTCGGCGGTGCGCGCGTCACGCTCAGCGAGCCGCGGGTCGGTCCGGGCCCCGCCCAAATCGACAAACAACGCGTGCCCCTCGCCCACCAGTCGGCGCACACTCTCCCAGGCATAGCGGGTCTGTTCGTCGTCGCGGATCGAGTCATCGATGGCCGGGGCCTGCCGCTCCAGCAGCCCCTGAAGGACCCGGAATTGCGCCTGCACCTGAGCGCGCGGCTCCAACTGCGGGTGCAGCAGGTAGCCGAACAGCTCGGTGCGCAGTTGCGCGATCTGCACGCTCAGGGACTCGGTCACGGCGAGATCCCGTTGGGTCTGAAGTTTACCCCGGTAGGCGAGCAGAAACAGTCCGAGCAGGGCCAGGAAGACCAGGGTGGCGACCAGGGCGGCAAGCCGGGAGCGGGTACGCAACCTCATGGCGTACTGATCATGGTCACCGACTCCGGGCGCAGCCGCACCAGGGCGGTGGCATCAATGAAGTCACGATAATCGGGTACCACGGCGCCCGGGGGCCGGCCCGGGACCAGCCCGGCGGCGATAGCCCAGCGGGCCTCGGCCTGGAGCAAAACGACGAAACCCTGGTCGAGACCCAGACGCGGGTGCAGCGTGTCCCAGCCATCTCTAAGCAAGGCAGTCTCGGTTCCCGACCCCGCCGCCGCGAGCGCCAGCGACTCATCCTGGTTCCTGCGCATCCAGTAGATGGTCCGATCCAGTGCCCGCAACAGGCGCAGCATCGCCTCGGGCCGCGCGCTCGGAAGATCGCGGGGGGCCACCAGGTTGCCATAGCCGGTGTAGCGAATCCCCGTACCGAAAGAGCGCGCTGCTTTCCCCAGCGCCAGGCGGCACTGACCCGAATAGGGCGCAAAGGTAGCAACTGCATCGACCTCCCCCGCCGCCAGGGCGGCCGCCTGCTGCGGTGCCGGCAGCGGGACCACCGTGAGGTCGGCCTCGCTCAGCCCCTCGTCCGTCAGCACGACATGCAGGAAATACTGGGCCGAGGTGCCCGGCGCCACACCAATCCGGCGGCCGCGCAGGTCAGTCACGGCGGCGATACCCCGGTCGGCGCGGACCACGAGGCTGTGCTCAGTACTGGATGCGTAGTTTGCGATGACCGTAAATGGCGTCCCCGCGAGGCTCGCAAAGACCAGCGGCGTCTCGGTCACAGTGGCGATCTGTGCCTCGCCGCGCAGCATGGCCTCAAAGGCGAGCTTGCCGGTCGCGTAAGGCCGCAGGGTGACCGCCAGTCCCGCGGCGCTGAAGAACCCCCCCCGCTGCGCTACCCACAACGGTGCACCAAATGTGGTTTGGGTGACCGCGAGCACCAGCGGCTCGGGCGACGGGGGCGCCGGCCGCAGCCACCACCCGAGGCCGGCGATCAGCGCCAGTACGAGGACACCGGCGCCGATGCGTGCGATCCTCATCATGCGGCTCATTTGGAAATTTGACTCATCAGCCGCAAATAGGGGCTTTGCCCAAGAAATCCCAGCCAGGGAGGCCGGCCAGCGCTGCGGCGCCGGCCTGGAGGCAAGTCCCGCCACTAAAGCGATCGGCGATGGCGCCCGCAGCCCCCAGGAAGTTGAATCTACCATACCCCGGCAACCCGGCACGGTCCCGATCCGGCCGATTCTGGGATATCCTAGCAAATGCCGCCCGCGGGTGGTGCCTCCACATCCACTGAGCCTCACCAGACACCATGACCAAAGCCCCCAGCACCCGGCCGCCGATCACCCGCCCCCGGTATGGTCAGTGGTTCGGCGGACTCCTCGCCCTGTGCCTCCTGCCCTGCGGTATGCCTGCCCTGGGCGATGCGCTGACCCAGGTCCAGGGGCTCGCCAAGGCCGGACTGCTGGTCCAGGAAGGTGGCCAGGCGGTGGTCTCCCACAATCCGGACCTGCCGCTCGCGCCGGCCTCGACCATGAAGGTCCTGACCGCGCTCGCCGCGATCACGACCTGGGGGCGCGACTACCACTTTGAGACCGAGTTCTATCAGGACGGCCAGGGCACCCTGTGGGTGAAGGGTCGCGCCGATCCCTATCTGGTCTCCGAAGAGCTTGATCGCGTCTGCCAGGGTCTCAAGAGCGCGGGCGTCACCCGGGTCACGGGGATCGGACTCGACGACAGCTATTTCGACCAGGACGTGGAGATCGCCGGGCGTTCCGCCACCGACAACCCCTATGACGCCCCGGTGACGGCCCTGGCGGCGAACTTCAACACCGTCAACGTGGTACACAGCGGCGGGAGCGTTGCCAGCGCTGAACCCCAGACCCCCCTGACCGATACCGCCCGACGCTTTGGCCAACAGGGCGGCGCGGGCACCCAGCGGGTGAACCTGAAACAGCGCCCCATCGCGGTCGGCTATTTCGGCGAACTGCTCGCCGCCAAGCTCGCCGCCAACGGCATCCAGTTGAGCGGCGGCCAGCACCTGGGTAGCATCCCCAACGGGGCCAAGCTCGTGTATCGGCACAAGAATAGCAAGAGCCTGGCGGATATGCTCGTGCCGACGCTGAAATATTCCAACAACTTTGTAGCCAACTCGCTGTTCCTGCGGATGGCGGACCCCCAAGGCAAGGGGCGGGTGAGCGTCGCCGCCGCCCAACAGGCCATGACCGAATTCGCCCGCAAGAAATTTCACTGGACCGATTTCAAGATCGAGGACGGCGCCGGGCTGTCGCGCGGGAACCGCCTCTCCGCCCGGCAACTCGTGGAGGTGATGCAGTCCTTCGCCCCCAACCGCGACCTGATGCCGACCCAGGAGGGCAACCCCAGCATCCGCGCCAAGACCGGCACCCTCACCGGCGTGAGCTGCTACGCCGGTTATGTGCGGCGCGGCACGGCCTGGGAGCCCTTTGCATTGATGATCAATCAGCCGGTGGACGCCGGTCTGCGGCGCCGGGTCGCCGCCGACCTGGTCCGCTGACGGGTCGTGCCTGCTTCCGGTCGGCCGGCACCGCGTCCGGCATCCCGCCTCAATACCGCCCTGCTGGCCGCCGCCTACCTGACGCTCACGGCCTGCCAATGGCAGCCGCAGCTGCGCCCGGAGGCGGCCGCATTTGCGGACCGGTTTCCACTCCACAAGGCCAGTGCCGGCTATCCGTCGTTGGCCCCGTTGATGCGCCGGGTCACACCCGCGGTGGTGAACGTGGCGGTGGACGCGGTGGTACGTACCGAGCGGAACCCGCTCCTGAAAGACCGCGATTTTCGCCGTTTCATGAAACACTTCGGCCTGGAGATCCCCAAGGAAGGGGACACCGAGCGGCGCCAGAGCGTGGGGTCTGGGGTTATCGTGGACGGCGAGCGCGGCTATATACTCACTAACCAGCACCTGCTGGAAGGGGCGACCGCGATCGACGTCACCCTCAAGGACCGGCGCAGCTATCCCGCCCGACTGCTGGGCGTGGATGAGAGCACCGATCTGGCCGTGCTCGCGATCCCGCGGATCGCCATCACCCCCCTGCCCTTCGGCGATTCACGGGCACTGGAGGTCGGGGACTTCGTCATCGCCATCGGTAACCCCTTCGGTCTGGGCCAGACGGTCACCTCCGGCATCGTCAGTGCCGTGGGCCGCAACGACGTGGGCGATAGCGACCTGGGTGAGTTGGTGCAGACCGACGCCTCCATCAACCCCGGCAACTCCGGCGGCCCACTGATCAACCTGGCCGGTGAGATCGTCGGCATCAACACCGCCCTGATCGGCCCCACCGGCAGCAACGTCGGCATCGGCTTCGCGGTCCCGAGCAACCGCGCCCGCGCCGCGCTGGAGCGGGTACTTAGGCAGCACGGCGGCGGCTAGGGCGATTTCGGAGCGCCACATGTAGGTGCGAATTAAGTCGCACCTACATCCTATCCGACGGTGGCTGGTACCGGGTTTTCCGGAAATCCCCTAGCACGGATTTCTCATCACTCATCGCCCCAGGACTGGCCGCCAACCGCCCCGGCTGGGGACCACCAACGCCATATCGACATAATTCGCCACGACCGCCTTGGCTGAGGTGATGTTGCTCAGGGTGCAGGTGGTTCCGCCTTGGCCAGCACAGTCCCCGCGCCAACCGGCGAAGACATAACCCGAGTTGGTCGTGGCGGTGCAGGTGCTGGTGCCGCCGGACGCGACCGCCGTGGGCAGGCAACTGACCGCGCCGCCTGCCGGAGGCTCGGCGGTGGCGGTGATGAGATAAGAGTACCCGTAGGACCCGTACCCCTGCGCTGCCAGGAGCAGTCGCGCATCCGGCCAGAGAATGGACCCCGCCATGCCAACCAGCACAGCGAAGGCGGTCACGATTCGGACAAGACTCGGTCTGGGCATCATTGAGCGGCTCCGGCAGGTGGTGCAGGCGGTACGGTGAGCGTCGCGGCCAGACCGACCAATGTGGCGGTCATGATCACGACCCAATAGCGAAGCAACGTCAGTTCCAACAATGCAGCAACAACAAAGGCGGCGAAGGCCCCCAAGAGCCCGGCCGCGAGCAGTCGGTCGGTGGCGCCGGCATGGCGCGCCGTCCTGAAGGAGCGGTTGACGCCCCAAGCGAGCAGGGCCATCAAGGCGAGCGCGCCCACCAGGCCCTGACTCGACAGCAACTCCAGGAACAGGTTATGCGGCCAGGGCGTGATGCGCCCATCGGTCAGGGAGCACACGGGCAGGGCCAGCGACTCGACCCGGTCGCGGTACAGGTCGCGATAGTTGTGTGCGCCATACCCCAGCAGCGGACGCTCGGACCACAGGCGCAGCGCGGCGCCCCAGAGCGGCAGACGGGGCTCGCAGGCGGGTGTCTGGGCGAATTTGGCGAGCAATGGGAAACCGCGGACCCCGTCCAGTGCGAAGAGTCCGGCCGCCCCCCACATCAGGATGCGCCAGGCCCGGCGCCCGACCACCAGTGCGAGGACAATACCGACGCCAATGGCGGCCGCGAGCAGGGCGGCCCGGCTGTTGACCGCCACCATCGCCAAGAGACAAAGGGCGACACTCAGTAGGCCGACGAAGGTCCCGCCGGTCGTCTTGGCGGCAAAGGCGGCGGCCAGGATCAGTGGTACGCACGTCGACAGCAGCAGGACGTCGTTCGGGACCACCAGGACGGGGATTGCCAATTGGTTGATCAGGCTCACCGGGTCAACCCGGTAGAGCACAGCACCCAACAGCACGATGGACGCCAGCCACCCTGCGGCGAGGCCCAACCCGACGACCACCTGCCAACGCCCCCGCGCCGCAGGGACAAAACGGGACAGCAACAGATAGATCAGGACGGCGGGGATGAAGGGCGAACTCAGCAGCAGGCTGAGCTGCGGATGGCCGGACCGGGCAATAGAGAGGGCCAGCGTCGCGGAAAAGACAACCACCAACAGGTCCGGCCAGGGCCAGGGCGAACGGCCAGCCTCCGGGGCGAGCAACACCGCGGCGGCAGCGCCGAGCGTGAGTCCAATCAAACCCAGGTCGAGGGGCAGCGGCAGCCAAAAAACCGCCAGGAAAAAGGCCAGGGCGACCGGTGCAATGAGTCCACGATCAGCCGGCAAGTCCATTTAGAACCTTTAGAGCAAATTGCAAACTTGCACATCATGTAGGCGTAGCCTTTGAGAAAAAACTACATGTAGTGGCCTGCATACGTCAATGGCGCATTTTTGCAAGAACATCTTCAGGTATATCCCGCACAGCCGCTTTGATATTTTTCAATTATACGATGACCTCGTGCACTCTGTCACGACGCCCCACCAACCGACGTTGCAGCCAGCGACGAGGCCGTTTTCACGGCGCCCCCCGGCTATGTTCGTTAGCCGACACGCCGCCATCGCCGCGCGCTGCCCTCATCGCCCCAGGATCGCCCGCCAACCACCGCGGCTGGGCACTACCAGCGCCATATCGACATAGGTCGCCACGACCGCCTTGGCTGAGGTGATGTTGCTCAGGATACAGGTGGTTCCAGCCGGGCCCACACAGTCCCCGCGCCAACCGGCGAAGACATAACCCGGGTTGGCCGTGGCGGCGCAGGTGCTGGTGCCGCCGGACGCGACCGCCGTGGGCAAGCAACTGACCGCGCCGCCTGCCGCGGGGCTCGCCGTGGCGGTGATGACATAGCTACCGAGGGTGGCGGTGAACGTGGCCGTGCAGGTGGTGTTGGCGGTCAGCGCGAAGGTGCTGCCGCAACCGCTCGGGCTCCAGCTGGTGAAGGTGGAACCGGTCGCCGCGGCGGCAGTAGGCGTCACCAGGGTGTTGGCGGGATAGGTCCCCCCACCGCCGACCGTCCCGGACCCCGTGCCGGCCGTGGCCACCGTAAGGGTGACGTTGCTGACGGTCGTGTAAGGCCGGGTGGACTGGTTGTTGCTGTCGTCGCTCTCCAGGGTCTGGCAGGCGCTGTCGACGAACGCCCGCAGGGTCTTGGCCCCGACCGCCCCGGCCGGCAGGCCGGTGAACGTGACGGTCGCGCTCGCACCCGCCGCCAGGCTCGGCAGCATGGCGGACTGGTCACCGACACCGCCGCAGGGCGCCGCCGCAGCCCGATCGGCCCACATCTGTAACGCCCCCGGCGCCCCGGCCGCCAAACCCTGATTGGTCACCGTGACCGTGGCAGTCAAGGTGGCGTTGGCGCCCGGATTGGCGGGCGTCAGGGCGATGTTGGTCACCGCGAAGTCCGGCGGCAGAATCGTCGCACCAAACCCAATCCCCTGAACCGGAATCAGGCTATCGCTGGCAGTGCCGTCGCCCAACTGACCGGAACCGTTGCGCCCCCAGGCCCAGAGGCTGCCATCGGCTTTGCGCACCAGGCTGTGATTGGCACCGCCCGCCACCGCCACGACCCCGGTGAGCACCTGCACCGGAATCAGTCGATCACCCGGCATCGTACCATCGCCGACCTGGGCATAGCGGTTATAGCCCCAGGCCCAAAGGCTGCCGTCGGTCTTGATCGCCAGGCTGTGGCTAAAGCCGGCCGCCATGGCCGCCACCCCGCTCAGGACTTGCACCGGCAGCGGGCGATTGATCAAGGTGCCATCGCCGAGCTGGCCATTCATATTTCTTCCCCAGGCCCACAGGGTACCGTCGCCCTTCAGCGCCAGTGAAAAATTCTCACCAGCCGCCACCGCCACGACCCCGGTCAGGACCTGCACCGGCAGCAGGACATTGGCCGTGGTGCCGTCACCGACCTGAGAATAAACGTTGTACCCCCAGGCCCAGAGGCTGCCGTCGGTCTTCAGCGCCAGGCTGTGATAGGCCCCGGCCGCCGCTGCCGCGAC
>CAILVI010000171.1 GCA_903837595.1 uncultured Thiodictyon sp.
CATCCGTCAAGAAAGGGCGAGAGGACCGGACGGGTTGACGGACCGGGCAGCAGCCGGCGAGCCTTGCGGACTCCCCACCCGATCCCCTCATAACTGGGAATCTGGGCATAAAAAAATCCGCGATGCGGCTGTGTGCCGCTGCCTCAGGGCCGTCAAACCCTATCGCCCACGAGGGGCGGCAGGACAAGCCTAGCCCCGCCCGGCCGCGGTTGTCAACAAGGCGCTTGCTAGCCTACCCTCACGTAGTAGCGATGAGCAGATAAATGCGGTAGCGACTGATTCTTATCTGCCACCGGGGCGCTCCGAGGCGGCTCGCGCACCGCAGCGGTGCCCGCGTGAGTCGAGGTCTGAAGGCACATTGCAAGCTCCATGATGACCCCCGCTGCCTTTAGTGATTACGGCGGGGGCGACGGACACGACGGGTCGATCCGCGGGAGGCCGGGCCGGGCTTCCGGGCGATACGAAATCGTTGGATGTCGGAGCCGCAGCGCTTTCCTGTGTTGCGGATGGCGCCTGGATGGCTTCGGACTTGGCAGCATGGCGCCATTCCCAAGGCGGGACCTGCTCCGCTTCAGGCAGTGCCCATAGCCCGCGGTGCGCGTTCCTGGCCGCAGCTTCGAGGTCGAGAAGATGCGCATCATTGGAATATTTTCGATAGACCCATGCTGCTCCTTGGTCCACTAAGGTGGCATTGACATCGGTCGATCCAACGTAGACTCGTGCAACTGAGCGACCATAGAGATCGGTGGTATGCACGTCGATCCGTGCAATCTTGCCAAAGGCGATATCGCTCAATGCTTGTTTAGCACGGCTCCCGTAGGGCTGTTTCGACTCCGGTGTGTCGATGTCGGATAACCGGACCTTGACTTGTAGGTTCTGTGGCGTCAGTAGGGTAAGCGTATCCCCGTCGGTGATGCCGACCACCTTGCCGACGATCTCCTCAGCGCTGGCAGGCAGTGAAAATAACAGGACTGCGGCAAGAAGTATGCGGGCGATCAACGACATGATGAATCCTCTGATCCCTTATGATCTGGTTTAGTCGGGAGTTGTTTGGCATCGTAGAGCATGAAGCAGTTGGCTGCGGCCGGGAGACTGCCCGATCAGGATGAGAGCGAGCAGAGAGATCGCCCCGCACTTCGGGCATTCAGTCTCGGGCGCGGTGTCGGCCGGCTGCCGCTCGTGGTCGCACTTCAAGCACGTTGTCATGCAGTACTCTGGTCCGGCGGCAATGCGGGCGTTGGTGTTTTGGCAGCCTTGATCTTGCGCAGCCAGGGAGTGGCTAGCAGCCCGGCGACGAACACCGCTGACACGATGGCGGTTTCGAGCAATACAAACGCGACGGCCTTTTTCGCTTCTGCTTTCATGCTGCACCTCTGAGGTCGATTAATGGTGGCTACCAGGATGCGGCCCGGTCACCAGGCAGGTGGCTGGTCAGCGAGACCAATCTGAAATAGCGGGCCGTGCGAGGTTGGTCTACCGGGCTCAGGGTCCGGCGCACCCGAAGGGGCCCCCACACGGCCCTAAACTGGAGCCTGCGTTCGTCCATAAAAAAACCGCCTTATGGCGGTGTGTCCGCCTGAGTCTGCGGGAGACCAATCCCGACCACTGGGGGCAGTGGCAGGCCAAACCTACTCAGTTGCGCGGTGTTGTCAAGCTGTGCCCTGCCGTTGTGCGAACGCCGTCACACAGGCGCTGTCAATCGGCCGGACTTTCGTCCTGGATCAGGACGGTTGCCCGCACCACGCGAGCCCCGCGGCCCTTCGCGTCCGCGATCTCCTCGCCCCCGGGCCAGCCCAGCCCAACCTTCCAGGCATCCGCCTCATCGGAGAACCCAGTATCGAGCAGGACGTGGCCGTCGGGGCTGACAAAGGCCCACGCGCGCACGGCCGCGTAACCCTGCCAGGTGGGCGGGGTTTCAACCATGCACTTAGCCCGCTCGGTAATCCGGGATCTCTCGCTCCTCAACGATCCTGGTCCGCCGGTTGAACCAGCGCCGCACCAGGTAGCTGCGCACCAGGCTGATGACGGTGAACCAGGCGCCGATCCAGAGGTTGTCACTCAGGGGGAGATGGATGCCGAACCAGGGGAAGAGGATGAGCTGGGAGGCGAGGGCGACACCGTAGCCGATGGCGACGTTGGCGATCGACTCCTGGGCGGAGTGGGTGCGGGTTTGCATCAGTCATGCCGCTCGGTGGAGGCGAAGTGGGGGG
>CAILVI010000172.1 GCA_903837595.1 uncultured Thiodictyon sp.
ATCATCGCCTTGATTCCAGCGAGTGTACATCTTGGTTTTCGTGCGCCCCGCATTCGGGAAACCGGATCGCCGGCAGATTACGGCCTCGCCTTTGAAGCGCTACGCATCCCCACGGTACGCGGCCGGCAGTTATTCGGCTGGCTACTGGCGGCACCGGACGCCACCTGCACCATTGTGGTGTTACACGGCTGGGGCAGCAACGCCGAGAAGATGCTGCCACTCGCCGTCCCGCTGCGCCGCGCCGGCTTCAACCTGTTGCTCTGTGATGCCCGCAGTCATGGCCGCAGCGATGGGGATAGCTTTTCATCCCTGCCCCGCTTCGCCGAGGATCTGGGCATGACCATCGCGTGGCTCAAATGCCGGCACCCACACCTGGCCGATCGCATCGCGGTCCTTGGGCACTCGGTGGGCGCTGGTGCCGCCTTGTTCGAGGCCTCACGCAATGCGGATATCGCGGCGGTCATCAGTATCGCCGCGTTCGCGGACCCCGCCCAGATGACCGCAGGCTATCTACGCGCCCTGCACTTCCCGCACCAGGTCATCCACCTGCTCAGCCGCTATGTGGAATGGATCATCGGGTACCGCTTCGCGGCGATTGCGCCGATGAACACAGTTCGCGGACTGACCTGCCCCATTCTGCTGATACATGGCACAGCCGATCAGACTGTCGCGGTGGAGGACGCATACATGATCTTGACCAACTGTGGCTCTACCTACACCCGCCTGCTGGAGATCGGCGGCGCTGGGCACGACTCGGTAGAGCAGATCGAGCGGCACGTCGGCGACCTACTCGGATTCCTCGAGGCACATTGCCCCAAGCGGTGAGACTTGCTCTGTCCCGGAGTAACCGAGCATCACCGCTGCGGAAAAGACGATCGCGACCAGCCAGCCGTCCAAGCACCCAGCAAACGACTATCGGAATATTCGTCCAATCGTGGCCTCCGACCGTCAATTCGCAACGACTCGCCCGAAATAACTCCCTACACTGGCACTCAGGATTTCAGGCGAGGAAACCGCAAGCGAGCGACGCATGGTGGCGCAATCCTGCTCATCGCCAACGGTAGCAGCCGGATCGGATACAACGCTGACGCTTGTTTGTTAAAGAAAATATCTGTCTATAGATACCTTATCTATAGATCCAGGAACATTAGGGAGATCGTTATGCCCTGCGGGCTTAAACAGGGTCGGGGCGGCGGACAGCGCAAGATGTTCTTCCTGCAATCCTGCTTGCTGGTGCTGTTGCACCGTGAGCCAGGTTACGGCTATAGCCTGATGAGCGGTCTACATGAGTTCGGCTTCGCGGTCGAGGAGATGGACATCAGTATCCTCTACCGGGCATTACGCGACCTGGATGCGGCCGAACTGGTCAGCAGTACTTGGGATGAGAACAGCCTCGGCCCTAAGCGACGGGTCTATACCATCACGCCACTGGGCGAGGCCCGGCTGGCCGACTGGATTCACTTCCTGCGACAGCGGCGCAGGCAAATCGAAACGCTTGAGGCGGCTTATGACACCGTCAATACAGCACCTGATACACCAAGACCTCTGGGAGGTGAATCTCATGCCATATAGAGACGGTACCGGACCTGCTATCCAACGGACAAATGCCGAGCGCAGTGTCGGGCGCTGCGCAGGACGGGGTAGCGCTGGCCGGCCTGGCGGTCGTGGCTTCGGCGGTCGAGGCCGGGGCCGCGGCGCAACCGGTCCGGATCCAGGCCTTGACGCTGGCCAGGACCGCTCCTGGATCAGCAACCAGATCAAGGGCCTGCAAGCCGCCATCCAAGGGCTGACGGCACGGCTCAACGCACTCAACAAGGAATAGAGACGGCGGGGCGATCATGACTGGATCGCCCCTTGCTTCTCGATTCTTCAATCACGGACATCATTGACTATGAAACTGGCCATTTCCTCCTCCGGCACAACACTCGACGCCGCCTTCGATGCCCGCTTCGGTCGCGCGGCAGCCTTTTGCGTGGTCGATTCAGACACCGGCGCGTGGTCGACCCATGCCAACCCGGCCCTGTCTGCGGCGGGCGGGGCCGGGGTGCAGGCGGCACAACTCGTGGCCAACCTCGGCGCCCAAGCGGTCGTCAGCGGGGCCTATGGACCCAAGGCCTATGACACACTGTCCGCCGCGGCGATCACGATGTGGCTTGCTCCGACCAATGCCACGCACAGTGTCACCGAGATCCTGACCCTGTTCCGATCCGGTCACTTGACCCAGGCCGACGCGGCCAGCCATAACGGCCATCACGGGGGTTAGCGCCAATGCGCATCGTCGTCGCCAGCGGCAAGGGTGGTACCGGCAAGACCACCGTCGCCACCAGCCTGGCACTTGTGGCCGCGCAACTGCATGAAGTCTGCTTTCG
>CAILVI010000173.1 GCA_903837595.1 uncultured Thiodictyon sp.
GAGCGGCATTGCGGCTGGAGGCGCTTGCAATTCTGGTTTTGCTGGCATGATAGCATATAATGCTGGTCATTTCTTGGGATGCAACGGTACATTGTGGAAGCAGTTAGATAATTAGGGACAAAAAATATTTGACCTTCAAAATAAGAATCTAGTTACATCTTTAGGTGAGAGTGATTTGAAAGATGGTTTTTTATCTGCATCGCTTGATTTAGATGAACTTCAATCAGTGAATGACAGTATTTGTATTATGACATGTTTTTCTGGCACGGATTTATGTGGATATCACGTTGCAAGTACGCCGGAGTTTAATGAAAATTCACCATTGCTAATGGCTATGATGCAGCAATTTGGTCAGATTGCTTATAAAGGTAAGACTATTGCTGAGTACGATTGCTTCATTGCTGGCCCTACGTGTATTGATAAAAAATATCGAGGGCAAGGTATTTATCCACGGCTTATAACGGCACTATTTGATTTTCTTAGAAATACGTTAGATCCATCTAGACTAAGAATTTCTTTTGCATCAAAAGCTAATCCAAGATCTTTAAATACCCAGAAAAAAATAGGTTGCGAAATAATAGGTGAATTCCAATTTAACGCCAATGAATTTTTTATTCTTTGCCTTGATTTAGAGGAAATTAACAAATTTCAATGTTAAAGCGATGCCCGCGACTCTGGGGGCGCCGCACCCCAGTGCGGCCACCCTCGCAGTAAATCGCCACGCTACGATGACTTGCGAGGTTTCGCCGCACTGGGGTGCGGCGCTCCCGGGTGATCCGCAGGCCAACTTAAACCCCTAACGACCGGAGCGATGACCAACGCCGCTGGTGGATGCGCTGCGCTTATTCCACCCTACGTCTCCGAAGCTACATCAGCCCTGCTCGCACCCCTTCAAATGGACCCTAAGACCTTCGTCTCGTCCGCCTTGCTGTTGCTGGTGGTGGCCGCCGCCTCGGTGGCCCTGTTCCGCAAGGTCGGACTGGGCTCGATTCTGGGGCTGCTGGTGGCCGGAATCCTGATCGGTCCTTACACGCCAGGGCCGTCGGCGACCGGCCACCCGGAGGATTTGCGCCATTTCACCGAACTGGGCGTGGTGCTGCTGCTGTTCCTGATCGGCCTGGAGATGCATCCGCAGCGACTGTGGGCGCTGCGCCGGACCCTGTTCGGTCTCGGCTCGCTGCAAATCCTCGTCTCGGGGCTATTGATCGCCGCCTGGTTCCGGCTGTTCGAGCCCGACTGGGAGCGGGCCTTGCTGTTCGGGTTCGTCCTGTCCCTCTCCTCGACCGCGCTGGTAATGCAGATGCTGCACGAGCGCTCAGAGGTGGCGACGATTCACGGCCAGACCGCCTTCTCGGTGCTGCTCATGCAGGATCTGGCGGTCGTCCCCTTGATCGCCCTGCTGCCGGTGCTGGCCCATACCGAAGCCGCGTCGGCCGGGGGCTCGGTGATCGTGCAGATCGGCAGCGCCGCCGGCATGCTGGCCCTGGTGCTGCTGGGGGGACGCTATGCCGTGCCGGCGGTGCTCGACTGGCTGGCGCGCAACCACAACCGCGAGGCCTTTGTGCTGGTCGTCATGACCGCGGTGTTCGTCGCCGCCTGGGCCATGGACCAGGCGAATATGTCGATGGCGCTCGGGGCCTTTTTGATGGGGGTGATGCTGTCGAGCTCGCGCTACAGTGTCCAGATCGAGGCCATCGTGGAGCCCCACAAGGGGCTGTTGATGAGCCTGTTCTTCATCGCGATCGGGATGTCCATCGATCCGGGGGTCGTGGCCGAGCGCCCAGGGCTCTTCGTGCTGGGGGTACTGGGTATCCTCGTCATCAAGGTAGTGGTCCTGCTCGGCCTCTGTCTGCTGTTCGGCACCGGGCTCGCGGTCGCGGTGCGGGTCAGTTTTGTCCTGGCGCAGGCGGGTGAGTTCGGCTTCGTCGTCTTTGGTGCGGCCAACGCGCTGGGCATCATCGATCAGCGCCAGTTCATGACGATGGTGGCGGTGATTTCACTGACCATGCTCCTGACCCCGCTGCTGACCGGGCTCGCGCAGGCGATCACCCGACGGCTGCCCGCCGCGGCGGCCGCGGTCCATGCCTCGCTGGCCTATGCACCAGAGGAGAGTCCCGGGGCCAAGGTGGTCATCGGTGGCTACGGGCGGGTTGGCCATGCCATGGGCATCATTCTGCAACAGCACGGTATCGCGTATCTGGCCTTCGAGTCAGATGCGGAGCTGGTGGCCAGTTGGCGCAACGAGGGGCATCCGGTCTACTACGGCGACATCGGCGATCCGCACCTGCTCGATGTCGTGGACTTCACGGCGGTGGCGCTGGTGGTATTGACCATCGACAACAAAGCGGCGGCCATCCGCGCCACCCGGCTGATCCGTGCTCACGCGCAGACCGTACCCATCATTGCGCGGGCCCGCGATCTGACCACCTGCGACGCGCTGGCCCGCGCCGGCGCCACCCATGCTTTTCCGGAGACACTGGAGGCAACGCTGCGGCTGGCGGCCGTCACGCTGCGCGCCCTGGGCGTGGCGACCGATGAGGTGGATAGGCTGCTGGCCAACGTGCGTAACAGCGACTATGCACTCTTGGATCCGGAGCAAGGGAAGTAGCAGCGGCCCCCAGGCCGCGACTCGAGGCCCAATCCGGTCGACCCCCGGCGGCGAAAATGCTAATGTCGCGCGCCATCGCTAACGGCTGGAAATTACGTATGAACGAGATCAGATGTGCAGTCACCGGTGCCGGCGGCCGCATGGGGCGCACCCTGGTGCAGGCGGTGACCGAGTCTGCGGGCCTGGTGCTGGGGGCGGCGAGCGAGCAGCCGGGGTCGAGCCTGATCGGGGCGGACGCGGGTGAGCTGGCGGGCGTTGGGCGGCTGGGGGTGGCGATCACCGCAGATCTGGGTGCGGTCACCGACGCCTTCGACGTACTGATCGACTTCACTGCCCCGGCCGCGACCCTGGCCCACCTGGCCCTGTGCCGCGCGGCCGGCAAGGCAATGGTGATCGGCACCACCGGGCTCGACGCCGGGCAGCGCGCGACGGTGACCGCGGCCGGCGGTGAGATCGGCATCGTCTTTGCGCCGAACATGAGCGTGGGTGTGAACCTGTGCTTCAAGCTGCTCGATATCGCCGCCCGGGTGCTGGGGGACGAGGTGGATATCGAGATCATCGAGGCCCATCACCGCCACAAGGTGGACGCGCCGTCCGGCACGGCGCTGCGCATGGGCGAGGTGGTGGCGGCGGCCCTGGGGCGGGATCTCAAGGACGTGGCGGTCTACGGGCGTCAGGGTCATACCGGGGCGCGCGAGCGGCGCACCATCGGCTTCGAGACCATTCGCGCTGGGGATGTGGTGGGCGAGCACAGTGTGTGGTTCGCCGCGGACGGGGAGCGGGTGGAGATCGCCCACAAGGCGTCCAGCCGCATGACCTTTGCCAAGGGCGCGGCGCGTGCGGCGCAGTGGCTCGGCGGCCGCGGGACCGGGCTCTACGACATGCAGGACGTGCTGGGGCTGCGCGACCTGTAGGCCGGATCACTCCTCACAGGAATAGCCGTGGGCGATCAGCCCTTCCTCCAGATCGTCCGAGACCATGGGATGGGCGATCAGATACTGGGCGGCGCGCACCGAGTAGTCGCCGATGGCGTCGTCCACGGCGCTCTCCCAGTCCTCTATTGTGTAGTCGCCGCGTCCGACCCACATCAGTGCGATCAGTTCCGAGCGCTGGCGTTGGTTCATCTCGCCGATGCACTCCACGAATTCCATCAAGGTGTAGTCCCCGCCGTGGTGCGCCAGGATTTGCAGTGCCCAGTCCTCCGATGGGCTTGATGGGACATCGGGGATGACCACATCTTCCTTGGACTGGAATTCCCGGGCCTTGGCGATGATGTAACAGATGGTGTCGAGTGGGATGTGCAACATGGGGGCGGCTCCTGTGCGGCGTTGCGGAACCGACCGGCGCGGTGCCGGGTCAGCCCGATGATCTTCTGCTTAGGCTGCCTAGTGTACTACGCCCGGCGCGGGCGCCGGTCGGCGCGCGGATTGTGGGTGTTGGGATAAAACCGCCATGATGCGGGCGTAGCCGGGTTTGCCACGCAACCATCCGACCGCAACCACCTGGCCCCTGGAGTGACCACCATGTCCAGCTTGAAGTCCCTTGGCGGTGCCGCGCTCGTGTTGACGACGCTCATGCTCTGCGCCTGCGCCACCGCCCCCGAGACCGGGCGGCAGCAGTTGTTGATGGTCGATACGGACCGCGAGGCGCAGTTGGGTATCAGTGCCTTCGATCAGAAAAAGAGGCAGACGCCAATCTCCAATAATAGCGAAGCCAACCAACAGCTTCAGGGTGTTGGTCGGCGCCTCGCCCGGGTCGTGCGGATGCCCAACGCCCAGTGGGAGTTTGTGCTTTTCGAGGATAAGGAGCCCAACGCCTTCGCCCTGCCCGGGGGCAAGGTGGGCGTGAATACCGGCATCCTGCCCATCACCAAGGACGAGGCGGGTCTGGCCACCGTGGTGGCGCATGAGATCGCCCATGTCAGCGCCCACCATGGGGCCGAGCGGACCTCCCAGGAGGTGGCAGCGCAGGTGGGCGGCTCGCTCCTGTCCGTGGCCCTGAGCGCCACCGGGCTCGGCGGGGTGGCCCAGAACCTGGCGATGCAGGCGTTTGGACTGGGGACCCAGTATGGGTTGCTGCTGCCTTATTCGCGCACCCAGGAATCGGAAGCGGATCAGATCGGGCTCATGTATATGGCACGCGCCGGTTATGACCCGCGGGAGGCGATCGCCTTCTGGCAGCGTTTCAATGACTATAACAGCACGCACGGCGGCAGTGGGCCCGAGTTCCTGAGCACCCACCCGCTAGACGCGACCCGGATTGCCGAACTCCAGAAGCACCTGCCGCAGGCCCAGGCGGATTACCGCAAGGCGGGGGGGGCGGGCTGAGCACCGGCCCGTTTCGGCGCCGCTTGCCGCGCGGATGCCGAGGGCCTGCAACCGCCGCGCTGGTGCTCGGATGGCTGGGGCTGGCCGGGTGTGACTCCGGCGGCCAGGGCCATGGCGGCGGCCATCAGCGGTTGGCCAGGGCTGAGGTGGGCGCAATCCCCGCCTATCCCCAGCGCCCCGGCGATCCGCAAAGGGGTTATGACACCCTGCTCAACCGCGCGGCGCTCACCTGTGGTCTGCCCTACAGTGCCTATGTCAAGGCCGCGGGAAAGGCCCGGGCTGGACTGGTCCGCGATCCGGGACCCCAGTTTCCGGGCCGCACCGGGCATAATCGGCAGCTGCCCTACATGTTGAGTGCGCACCAGGCCCCCGGTGGGGTCGAGCTGGTGAGCACCAACTGTCTTGGCTGCCATGCCGCCACCTTCGACGGCCGGCTCATCATGGGGCTGGGCAACGCCTTCCTGGACATGACCCAGGACCCCGTGGTCGAGATTGCGGCGACCGGGTCCGCGGTGACCGGCCAGGCGCAGCGGACGCAGTGGCGACGCTGGTCGGAGCGCATCACGCGCCTTTCTGCGGATCTGCTCACCGACACGGTGGGGGTGAACACCGCCGACCACCTAACGCTCGCGCTGACGGCCCAGCGTGATCCCAAGACCCTGGCCTGGTCCGATAAACCCCTGCTCGCGCTGCCGCCGCAACCCGCATTGCCGGTGGCGATACCGCCCTGGTGGAACCTGCGCAAGAAGCACGCCTTGTTCCACAGCGGGGAGGGGCGCGGGGACTTGGGCCGCCATCTGCTGCTCGCCAACACCACCTGTACCGACTCGGTGGCCGAGGTGCGTGCCATGGACCCCTGGTTCGTCGACATCCGTGCCTATCTCGCCTCCCTGCTGCCGCCCAAGTACCCCTATGCCATCGACCAGGCGTTAGCTGAGCGGGGTTATCCGGTCTTCCAGTCCAACTGCAAAGGCTGCCACGGGAGCTATGGTGAGGACTGGCGCTACCCCAATCGGGTGGTGGCCGTGGGTGAGGTCGGGACTGACCCCGCACTGGCCCGTGCGGCCTACAACGAGACGGACCATTTGCGCAGCTGGTTTGCGCAGTCTTTCTATGGCGAGCTGGCCCAGCTCACGCCGGCCCTGGGGTATGTCGCCCCGCCGCTCGACGGCGTCTGGGCGACGGCTCCCTACCTGCACAACGACTCGGTGCCGACCCTGGCCGCCCTGTTGAATAGCGCGGCGCGTCCGGCCTACTGGCGAGCGCGGCGCACCGCGGCCGGGGCGCCCATCTATGACCCCGAGGCGCTCGGCTGGGTCCACGACACCTTGGCCGAGGGCAAATCCGCTGCCATGAGCTGGGATGAGCGGGACCAGGTCTACGACAGCACCGGCAAGGGCTACGGCAACGGCGGGCACCGCTTCGGAGACACCCTGTCGGCCGCCGAGCGCCGGGCACTGATCGAGTACCTCAAGACCCTCTGAGGCGCGCCGGTCTTCAGCCAGACACAAATAAAGTTTGTGCTCAGCGGTGGGCGCCTGTATACTTGTTGGCTCAGATGCGGGGTGGAGCAGTCTGGCAGCTCGTCGGGCTCATAACCCGAAGGTCGTAGGTTCAAATCCTGCCCCC
>CAILVI010000174.1 GCA_903837595.1 uncultured Thiodictyon sp.
GATCTGGGAGCCGGAGTTTTGCGACTTCTCGTACGGCTTTCGTCCCGGGCGTAGCGCGCACGATGCGCTGCGGCGGGTCGCGGAGGTCATTACCAACGGGCAGACGCAATGGGTCGTGGAGGCCGACATTAAAGGCTTTTTGGACGCTGCGTCATAATGCCCTCCAATTCATGGTGCTGGGTCGAAGAGGTCGGGGCCGGTGTCTATCGCCTTGATATACAATCCTTGTCTGCGTCCGCGCCGGACATGGACAGCGTCCAGTTCGCCGCGCTTTACACGCTGCAACACCGTCTGTCGCGATACCCCGAGGCATTTGGTGGTCTCCAACATGGGCAGATAGCCCGGTGGAACGTCCGCGACAAAGCGGGCCTTCAATTCGTCGGTAAGACGGATGCGCCAGGGGGCACCGGGGGTGTCCTGTTCGCCGGCGATAAAGCCGTCGTTGAGCCAGCGGTGCAAGGTCGAGGGGGCTACCTCCAGGGTCTGCGCTGCTTGCTGAATGGTGAGCGCGGGTCCCTCGGGCGCGACGGTGGGTGGTTGGAAGTGGGGGATCTTCCAGTAGCGCCGCAGGTTCCCCACGTGGCCGGCGGTGAAGCGTTCACCCCGCACTGTGCGCCGGCCCTGGCGATTGAGGACCCCGGCGATGACGGCGTCGCAATAGTGCACGGCCAAGCACCGCACCAGCGCGATGGTGTCCTCGTCGGTGCGCAGTGCTGGCGGATGAGAGCGTGGCAACTGGACCGCCAGCAGGGTGATCAGCCCGCCGCGCCAGCGCAGGGTCAAGTGGGCGCTGGCGTGTGCGCGATTCACCGCGATGACGACCTCCTCCAGCAGGCTGCGCAACAGCGCCTTGCGGTCCTGATCGGTGGTGGTCGGAGCATTCCAGACCTGCGCCAGGTCGGTCCCGAGGGCCGCCAGCCGCTGTCGCTTTTGGGGGCTCAAGGTGCGCGGTTGCTGTGCGCTACGACGCGCCAGTTCCGACTCAGCGGCGGCGCGTGCGCCCAGGCTGCGCTCCCACTCGGCTTCCAGCCCACGGGCCACCAAGCGGTTCTCGGGATCGACCGCCCGGTAGCGGCGCTCGGCGCACTGGGCCGCGTAGCGGGCGCGCTCCAGCGCGAGCTGCCATTGTCTGAGGGCCGCATCACGGTCGCTTTCCAACTGTTCGGCGGCCCGCACCGTCGCCTGCAAGGCCGCCGGGGCGAGGGCTTCGCGGAAGGCGCCGGTGACGGCCGCGTCGATCTGTACCCCACCGACACTCAAGCAATAGAGCCCACGGCCGTTGACCACGGTCTTGCCCGCGCAATGGTAGCCGGGGGCGCCGTGGCGACCCCGGTAATGGGTATGCAATGGCCGCCCACAGTGGCCGCAGACCGCCAGCCCCTGCAACAGCGCCGCGCCCTTTCTCACCGCACCGCCGCTCGCGTGGGGTGCGGGATGAATATTGGTAACAAGACGTTGCTGATTGGCCTCATAGGTCGCCCAGTCGATAAAGCCGGGATGATGGTCATGGATGAGCACCGCCCACTGTGCCCGCGGCAGGCGACGTACCCGCTTGCGAATCTGCCCCGTCGCGTCGACATACCGCTCGTGGCGGCTCCGGCCGTAGGCATAGGCCCCGGCATACGCCGGATGGGTCAGGATGTTATGGATGGCCGTGTAGGTCGGTTCAACCCAGCGGATCGCCGCCAGGGTATTAGCTTGGAGCGGGAACGACAGCCCCTCGGCGCGAAACCACAGCCACACCCGGCGTGCCGAGCCGAACTCGGCAAAACGCGCGAAGACGGCACGCACCGCGGCGCACACGGCCGCATCGGGGTGAAGGCGTACCTCGCCGTCGGCCTCCCCCCAGACCAAGCCCACCGGCAGCGTCCGGCGCAATTCGCCGCGCGCCGCCTTGTTACGGATGCCGCCGTCCAACCGGGCACGGATGATGTGCAACTCAGCCTCGCTCATGGTCCCCTTAAGCCCAAGCAACAATCGGTCGTTGAACTGCGCCGGGTGATACAGTCCGTCGCTATCCCCGATCAGGGTATCGGTCATGGCGCACAGGTCGAGCAGACGATACCAGTCGGCACTATTGCGCGCCAAGCGCGAGGCCTCCAGGCCCAATACGATGCCGACCCGTCCCAGGGCCACCTCGGCGGTCAGGCGCGCGAAGCCGGCGCGCACGGCGGTCCCGGCCCCCGACAGTCCCAGATCCTCATCAATGACCTGAGTTTGTTCGGTACGCCAACCGAGTGTGCGGGCGCGCTCCACCAGGGCATATTGGCGCTCGGTGGACTCACGGTTGTACTCCAACTGATGGGGCGTGGACTGGCGGACATACACGTAGGCGGCGCGCTCCAAGTGGCCCGGCTGGATCTTACTGTGGTCACTCATGGGGCGTCTCCGGCGGCGGGGTGTCCCCGGCGCTGGCCTTGGCGATCAGCTGCGCCAGGGTCGCGATCAGCGTGTCTTGCTGCGTGTCGCTCAGTTGCTCCCAGACCTCCTCGTGTGGACGTGGGGTCTGGGGAAAGGGGAGGTTCAATTGCACCGGGACTCTCCTCGTCGGGCGGACGTTGGCGGTGCCCCGACGGCGCGGGGCGAGCCAGCAAAGCGTCGAGCAAGGTGCCGGTCCGGAGCAATTGCTCCACGGTGGCGAGGGCGGAACCAACCGGTGCAGTTGGCTCAGGAGGTGGCGCTTGAGCGGTCCCTGGCGGCGGCGTCAGGTTCGTCCATGCCGCCGGGATGTGCGAACGGCTGCCGTCGGGCAGGACCAGGAGCAGATGCAGGCGCTGTTGGCGCTGCGACCAACCGAGAAGTTCCAGCGTCTGCCCGACGAGCGGATGGTGCGCGCGCGTGATGGTGACCGCGGCGGGAAAACCGTCGAGGTGGGTAGTGTGTCGTGGTGTCCTTCGAGCACATCGACCACGCTTGGTTGCGAAGAATGCTCAGTCTAACGATCGACGACGGCGCCTTTCTCGATCTCATCGACAAATGGCTCAAGGCCGGGATTTTGGACACCGATGGAGCGGTACTCCAACCCGAAGCCGGGACCCCGCAAGGGGGGATCGTCTCACCGGTACTGGCAAACCTCTACCTTCACCACGCCTTGGACCTCTGGTTTGAGCGTGTGGTCAAGCCCCACTGTCGGGGCGAGGTGCTGCTGTGTCGCTACGCCGACGATTTCGTTTGCGCCTTCCGCTTGCGTGACGATGCACAGCGGTTCTTCGCGGTGCTACCGAAGCGGCTGGAGAAATTCGGCCTCGAAGTCGCCCCGGAGAAGACGCAGATCTTGCGTTTTAGCCGCTTTCATCCGAGCATA
>CAILVI010000175.1 GCA_903837595.1 uncultured Thiodictyon sp.
GGCGCGCTGCATCGAGGGCGCGGCGGCCGCCGCGACACTGTCACGGATCAGGTCATCGAGTGCCTGCTCCGTCACCGCGTCAAAAAAGGGGGGACGCCACCCGTGTGCTCGAACACCAACGCGTGTGGACCGGCCTCATTGTAAAGGTGCGCCCAACGGATCACTGTTTGCAGGTGACGCCCCACACGGCGCGCCATCGCCGAGGCGCCACGCCCCTGTTGGGTCAGTTCGTATAAGGCCAGAAACCGCTCACGAGTGCGGGCATGCGGGGCATTCATGGCCTCCTTCCTGAGGTCGTCCGGGATCTGATTCCACTTCGCGAGATCGAGTTTGAGCATAAACGATGCGTGCTTTTTGTATCGGGAACAGGTCTGGCCGACAGGGTGCTCGGCACGGGATGCAAAGTATCACAGAAATTACGTATCCCGCGCTAGGCGGGGTTTAGTGCCCCGCTAAGCAACGCCGAGCCCAGCCATGACCCTCAGCCTCATCCTGTGCGACGACCACACCCTGTTTCGCGACGGGCTGGCGGCCCTGATTGCCCGCGAGCCCGGTTGGCGGGTGCTGGCCCAGGCCGCCGACGGGGCCGAGGCCGTACGCCTGGCCACAGAGCTCAAGCCCGACGTGGCGGTGCTCGACGTCGCCATGCCGGGCATGAGCGGAATCGACGCGGCGGAGCTGATCCGTGTCGGCTCGCCGACCACCTGTATCGTCGCCGTCTCCATGTACGCCGATGCCCACTATCTGCAACGCATGATGACGGCTGGGGCCAGGGCCTATGTGTTGAAGAACGAGGCCGGCGCCGACCTGATCCAGGCGATCCGCGCCGCCGTCGCCGGGGAGATCTTCATCAGCCCCGCCCTGGCCCAGGCGGGGACGGCTGCGGTGCAGCGCAGCGCGGATCTGGACCAGGCGCTGCTGACCAAGCGCGAGCGCGAGGTGCTGCGGCTCATGGCCCAGGGTTGGCGTACCAAAGAGATCGCCGAAGCCCTGGGCATCAGCGCCAAGACGGTGGAGACCTACCGCGCCCGGATCATGATGAAGCTGCGGATCGACACCCTGGCGGGCCTGGTGCGCTTCGCCATCCGGGCGGGGCTAACCCCGGTCGAGTAAGCCCGGGCTACCGCTCCCGAGGCGGCGATCGCAGCGCTGTCGGGGTCGAAGCGGTGCCTTTCCAGCGGTGGCTTGGCGATGAATTCCTGGTTAGAGCACCACCAGATTGTCCCGGTGGATCAACTCCATCGCATCGACATAGCCCAGAATCGCCTCGTACCGGCTGGTGGGCTCCCCGCGGATACGCCGGGTCTCCTCAACGTCATAATTCGCGAGCCCCCGGGCGACCTCCCGACCCTCCTCGTCCACGCAGGCCACGACCTCGCCCCGGTTGAACGTACCCTCGACCGCCTTGACCCCGACGGCCAGCAGGCTGGTACCCTTCTCCCGCAAGGCCCGCACCGCGCCCGCGTCCAGGATCAAGCGGCCGCGTACCTGGAGGTGCCCGGCCAGCCATTGTTTACGCGCCGCCTGCGGCCCCTGCGCCGGCACCAGCAGGGTGCCGACCGCCTCGCCGGCGCCGATGCGCGTCAGCACACCCGCGCCGCGGCCGGGGGCGATGATGGTGGCCGCCCCCGAGCGGGCCGCGAGCCGCGCCGCCCGCACCTTGGTCACCATGCCGCCGGTGCCGAACCCGGTGACGCTCCCCCCGGCCACCAGGTCCAACTGCGGGTCATCCACGTGGGTTTCGCTGATCAGCCGGGCGGCCGGGTCGCGGCGCGGGTCACGGTCGAACAAGCCATCCTGGTCCGTCAGCAGGATCAGCAGGTCGGCCTCGATCAGGTTCGCCACCAGGGCCGCCAGGGTGTCGTTGTCGCCGAAGCGCAACTCGTCGGTGGCCACGGTGTCGTTCTCGTTGATGACCGGGATCACCTTGAGCCCCAACAGGGTGCGCAGGGTACTGCGGGCATTGAGGTAGCGGGCGCGGTGGGCGAGGTCGTCGCGGGTCAGCAGCACCTGGGCGGTGTGCAGACCGAAGGTCTCGAAGCACGCCTCATAGGCGCGCACCAGCCCCATCTGGCCGACGGCCGCGGCGGCCTGGAGTTCATGCAGCGCCTGGGGCCGCTGCCGCCAGCCCATGCGCACCATGCCCTCGGCCACCGCGCCGGAGGAGACCAGCACCACGTCGTGGCCGGCCGAGCGGCGGGCCGCGATCTGTTCCACCCAGGGCATCAAGAGCTCCCGGGTGAGCCCCTGACCGTCGCGGGTCAGGAGCGCGCTGCCGATCTTGACGACCCACCGACGGGTCAGAGGGAGAGTGTCGCGGGAAATCGAGTCGATCATTGCTGATTGCTGATGGTTGATTGCGGACGAATCGCCGTCTTCGGCTTCAGGCTCAATCGAGCGGATGCCACTCGCTCACGTCCGGCTCGTCGGGCGAGTGGGCCTCGCCGGACTCGACCTTGAGTTGTTCCAACCGCCGCATCAGGTCCTCCATGAGCGTGGCGGTACCGGCGCCGGTCAGGGCCGAGCACTCATAGACCGGCGCCTGCCAGCCCAGCGCCTCCACCACCCGGTCGCGGCTCTGCTGCGCCGCCGCGGGGTCGAGCAGATCGCACTTGTTCAGCACCAGCCAGCGTTCCTTGTCAGTCAGCTCACCGCCGAAGGCCGCCAGTTCCGCCTCGATCTTGCGCACCTGGTCGGCCGGGTCCTCGTCCTCGGTGAGGGGCGCCATGTCCACCAGGTGCAGGAGCAGACGGGTGCGCGAGAGGTGTTTGAGGAACTGGATACCGAGCCCGGCACCCTCTGCCGCCCCCTCGATCACCCCGGGGATGTCGGCGATCACGAAGCTGCGGCGGTGCCCGAGACTGACCACGCCCAGATTCGGATACAGGGTGGTGAACGGATAGTCCGCCACCTTGGGCCGCGCGCTGGAGACCTGACGGATCAGTGACGACTTGCCGGCATTGGGGAACCCGAGCAGACCCACGTCCGCCAACAGGATCAGCTCCAGACGCAGGTCACGCCGCTCCCCCGGCGAGCCGGGCGAGAACTGACGGGGGGCGCGATTGGTGCTGGACTTGTAACGGGCATTGCCGATGCCGTGGAAACCGCCCTGGGCGACCAGCAGGCGTTCACCGTTGGTCAGGAGTTCACCGAGGTGCTCGCCGGTCTCCTCGTCGAAGACGCGGGTCCCGACCGGCACCCGGAGCAGCAGATCGCGCCCGCCGCGCCCGCGCATATCCTTGCCCATCCCCTTGTGGCCGGACTCGGCGCGGTGAATGCGCTGGAAACGGAAGTCGACCAGGGTATTGAGGTTGTTATCTGCCAGCAGGGTAATGCTGCCGCCGTCACCCCCGTCACCCCCGTCCGGGCCACCCTTGGGGATATATTTCTCGCGGCGAAAGCTCACGCAACCGCTGCCGCCATCGCCGGCCTCGACCCGGATGAATGCCTCGTCTACAAATTTCATGACGTTATCCGCGGCCTTGGGCCAAAATGCAAAGAGCCCCGTCCGGTGGACGAGGCTCTTGTGCAGACGCCTGCGCGATCACCCGCCACCGCCCCTGCCCACTCGGGGGTGGGGGCGGGCGCCGGGGAACCGAACTTAGACAGTCTCGACAGTGACGAACTTATGGTTTTTCGGCCCCTTGGTCAGGAACCGCACCACGCCATCCGCCAGCGCAAACAAGGTATGATCCTTGCCCACACCGACATTGACGCCGTTGCGAACCGGGGTGCCGCGCTGCCGGATGATGATGCTGCCCGCGGTGACTTTTTGACCGCCGAAGATCTTGACGCCGAGCCGTTTTGACTCTGAATCGCGACCGTTGCGTGAGCTGCCGCCTGCCTTTTTATGTGCCATGGATGTCTCCCGATCAGCCGGCGCTGATGCCGGTAATCTTAAGCTCGGTGAACCACTGGCGGTGGCCCTGGCGCTTCAGGTGATGCTTGCGCCGCCGGAACTTGATAATGTGGACTTTGGCCAAGCGCCCGTGGGCCGTGACCGTGGCGGTCACTTTGCTACCGACGATGAAGGGCCGACCGACTGTCACGGCATCGCCGTCCGCAATCATCAGAACCTTATCGAGTTCGATGTCGGCACCTGCCTCGGCAACGAGTTTCTCGACCTTGAGGGTATCCCCCTCGGACACCCGGTATTGCTTGCCACCGGTTTGAATCACCGCGTACATGTCTTGAAATTCCCCAAGGCTGATTCGACCACCGATGCTCCGCGGCCGGATGTAAAGACCCGGCAGAATAACCCTGCGGCGACCGTCCGTCAACCCATGATAGGGTCTCGGTCACGGCGAATCCGTTCTAGCCTGCCGTCGCTGGCCGTCCTCGCGGACGGCGGCGGGCGTTTTCGGTCATGCCCAGGTAGTCGAACACCAGGCGGACATGGCGTGCCAGGCGTTGGATGGTGGCGGCGACCGTGTCGCGGGA
>CAILVI010000176.1 GCA_903837595.1 uncultured Thiodictyon sp.
CCTGAAAGGGCGTGACATAACGAGCCCCACCGTTATGTCACGCCCTTTCAGGGCTGGGCCGAATAAACAACGCTAACCCAGGGCGTTGCCCTGGGCTGATATGTTCGACCCCGTTGGGGTCGGTATGCAACCTAGGGTGGAATGGGGCACTACGTCCAAAGCACCCAGCGCGTGGACGAGCACGATGCCCGCCTGCTGCTGCAACAGACCTCCACCGGAGACCCCATCATGCAGACCTTCATCGACCGCTACATCGAGCAAGGACAACAACAGGGCGAGGCCAAGGTCGTCCTGCATTTGATCGAACGAAAATTTGGCCCCCCGAGCGCGGCGGTGCGTCAGCGCATCGTCGAGGCAGATGCCGATACCCTGCTGGACTGGTCCGAACGCATCCTCACCGCCGAGAGTCTGGATGCGGTACTGCACTGAGCGATTGCGCTGTGGCCACGCATAAGAAATACGGCTGACGGGACCAGACAGGCCAGTGCGCCAATGGGCGCGTTGTCTGGCGGCACTTGACCGGCCGGCTCCTCACGCTTGCGCCGCCTCCAGCCGCGCCGCCTTCTCCAACACCGCCGCCTCCAGGCCGCGCTTGTAGGCGACGACCCGCTCGCGCAGTGCCGGGTCCGCGGTGGCCAGGATCTGGACAGCGAGGATACCGGCGTTCTTGGCGCCGTCGATGGCCACGGTGGCCACCGGCACCCCGGCCGGCATCTGCACGATGGACAGCAGCGAATCCTGACCGGACAGGGCGGCCGACTTGGTGGGCACCCCGATGATCGGCAGCGGCGTGAAGGCCGCCAGCACGCCCGGCAGGTGGGCCGCCCCGCCGGCACCGGCGATGATGACCTGCAGACCGCGCCCCACCGCACCCTCGGCAAAGTCGATGGCACGTCGGGGGGTGCGGTGAGCGGAGGCGATGGTCATCTCGTAGGGGATACCGAACTCCCGCAGGATGTCCGCCGCCTCCCGCATCACCGGCAGGTCCGAGTCGCTGCCCATGACAATCCCGACCAGCGGCCGGGCCGCCTTGTCAGTCCCTGCTAAATTCGATGTTGTGCTCATGGATGGTCTTCGCCGCTGATGTCGATGATTGCACCTACTTCCCCCCCGTCCACACCAAGTGACACCGTCATTCCGGCAGGACGCCGGAATCCAGTGCCAGGGACGGCCTCAGCCGGCGTACCCGCGGCCGAACTGGCCGCCGCCGACGCGCCGCTGCGCGCACCTGGGCAGGGTTAGAGGTCGATCGGGCAATCATGTCGGTTATCGGGGGGAATGGGAAGCCCCAATGAAGCGACGGCGCCGGGTCAGCCACCGTCGGGACAGCGGCAGCCTCGACGCAACTTTGCCATTCGGACCCGGTCTCCTAGCACTCGGCTCATTGCCCCAGGGCGGCCCGCCAACCGCCGCGGCTCGGCAGTACCAGCACCGCCTCGAGATACGTTGCCGTGACGGCCTTGGCTGAGGTGATGTTACTCAGGGTACAGGTCGTTCCGGCCGGACCGGCGCAGTCCCCGCCCCAACCGGCGAAGACATAATCCATGCTGGCCGTGGCGGTACAGGTGCTGGTGCCGGCGGACGCGACCGGGTTGGGTGTACAGCTGGCCACACCGCCCGCCATGGGCGCGGCGGTGGCGGTGATGGCATAGGTGTTATGGGTGTGGAGGTTGACCAGGGTGATGCGCCCGGGGCCCTGGATGCCGACCACGACCGGGGTGAGCAACCAGGGGCCGTCGGCGAGGCCGGCGAGATCAGCGGCAGCGACCCGCAGCCCGGTGTCGGTTGGCGCCTGACCGGGGTCGAGCGGCAGCCAGCGCAGTTCGCCATTGTCCAGGCGCAGGGCAGCAAGCAGGGGGAGATTCACCGGCGACCTTTGGAAGGTCCCGCTGCCGGCATCCTGGGCGGGGCGCAGTCCGTTCCCCTGGACCTCGAGGGCCAGGCTGGGACCGAGGGCGGGTGTGACGCCGGTTAAGGCGACGACGTGCCAGGGGGTGTAGCCGCGGGGGTCATACAGCTCAGTGGAGGCAAGCGAGACGCCGGCATAGGATGCATTGACCACCATCCCTCCCGCCAGCAGCACGCGTCCGTCGGGGAGCAGGGTGCTCGTATGCTGCTTGCGGGCGACTGTGAAGGTGGCCGCCCCACCCCAGGTGCCGGTCGCCGGATCGAACCGCTCGGTGCTGTTCAGCCAGCCGTCTGGGCCGTTGACCCCGCCGGCGACGAGCACCCCGCCGTCGGACAGGAGTGAGGTGCTGTGGCCAAAGCGGGGCGTGGCGAGATAACCGGTCGTGGTCCAGGTGTCGGTCGCCGGGTCGTACAGCTCGGCGCTGTAGAGGGCGCCCGCGGGGTCCACATAGATGGTGGTGTAGTTCATCCCACCCACGACCAGGACACGCCCGTCGGGGATCAGGGTGGCGGTGTGCATCACGCGGGGGTCGGTGAGGCTGCCGGCCAGGGTCCAGGCGTCGGTCGCGGGGTCGTACAACTCAGCGCTCTGCAGGTAACTGCCCGGTTGACTGCCGGTGGTGCCGCCGCCGGCCACCAGCACGCGCCCGTTGCGTAGCAGGGTGGCAGTGTGGCTGGCGCGGGCGGTGGTGAGGCCGCTGGCCGCGGTCCAGGTGTTGGTCGTCGGGTTGTACAGTTCGGCGCTGCTCAACACCCGACTACCGTTCGAGGTCCCCCCGCCGACGACGAGGACGCGTCCATCGGCGAGCAGCGTCGCGGTGGGGCTAGTGCGTGCGGTGGTGAGGGCGCCGGCCGGGCTCCAGGTATCGGTCGTCGGGTCATACAGTTCGGCACTGGCGAGCTCGCCGGTGGCGTCCTGCCCGCCCACCACCAGGACGCGTCCGTCGGCGAGCACCGTGGTGGTGTGAAACTGGCGCGCGACGGTGAGGCTGCCGGCGGGGGACCAGGTGCCGCTCGCCGGCTGGTACCGCTCGGCACCGGTGAGCAAGGCACTGTTGGCGTAGTCGTATCCTCCGGTGACGAGCACACGACCGTCGGGGAGCAGGGTGGCGGTGTGATTGACGCGCGGGGAGCCGAGGTTGGCCCCCGCGGTCCAGGTGCCGTTTCCGGAGGCATAAAGCTCGGCGCTGCTCAGGGTTGCACCGGCGAGACCCGCGCCGCCCGTGACCAGCACGCGCCCGTCGGGGAGCAGGGTGGCGGAATCATCGTAGCGCGCGTCGGCGAGGCTGCCGACCGTTGCCCATTTGTTTGTCACCGGGTCATATTCCTCGCAACCGGCGATGACCGTATTGCTGGGATTGAGTCCACCCGCCACCAGGACCCGTCCGGTGGGGAGCAACACGGCGTTGTGTCCCCCCCGGGCGCTGCCGAGCTGGCCGCCGGCGCTCCAGGTATTGGTCACCGGGTCATACAGCTCCGAGTTGGTAGTGAAACCACCGACACCGACCCCGCCACCCGCGACCAGCACGCCCCCGCTCGGGAGCAGGGTCGCGGTATGAAAGGCGCGGGCCCCGGCGAGGTCGGCGGCCGGGCTCCATTGATTCGTTGCCTGGTCGTAGAGCGCGGCGGTATTGCGAATTCCGGTGTCGCCCTGACCCCCAACCAATAATACCCGCCCGTCGGCCAGCACGGTGGCGGTGGCCAACCAGGCGCCGTGGGCAATCGTGCCGGCCGGACTCCAGGTATTCTTTGCCGGGTCGTAGACCTCGGCGCTGGTGGGATAGGGGCTGAAATTGTACCCGCCGGCGACCAGCACGCGCCCGTCCGGGAGCAGCGTGGTAACGGGGTCCGCCCGCGCCGTGGTGAGGCTGCCGGCCGCACTCCAGGTATTGGTCCGCGGGTCGTAAAGCTCGGCGCTGGCGAGAAAGGTGCTGGGATTATAGCCGCCCACAACCAACACGCGCCCGTCGGCGAGCTGAGTGGTGCCGTGGGCCTGGCGAGCCGTGGTGAGACCGGCGGCGGCGACCGTGGCGTGAGTCGCCGGGTCGTACAGTTCGGCGGTCATGAGTGCACCGGTGCCGTTGCTGCCTCCCACGAACAGCACCCGGCCGTCCGGGAGCAGGGTGGCGCTGTGATCCCAACGCGCAGTGCTTAGGCTTCCGGCCGGGGTCCAGCCCGCTGCCTGACTCAGCGCCGGGATCAGCCCGAGCAGCAGGACCAAGAGCCGGGGCAGGCGCCATTGGCCGCCTGGCCGCATTGCCGATGAGACATCCGACGCTAGATGACACATACCAGTCCCCCGCTATTGTTATTGCAACCTCTGAATCGACTCAAAATCGCCCGTTCGGGCCTTGATCATTATTCCAGGCCTGACACAGGCGTGACGCCGCCGCAGCGGTGTCACGAGAAAGAGATGGATGGCTAATGCAGCCCCGCCGCCGGCTGGCCCTCCCCGCTCCTGTCCATGGGCGGCCGCGGCGCCTTGACCCGCACATAGAGGCTCCCCGCGACCAGCAGCAAGTTGATGAGGCCCACCAACACGAAGGGCGCACACGGGGCCACGTGGTCGAACAGGCGCCCGCCCAGCCAGGTGATCGCGAGGATGCCGATGGCCCCGGAGACATTGAATGCACCGATGATCGAACCGCGCTGGCGGGTCGGGGCCTCCTGGCCGATGAGCGACTGGGCGCCCAGATAGACGCTGATCTGGCCGATACCGATCAGGATGGAGAAGACCCAGGCATTGGCGGACAGCGGGCTCTCCAGGAACAGGAGTGAGAAGTTGCCGATGGCGGCGAGCAGCATGCAAACACCCAGTGCGGTGGCCCGGTCCAACCGGTCGAGCAATGGGCCCAGCACGGGCGACCAGAGCAGCGCGGAGACCTGGGCGATGACAAAAAAGAACATGCCCTGCTTGACCGCCTGCGCATTCCCCATCCCGGCGGCCAGCCCCGCGGTAGTGCCCCACAAAATCATAAAGATGGCATTGACCGACTGGTCACCGCGGGCGATGAAGGCGGCACTATAGGCGAGCAGGATGCGCGGATTGCGCGCCGCCGCGAAGCCGCTGACGAAGAGTTCACGCACCCCCGGACGGTCCCGCCGGTGCATCGGGGTCCCGCCCTTGAGCCCAACGGCCACCAGCACGGCGACGGCGACCGCCAGTCCCGCAACACCCAGATGGGTGATGAGCCCGGCCTGTTGCTCGTTCCAGCCGTGCTTGATGAGGGCCTGGGGCAGCGCGCCCAAGCCCTGGATGAAGGCGACCCCGAGTCCACTCAGAAAGCCCAGCGTGGCCACCAGCTTGCCGCGCGAGTTCTCGGCCGGATAGTCCACCATGACCGTCGACAGCCCCCCCGCAACGGCGACCACCGAGCAGGCATAGACGATGCGGTAGAGATAGAGGTCATGGACCGAGGTCGCCTGGGAATAGAGTACATAGGTGGCCGCCAGCAGGAGCAGGCCCACGGCATAGATGGAGCGGCGCCCGATGCGGTCCATCAGGATGCCGGCCGGCATAAAAAGCGCCAGCGTAATGAGTTCGGTCCAGAACACCAGATTACCGCTGATAGACCCCTGCTGCTCCACGGGCACCTTGAGCAACGCATTGAGCACATAGGTCTGACCGACGCTGATGAAGATCATCAGGCCGATGGAGAAAAAGGCGGCGACGAGCAGGCTCCAGGCATGCCGGGGCAGGATACCGGGGGCCAGGGTCAGGAAGCCCAAGCGGTATTGACGCGACTCAGATGTCATAGGGGGTGCTCATCGGTAGTACTCCGGTTGATTGTTATTGATTTTCTGGACGCTGAGCGTCCCGGGATACGTTCCCACGCGGCGCGTGGGAACGAGTAGGGGAATGCGCCGGATGAGAACGAGGGGGCCGTGCTCATTCCAAGATGCGCCGCTTGCCGTCGAGTACAAAGGCGATGGCCCGTTTGAAATCGGCCATGCTGACCACCTGCTCCACCCCTTGCCGCAGCGAGGCATAGGAGGCGGCGAGCAGGACGGCATTCTGGATGTCACCACCCGCCGCATGCTCTGAATACTGGGCCAGCAGCGAAAAGTCAACGTCCTCCCTGATCGGCAACTCTTTGGGGATATGACGCTCCCAGATTTGGCGGCGCTGCTCGGTCGCGGGAAGCGGGAACTCGACATGCGCGAGCACCCGACGCAGGAAAGCGGTGTCGTAATTCTTCACCAGGTTGGAGGCGAAGATCACGGCCCCGTCGAAGTTGTCCAGCTCGATCAGGGTAGTGCTGCGGGCGACGTTGATCGAATTGTCCGCCGCCTGGGAGACCTGGGTCAGGCGCTTGCCGAGGATCGAGTCGGCCTCGTCGAAGAACAACAAGGCACCGGTCTCGGTGGCGCGACGGAAGGCCGCGCGGATGTTCTTGGGCGTCTCCCCGACATACTTGGATTCCAGTTCGGCGTAGCTGATGATGAGGATCTCGCGCTCCAGCATGGCCGCGATGGCCTCCGCGGCCAGGGTCTTGCCGGTTCCTGGGGGCCCGTAAAAGTTGAGCGCCATGCGCCGGCCGGTGCGGGCCACGGCGCCGAGATTCCAGCAGCCGAACAGCAGGTCCTGGGACAGCAGCACGTTGACCGACTCGCGGATGCGCGCCAGGGTCTCGGGGTCCAGCACCAGTTGGTCAAGGCCGTGTCGCGGTTTGCGCGGCTGGAAACTCTCGAAGGTCTGGGCGTCCTCGGGCGGCCCTTCGGCCCCACTGGCCTGCGGACTGGTCCGAAGGTCGGCCGGGGGACTGGGGGCCGCGGTCTGGGCCGGTTCGAACGCCGGGGCCAACCCCTGATCGAGCGGGCGACCGGCCGCGGGCAGGCCCTCCGGAACGGCCCGCCCCGGGTTGAAGTCCAGGCGGATGCGCGGCTTGCCGAGTTCCGGCGGAAACTCAAAGCCGTCGTACAGCCGGATCAGTTGGCGCAGGAAGGCGTTGGACGCCTCCGCCTCGATCTCCACCGAGGTATCCGTGCCGCGCTCGTGGCACTCCGGGCAGTAGAGCAGCGGCGCCCCCTGGACCTCGATCCAGTAGTGCCCCGGGTTGGTCTTCTTGCCGTGGTGGGAGAGCCGCAGCGCGCAGCCGTGGATCGGGCAGGCGGGTTTTTTCTTGAGCAGTGACATGGGGGCGCAGTATAACGGCGAGGCGGCCCCATGCGGGACGATTCTGGAACTTGGAAACCCGGGCAAACACACCGCACGGAGGAACCGCCCCCAGAGCTTACAAACCGCGGTACCCGTAAGGCGGATGCCCACAGGGCGATCCGCCATGAAACCTCAGCTCATCGCCCCAGGGTTGCCCGCCAACCGCCGCGGCTGGGCACGACCAGCGCCATCGGGACGTAAGTCGCCACGGCTGTCTTCGCGGATGTGATGTTGCTCAGGGTGCAGATCGTGCCGGCCCGGCCCGCACAGTCCCCACGCCAACCGGCGAAGACATAACCCGGGCTGGCCCTGGCAGGGCAGGTGCTGGCATCCCCGGGCGCGACCGGGTTGGGCGTGCAACTCACCGTACCGGCACCGGCCGGACTGACGCTGGCGGCGATGTTGTAACCGAAGTTGGCCGTCACGCTTTTGGCCGCGGTGACATTGGTCAGGGTGCAACTGGTGCCGGCTCCGGTGCAGTCGCCGCTCCACGCCATGAAGGTATAGCCGGTGTTGGCCGAGGCCGTGCAGAGGCTCGTGGCACCGTAGTCCACCGGGTTCGGCGTGCAGCTTGCCACGCCGCCCGCCGCGGGCGCGGCAGTGGCGGTGATGGCGTAGGTGTTAAGGCTGAAGGTCGCCGCGACGGCCTTGGCCGCGGTGACGTTGCTCAACACACAGCTGGCCCCGGTGCAGTCGCCGCTCCAGGCGCTGAAGGTGTAGCCGGCGTTGGGCGTCGCGCCGCAGGTGCTGGTGCCGTCGTAGTCTGCCGGGTTGGGCGTGCAAGACACCGCCCCGCCCGCCGCCGGACTCGCGCTGGCAGTGATGACGTAGCTGTTGCGCATGAAGGTCGCGGTGACCGCCTTGGCCGCGGTCACGTTGCTCAACACACAGCTGGCGCCGGTGCAGTCGCCGCTCCAGGCGCTGAAGGTATAGCCGGCGGTGGGCGTGGCGCTGCAGGTGCTGCTGGTGCCGTGGTCCACCGGGTTGGGTGTACAACTGGCCGTCCCCCCGGCCGCCGGGCTGGCGGTGGCAGTGACGGCGTAGCTGTTGCGCGTGAAGGTCGCGGTAACCGCCTTGGCCGCAGTCACGTTGTTCAACACACAGTTGGCGCCGGTGCAGTCGCCGCTCCAGGCGCTGAAGGTGTAGCCGGCGGTGGGCGTCGCGCTGCAGGTGCTGGTGCCGTCGTAGTCGGCAGGGTTTGGCGTGCAACTGGCCGTCCCCCCGGCCGCCGGGCTGGCAGTGGCGGCGATGGCG